>CALCIK010000058.1 GCA_937907475.1 uncultured Bacteroidota bacterium | reverse complement strand
CCGGTAGCACCTGTCAGTCCGGTAGCGCCGGTTACCCCGATGGGGCCTTGGGGACCGATTGCCCCTGTTGGGCCGGTAGCACCTGTCAGTCCGGTAGCGCCGGTTACCCCGATGGGGCCTTGGGGACCGATTGCCCCTGTCGTGCCGGTAGCACCTGTTAATCCGGTAGCACCGGTTACCCCGATGGTACCTTGCGGGCCAATTGCGCCTGCGGGGCCAGTAGAACCGGTTAGTCCGGTAGCACCGGTTACACCGATTGGACCTTGGGGACCGATTGCCCCTGTCGTGCCGGTAGCACCGGTTACCCCGATGGTACCTTGCGGGCCAATTGCGCCTGCGGGGCCAGTAGCACCTGTTAGTCCGGTAGCACCGGTTACCCCGATGGTACCTTGGGGACCGATTGGGCCTGTGGGGCCGGTAGCACCTGTTAGTCCGGTAGCACCGGTTACCCCGATGGTGCCTTGCGGGCCAATTGCGCCATCATTTCCGGCGGTGCCTTGTGGGCCGGCAGGACCGGTAAGTCCGGTTGCGCCTGCGGGGCCGGCAGCACCGGTTACCCCGATGGTACCTTGGGGACCGATTTCGCCTGTTGGGCCGGTAGTACCTGTTAGTCCGGTAACACCGGTTACCCCGATGGGACCTTGGGGACCAATTGCGCCTGTGAGACCGGTAGAACCGGTTAGTCCGGTGGAACCTTGTGGACCGATTTCGCCTGTTGGGCCGGTAGAACCGGTTACCCCGATTGTACCTTGGGGACCAATTGGTCCGGCAGCACCGGTTACCCCGATGGGACCTTGGGGACCAATTGCCCCTGTTAGTCCGGTAGCCCCTGTTAGTCCGATGGGACCTTGGGGACCGATTGGGCCTGTTGGGCCGGCAGTACCGGTTACCCCAATGGGACCCTGGGTACCAATTGCACCAGTTACCCCGATGGGGCCTTGGGAACCCGTTGCGCCGGTTATTCCGGTAGCACCGGTTATTCCGGTGGGACCTTGTGAGCCGGTTAGGCCTGTGGGGCCGGCAGCGCCTGTTAGTCCGGTAGTGCCGGTTACCCCGATGGGACCTTGGGGACCCTGAGGCCCTTGCGGTCCGGCTACACCCGGTACGTTTGCTTTTTCGGCATAGAGGGCATAGGGCACGCTCACCATTTGTTGAGCGCCCATATTTACAAAGGCTACTCCGCCGGTAATATCTACTTCTAATTGGTTGTATTTAGCGCCGCTGCCCCAGTTAATGCCTGCAAAAGTGCCGAATAACGGGGTTCCTGTGCCAATGTTTACCGAAAATAAACCCAGGGCATTGGTTGTAGCACTTTGTGTTTCCTGATACACAATGGTTCCGGTGGGTATTACATCGTGAATGCTGAAACGCAAAGAGATGTTCTGATTGGTAATGAGATTGCCTGCTACATTGCGGGCTACTCCCTGATAGGGAATTGCCTGTGGTGTTTGTGCCTGCAACAGCAGGGTTGCAAACAGCAGGGTAAGCAGAAAGGTAATTCTTGTTTTCATGTAAAATGTAAATGTGAGATTAATGAAAGTTATTTTAATAAATTGGGGTTGCCTTTTAGTTACGAGGACTCAGACAACAGGGTTGTATGAATAAGCATGAGCCAATACTTAAATTCCGGATAAGTGAATATTTCAGAGTTTGGCACTAAAGCCAAAGCATCGCCCACCTTCTGGACATTGTTGCTTTTTTTACATAGTGAAATCAATAATGGAACACAAAACAGTATAGTGTACTTGTCCGGCACCGTTTGATAGGGTAAATAATACCCCTTATAGCCCCACAGTACCTACCGGGACCACTTTAACTTCGCAAACTCCTACTTTTGTCAATACGTCTTATATCCTGAAACAGGGGTAGGTTGTGATGCTATCCTTGCAAAACTTTGGCAGCGAAAGTTTTGCAACTAAAACTTTGATTTTTCTTTCAGTGTACATAACCTTTCTCCAACTTTAATATCCGTTTGTGCGGGCTACTAAGTTGTTGATATAATTGCTGTACGTAGCTCAAACAGCATCGAAAAATTATTTTCAGTAATAATTTAGCACAATTTACAAATTATAAATCGGTTTTTTTTAAAAAAAAATTTATTTTTAAAAGAATTCGATAGTTTATCTTTTCCCCTCACTACTTGATTGCGTACTTAATTTCAGTTTATACTTATACTATTTGCTTTTTTGAAAATAGTGGTTGGGCATATAGTGTTTTTGCCTTGGGAAATTTGTTGGAAATGAGTTAACTGGAAGAGGATGTGTAGATGGTAATGTATGAACAATTAAATAATATTGTGTCGTCCGATTTATTACAGGGAGGTGGGCTAAAACTTCCCCTTCTTTGCCAAAAACGGTACGACAAAATCTGATTGAAACCTATACGTTTTTACAAAAAACGTATAGGTTTAGGGTATGGGAGATGAGTTGAAAACAGCCGCCAATACATGAACTACCACCCACCCAAAAGGGAAAACCTCTCATGACGGCTTCGCGCTATCAAAAAAGGGTAAAACAGCCAAATTTTACGGTTGACAAAAACCCCTTGCAGGTTGACAATTCGATAAAACAGGTTGACAATGCTTCATTGCAGGGGCGTTTTGAAATAAAACAAAGGCATCAAAAACCCTTGCAGGGGGGCTTTGCCCCAAAACAGGTTGGCTTGGCTTCATTGCAGAGGCGTTTTCGGATAAAACAGGAGGTGCAAATACTTATGTCGGTTGGATATTTTCAAAAACACGGGGGACTTTATTCTATTGCAGGGGCGTTTTGCTTCATTGCAGGGGGGCTTTGCTTTTTAACAGGGGTGCAAGGTGTTCTTGCAGGGGAGTAATTTGACTTCAATCTTCTAAAAGATAATATAAGAAGGATACGTTTGATTACCAATTTTTGTAAATGGTTTTGGTTGAAAGAGCGGGGCTTTGCTTTGAAATATCAGGGGTGTTTTGTTGGTAAAAATAGCCCTTTCTCAGAATGTCGGTAAATAATCTATTCCATGAAGTTTGGTAAATCATTCTTCATTGACCTTACGTACCGGATAAATGTTAGCAAGTGGTGGGTAGATAGCGAGATAGTAGTTTAGGCGAAACCAGTATCACCGCTATCATCAGGAAAATTGCCAACAAATTTCCATGAAATCAGGATGGATTTCCCATTCAAAGGAAAGCCGTAACAAAGTGGCAGCGATGTGTGGTGTGTTTTTTACGGGAGGTAGCGATTATGTCAAACCCCATAGGTTTGCAAACCTATGGGGTTTTCAACTCATGCTGCTATTGACAAAATCCGTGTCAGAGAAGGTACGGCAAGCAGATGCTTACTTGCCCGGCACCTTGATGCGAAGATTTTGAAACCGGTTTATCAATCCTGCTACACGATGAAGTAGTTCAAGATTTGCATTACCCTCTTAATACCCACCATAGAGCGACAATGACAGCAAACAAAAGTACAGATAGTACAATGTCAATGGTTGCAATGCTTTCTTTGTCAAACTTATCGCCGTAGGTAACATGCTCAACTTGTTCAGCCGTTGGTGGCGGAGTAAGTAAACTCACGATAATCAATACCACCGAACAAATCACAAAGAGCAAAATGGCAAAATGCAAAAAGTTCATGTCTGCAAATTGGAATATCAGCGAGCCTTCTTGAAGCGATGATTTATAAAACATTTCTAACAGAAAACGCAACAAACCAATTACAAAACCGGATATGAGAGCAGCCATCGCCCCATGCCCGTTGAGGCGTTTGATAAAGATGCCTAATAGAAAGACCGCTGCAATTGGGGGGGAGATATAGGCTTGTATGCTTTGCAGGTATAAAAATAATTGATTGGAAAGGGCACCACTTTGAATGACCGGTATCCAAAGTAAACTAAACAATACCAATAGAATAGTAGAAATCCTACCGGCATTGACCAACTCTATTTGACTGGCTTGAGGACGGTATTTTTGGTAAAAATCGAGGGTTATCAACGTTGAACTGGAATTAAACATTGAAGACAGCGAACTCATCAATGCGGCAAACAAACCTGCTACGACCAATCCTCGCAAGCCAATGGGCAAGACATCTTTGACCAAAGCCGGTAAGGCTTTGTTGGACTCGGGCACTCCATCAACCACCGGCATACTTGGTAATAAGCCTTTTTGATACAAGGCGAATGCGATAATGCCCGGAATGACAAACAAAAACAAGGGTAGCATTTTGAGAAAACCCGCAAAAATAGTGCCTTCGCGGGCGTTTTGAATATTCTTGGCAGACAGCACCCGTTGAACGATAAACTGATCGGTACACCAGTACCATATACCCAAAATAGGAGCACCAAACAAAATGCCTGTCCATGGATAGTTGGGATGGTCCATCGGTTTCCATATTTCAAAATAGCTGTTGCTTCCGGTGGTGTTACCGGCTTCCGATGAAGCTTTGAGGGTGATATTCCATAATTCATCCCAACCGCCTAAAGCCGTTAAGCCAAAATAAGTAACTGCAATAGCCCCGGCGAACATAACAAACATCTGCATCGTGTCTGTATAAGCCACCGCCTTCAGCCCGCCAAAAATGGTGTAGATGCCTGTTGCTGTAACCAATAACAGTGCGCCTACCCAAAAATCCATACCGATAGCTTCCAAGACGACCCCGCCTGCAAAGATGGTTACGGATATTTTGGTCAATACATAAGCGATGACCGAAATCACCGCCAAATAGGTGCGGGCACTGTTGGAATATCGCAACTCTAAGAATTGAGGCATAGTGGCCACTCCGCTTTTGAGGTAAAAAGGAACAAACACCCACCCCAGAATAAGCAGAATAACCCCTGCCCATATCTCGTACTGTGCCACAGGAACCCCTTCGGAAAAGCCGCTTCCCGCTAGTCCTATCAAGTGTTCAGAGCCTATATTGGAGGCGAACAAAGAAGCCCCAATCACAAACCATCCTAAATTGCGTCCGGCTAAAAAAAACTGGTCGGAACTATCGCCTGCCGTTTTAGATGCCCAATAGGCTACACCAAATACGACTACAAAGTACAGAAATATAATAAAAACATCTAGGGCATGTAATTCTATGGCCATATTAAGTTTGTTGTTTCGGTTGGTAAATGAATGAATGAAAGAAAAGGGTTTGCTTCCTGTGGTGGATGCGTCTAAAGCGGGTCAAAGTACCACTTATTTCTAAAAAAAAATTCGATACAACAGTTTTTTTGGAAAAACAATTTCAATTAAAAAAAACCTAATGGAAACAGTTCTGCCATTCGCCCTATGAAAAGAAAAAAACGTTAGTTCAAAATCGAAAAGAAAAAAAACAGTTGAGTGCCTGACGATAGTTTTAGGTAAGCAAACTGCTTATTTACTACCTTTGCCGCATACTTGTTTAAACAAGAATAAAGAATACTGCAATATGGAAGTGAATAGCGCTACTGTTTTAATCACCGGCGGGTCCAGTGGGATAGGTTTTGAACTATCCAAATTATTTGCCGCTGATGGGTATCGGTTGATACTGGTCTCAAAACCTGCCGAAGAATTAGCCGAAGCTAAAGCTGCATTGGAACAGCAATTTCCGAAAGTGAAAATATCAACCATACAAAAAGACCTAACTCATGCCCATGCACCGGAGGAAGTATATAACGAAGTGCGTGGGATGGGGATGCCGGTAGATGTGTTGGTCAACAATGCGGGTTTTGGCATTTTTGGTTATTTTGCCGAAAACGATATAGATGCAGAGTACAACTCAATTTTGTTAAATTGTGGGGCGGTTTATCGAATGACCCGATTGTTTTTACCCGATATGATAACCCGTCAGCGGGGACGAATTTTAAACGTAGCCTCTGTTGCCGCATTTCAACCCAACCCGTTGTTTGGTGTGTATGGTGCGACTAAAGCCTTCGTGCTTTCGATGTCGAGAGCATTGCGTTTTGAATTAAAGCAACACAAAACCGGCATTACCGTAACAACGCTATGCCCACCGCCTACCCGTACCAAATTTATTGAGGTGGCAGGAATGCAAAAATCGGCCATCTTCCGTCATTTTGACTCTTTAGATGCCCCGGCGGTTGCGTGGTATGGATATAACGCTTTGTTCAAGGGTAAAGAAATGGTTATTCCGGGCGGTTATATCGGTTTCTTGTATCGGCTTACTCATTTGCTGTTGCCAAACCGGTTGCTCATGCGTCTTGCTTTTTTAAAACTGAATATGAAAACCAAATAATTAGGCAAGCTTTAATCCAGAAATAAAGGCAAAAAAAAACCTTCCTACATTCCTGCAAGAAGGCTAAACCCTTATTAAACCCAAACAACTAAATTCTAAGTAAGTTGTTAGAATTACATAGTAATACGTAAGTAGGGGGGTAAATGTTGCATTAAAGTAAAGATATTTTTAGTTTAAATAGTAAATTTGTCTATGTTTTAGTCTGTTAACGATTCCAAACGGCAGGTTTGCTTTTTCAAAATAAACAAGCCGTAAGTGTTAATTGTGCTAGTTTTTATGCAAGAAACTTAATTCTGTGGATATCCATTCAAAGGCTGTTAAAGCGGATGAATTGAGAGGTTGATTCATTTCAAAATACTTGAAAGAGGTGAAACGGTCATGGGTAATAAGGTACTGAATATTGCTTTTTCATCGTTATTACATCCCATGTAGCAAGTATGCCGGTGATTTAACAAACAATTTCCGATTGTGGCGTACATTTGTATTGATTACGCGGCTTTACCAATGTTGAAATCTGAACAATATGAGCAAACTTCTTTTTATCGTTTCCTTTTTCTTATTAATTTTTGAAAATTGTCAGGAGGCTAAACAATTACCTCAATACAACAATCAACAAGCTAAAGGCAAAGTTACCGACATCGTGGCTTTTTACAACGTCGAGAACCTGTTTGATACAGACGATGACCCCAAAACAGCCGATGAGGATTTTTTGCCCAACAGCCCTAATAAATGGACTGTCGAACGGTATCAACATAAACTTGCTCAGTTAACCAAAGTATTAGACAGCCTGGGCAACAACGGACGTTTGCCTTCACTCATCGGATTGTGCGAGATTGAAAACAAACGCGTATTGGAAGATTTGCTCACCAAAGCCAACGCCAATAAAACATACAGCATCGTACATTACGATTCGCCCGATGCCCGCGGGATTGATGTGGCGTTGTTATACAACAAACAAGCTTTTACCCCCACCCAATCAGAACCCTTGCGGGTTCATTTTGATTTAGAGCCTCAAACCACCACACGGGATATTCTTTATGTGCAAGGCAATTTTAGAGGAGAGCCGTTACACCTGTTCATCAACCACTGGCCTTCGAGACGCGAAGGACAAGAGAAGAGCGAACCCAGAAGGATGGCCGCCGCCGCCGTGGCTCGCAAAAAAATAGATGGTATTTTTGCATCAGACCCCAAGGCTAAAATTTTATTAATGGGCGATTTTAATGACGAACCCCAAAACAACAGCATAACCCAAGGGCTGCGAGCGGTTCACCCCAAATCAAAAGACCCTATCAACAATGGTACTTTGTACGACCTGATGCTTCCAAAACAATTAGCCGGAGAAGGTAGCTATAATCACCAAGGGAATTGGAATACACTGGACCAATTTATTGTTTCAGAAAGTTTGTTGAACTCCTCAGATGGCATACGATTGAACAGCGATGATGCTTATATTTATAAGCAAGACTGGATTTTGTTTACCAACGACAAAGGTGATAAGCTACCCAACAAAACGTATGGGGGCAACAAATACTTTGGCGGTTACAGCGACCACCTGCCTGTCTATCTGTTGTTGAGAAAGTAGAGAGGTGTATTGAATGGGTTAGTAACCGCCAATCTATACTACGACTAATCGGGAATGGGCGGGTTGATTTTACCCAATGAACGGGCTACTATTGCTGCTACCGTAGAATCGCTCGTTACATTTGCAACCGTTCTGCACATATCTAAAGGACGGTCAACAGCCAGAATCAATGCTAATCCGGCTTCGGGAATGCCTGCTTGTGCCAAAACAATGACCAACATAATCATACCAGCACCCGGTACCGGTGCCGACCCGATTGAAGCGAGTAAAGCAGTAAATACAATGCCTATTTGAGCCGAAAGCGACAACTCTATTCCAAATGCTTGTGCAATAAACACTGCCGCTACTGCTTGATATAAACTGGTGCCATCCATATTAACAGTTGCACCTACGGGAAGCACGAAACTGGCAACTTCGTCATCCACACCGAGTTTAGTCACGGTGCGCTCTAAATTTACAGGAAGTGTGGCTGCGCTCGAACTGGTAGAAAATGCTACCAATTGGGTAGGGGCCATGGCAGACCAAAACTGACGCAAGCCAATTCCGGCAAAAGTTCGGACTAAAAATGGGTATAGCACAAACAACAAAATACCAATGCCCAGCAACACACAAAGAGCATATCCAATCAGTGCTTTAAATAAATCTATGCCGGGAGATTCGGCCACTAAGGCTGCCAACAATGCGAATACACCTATGGGGGCTGCCAACATAATGATATCAACCATTTTGAGGATAACTTCGTTAAACCCGTCAAAGAAGTTTTTAACGGGCTGAGCCTTCTCTTTGGGTATCATCACCATTGCAACACCGAAAAACAATGCGAATACAATGACTTGCAGCATATTGCTATTGTTAGTTGCAGATTGGAAGAAGTTATCGGCAACCAAATCAACCAAAGGATCTAAAGGCCCTGCCGATTTTTGTTCATGTGCCAACTCTATTTTACCGGATGCCTGCGAACTGTATGCCGTGACTAATTCTTGTCGGGTGGTTTCACTGATAAAGTTACCGGGACGGATGACATTGACCAAAAGCAAACCCAAAATAATAGCAAAAAGTGTAGTCACCAAAAAAATCCCGATGGTGCGAAACCCCATTCTCGACAAACTTCCAATGTCTTTTAAATCGGATACGCCTTTTATAAGTGAAGCGATGACCAATGGTATGGCAATCAGTTTTAGGGCATTTATAAATATGGTACCAAAGGGTTTTACCCAATCAACGATAAAAGGTTTAAACCCTGTATATGCTCCAATGATGCCAAATACAACGCCCAAAATCATAAACAACAATATCTGCAAGTGCAACGGTAGCTTTTTCATACGCCAAAAGATAAGTTAATGTTGAATGGTAAAATAGTTCAAAGCAAATGGATGGAAGTAGCATCAATCTGTTCGTTCGTTGTTTTCGGCAGGTTTAACAGCACTGAAGTACAGGCCTGTACAAACGGCGGCCAAAACCATTGCCCCTACCCAACTGCTTAACGGATGTTGGAGTAATGCCAACACATCGGTCGAACCGCTGATGGCAACGGGTACGGCTAAAGCAATGCCGATTAAGGCTTCGCCGGTTATTAAGCCGGAGGCAAAGAGTAGCCCCGATTGTGAACTTTCTTCAGGTGGGGTATTCTCTTTCAGGTTGTTAGACTTGGCAAGTTGACGTTCGGCAAACCAAGAAATCAGACCGCCCAACATAATGGCACTGTCTAATTCAAATGGCAGGTAAGCACCGACTGCTACGGCCAAAACGGGTAACCTAAAAGAAGCACCCCGTTTTTCTTGATAGACATCGGCTATAATAATGATAGCACCCAGTAAAATGCCTAAGCCAATCATGAGCCAAGGCAGGTTGCCGCCAAACACGCCCTGAGCCACACTTTGCATGAGCGTAGCCTGTGGTGCTGCCAAGGCATCGGGGTTGGCAGCCGTTTGGGGGCCAAATCCATAAGCCGTATTGAGCAAGGTCAGTACCGGTGCCAACACTAATGCTGCAGCAACGACACCAACAATTTGCATGATTTGTTGTTTACTGGGGGTTGCTCCTAATATATAACCTGCTTTGAGGTCTTGCATATTATCGCCCGCCATTGCCGCAGCACAACATACTACCGCGCCAATGAGTACCGCAGCGGCAGGGCCTTTGACCGATCCGGTCCCTAAAAACACAAGCAACAATAAAGAAGCCACCAACAGAGTAGCAATAGTTACACCCGAAATAGGATTGTTTGAACTTCCGACCAAACCGGCCATATAGCCCGCCACTGCCGAAAATAAAAACCCTGCCACGACCATTACCGCCGTCATAAAAATGGAAACAGGCAGTATATCTATTTCTCTATGGTATATAAAAAAGATAGCTACCACGAGCACACCTATAAAAGACATAATCAACCACATCGGAAAATCGCGCTCCGTGCGCAATGTTGAAGATTCTTTTTGGGTGCCGGATTTTTTAAAAGCGGTAATTCCTTGAGTTAAGGCAGAAAATAAGGCACTTCGAATATTAATTAACGCCCAAAGCCCGCCGATAAGCATGGCACCCGCTCCAAGATAACGGATATTGGCATTCCATATTTGACCTCCCAACGTAACAGCATCGGCATCGGCAGGGACACCATTAACTGCTATATATGCCGGAATAGCTATCCACCAACTAATCACCCCTCCCAAAAATACTAAGATGGCGATGCGAAGCCGCACGATATAGCCCACCGCAATCAACGCCGGCGACAGGTTAATGCCAAAATAGAAAAAAGCCTTTTGTTGGAGCAATGCCCCTTTTTCAAAAACACCTTCCCAAAGTTTAAACCCCGCTTCGGACAATTTTACTAAAGCTCCGGCTATACTGCCTATCAATAAAAACTTGACTGCTTTGCCTCCGGTTTCACCGGTTTTAAGCACTTCTGCCGTAGCCACGCCTTCCGGAAATTGGAGTTGCTCCTCTATTATCAGAACTCGCCGTAAGGGAATGGTGAACATGACTCCCAATAACCCGCCGCAAAGCGAAATCAAGGTCGTTTCCCAGTAATTAAAGGCAGTCCAGTATTGCATGAGTATCAAAGCCGGAAATGTAAAAATAACCCCGGCAGCTAACGACTCACCTGAAGAAGCCGCCGTTTGCACGCCGTTGTTTTCCAATATATTGCTGCGCTTGAACATGCGCAAAATCGCCATCGATATAACCGATGCAGGAATAGATGCCGAAACGGTCATGCCGGCAAACAAGCCCAAATAGGCATTGGCACCCGATAAGATGGCCGATAACACTGCCCCAAGAACAATACTTTTGATGGTTATTTCGGGCAGGTGTATATGGGGTAATATATACGGTTGATGTGGCTTTGACATAATAGCACGACATTATGTTTGTAGATTTTTTACTTTGCGTTGCTAATGTAAGACAAAAGCCGCAACGCCGTATAAAATGGTGCTAAAAATGGACAAAAAAGTGATTGCTAACCTTTTTGAGATAACAAAAACGGTTTGGAAACACAGGTTAGGATTTGGTAAGAATAGGTTTACCAATGAACAGCACCTCTGCATGAGTCCAACAAAAAAAGCCTTGCAACATGGCAAGGCTTTTTGGGTATTTGGTATAATTTGCTTAGTAGTTATCCTTGCAAAGCCGATACGCCACCGGCAATTTCGGTCAACTCGGTGGTAATAGCCGCTTGTCGAACACGATTGTATTGAATGCTGAGTGCTTTTAGCAATTCTTCGGCATTATCGGTAGCTTTGTCCATAGAGGTCATCCGCGCACCATGTTCGCTGGCATTACTATCCAACAGGTATCGGTAAAACTGTGTTTTCAGGATTTTAGGCACCAACTCTTCAATGATTTCTTTTTGGCTGGGTTGGTAAATAAAATCATTATTCATGTTGTCATTGGCCGTATTGGCACTTGTTGTAGGTCCGGGATGCAACTTTTGAATAGGTAGAAATTGCTCAACGGTAGGAAGTTGGGTAATTTGGTTTTTAAACTGGTTATAAACCACTTCCACCACATCGAATTGGTGTTTTTCAAAATCTTCCATCACCCTTTCCGCTACTTTAGACACTCCTTCAAAAGTAAGCTCGACAAATAGGTTCATATAATCGGTGATAAAGGTTATGCCTTTTTCTTTTTTCATGGCTTCATAGCCTTTTTTCCCGATGTTAAGAATAGTAATGTTTCCATTATCCCGTTGAGCGGCATATTTATGATTGAGCAACCCTCTTACCAACTTAGCGACAGTTGCATTAAAACCGCCACAAAGACCTCTGTCGGAGGTCAGCAAGATAATAAGCACTTTTTCGACAGGTCGTTCTTTAGTATAGCCCATATCTACATCGCCCAATCCTCCCGAAGCGATATTGCCTAATATGCTGTACAACTTATTGGCATACGGACGCATTTTTATAATTCGGTCTTGTGCTCTACGCAGTTTAGAAGCAGCAACCAATTTCATAGCCTTGGTGATTTGCTGCGTTGACTTAACGGCTTGCATCCTAATCCGAACTTCTTTTAATTGACCGGCCATATATTAAAAGGTAAGTTTAGCAAAATGAATAGAAAAGAGGCAACACCCCACCAAATTGGCGGAGTGTTGCCTAAATTGATTAATTATATTGACTTGAAATTTCGTTTGACAAAGTGGTCAGCGTGTTACCAATTTCATCGGTAATGTTGCCTTTCTTTTCGCGAAGTTTACTCAAGACATCGGGAAAACGTTTTTCCAAACTGGCAAGGAAAGTCATTTCAAATTCTTTCACCTTATTCAAGGGCACATTGCGGAGCAAATTTTTTGTACCGACATAAATAATAGCAATTTGTTTTTCTACCGAGTAAGGAGTGTATTGGTTTTGTTTCAAAATCTCCACGTTACGCGAACCTTTGTCCAATACCGCTTTGGTAGCAGAGTCAAGGTCTGAACCGAATTTGGAGAAAGCTTCCAACTCTCTGTACTGTGCCAAATCGAGTTTCAGCGTACCGGCAACCGATTTCATGGGTTTAATCTGAGCATTACCACCTACACGAGAGACCGAAATCCCTACGTCAATAGCGGGTCGAACACCTGAGTTAAACAAACCGAGGTCAAGGAAGATTTGACCGTCTGTGATAGAAATCACGTTGGTCGGGATATAAGCAGAAACGTCGCCTGCTTGTGTTTCAATGATGGGTAATGCGGTCAATGAGCCACCGCCTTTCACCAAATGTTTAATCGTATCGGGCAGGTCGTTCATGCTTGCAGCAATGCCGTCGTTGTTAATGATTTTAGCGGCACGCTCTAACAAGCGAGAGTGCAGGTAAAATACATCGCCGGGATAAGCCTCGCGTCCGGGAGGACGACGCAACAAAAGAGAAACCTCACGGTAGGCTACTGCTTGTTTAGAAAGGTCATCGAAAATAATCAAAGCAGGACGGCCGGTGTCGCGGAAAAATTCACCAATAGCACAACCGGCAAAGGGGGCATAAAATTGTAGCGGTGCGGGGTCCGAAGCCGATGCATTGACAATCACGGTATATTCCATTGCTCCGTTTTCTTCCAAAGTTCGGGCGATATTGGCAACCGTTGAGGCTTTTTGTCCGATAGCTACATAGATGCAGTAAACCGTTTCATTACGCTCAAAAAACTCTTTTTGGTTAATGATGGTGTCAATGGCAATAGCGGTTTTACCGGTTTGGCGGTCGCCAATGATTAACTCGCGCTGTCCGCGTCCAATAGGAATCATAGAGTCGATGGCTTTGATACCGGTTTGGAGAGGTTCGTTCACCGGTTGGCGGTAAATTACCCCGGGAGCTTTGCGCTCAAGCGGCATTTCATATCGCTCTCCGGTAATCGGGCCTTTGCCGTCAATGGGTTCTCCCAATGGATTGACAACCCGGCCAATCATGCCTTCGCCAACATTGATAGAAGCAATAAGACCGGTACGGCGAACCGTATCACCTTCTTTAATCGCTCCCGATAGCCCCATTAACACGGCACCAACATTATCCTCTTCCAAGTTAAGCACAACGGCTTTTACTCCATTTTCAAATTCTATTAACTCACCTGCCCGTACTTTGGTCAACCCATAGATGCGGGCAATACCATCGCCAATTTGCAATACCGTACCAATTTCTTCAAGGTCGGTTTCTGATTTAAAGCTGGAGAGTTGCTGCCTTAATATCGCAGATATTTCTTCCGGTCTTACTTCTACCATAGTCTTGTTGTATATAGTTAGAATTTAGTCAATTACTGATTTATAAAAAGCAAATTTCCAAATGCTGATTTAAAACTGTCGAATATATTTGTTCTCTTTAAACTCTTTTTGCAGGTCGAACAATTTATTGGCGATGCTGCAATCGTATTGTTTATCGTCAAAAGTAAGAATGAAACCGCCTAAAATTGTAGGGTCAATACTTTTGGTAATTTCCACCCATTTTTTACCCGTTTGATTGAGTACAATTTCTCTCACCTGTTCAAGAAGTTGTTCGTTAACCGGAGTTGCCGTAACAAGGTTGGCAGTAGCAATCTGTTTCAACTCTTTGTACTGTTCTTTGAAAGCGGTAATGACCTCCGGCAGATAAAACTCGCGATGTTTGGTCACCACGAGATTGATAAATCCGGTGGTCATAGGTTCAAAATTGTCCTTGAAAATAGCTTTTAAAATAGCCAACTTTTTATCCGATTTAATAATCGGACTTTTTAACATCAGGAGAAAGTCGCGGCTCTGTAAAGCCTTGTCGAACTCTAATATATCATCATATACTTGCTCCAACTTGTTATTTTCAATAGCAAGGTCCAACAATGATTTTGCGTATCGAGAGGCTAATCGTATAGCAGACATGACAGAAGCGTTATGGTGTTAAAGTCAATATTTGGTATTCACTTGTTGTGTTCAAACTACTTGCGATGTTGCAACCATCCCCATAAAGAGTCAGGATCGCAATCCGGCAAGCGTTAGTGTTACAGAAGCGTTACTTAATTAAGTTTGATGTTGTTTAGTTCTTGGACAACAAAGCTTTCCTGAGCTTTTGGGTCGTTTAATTCTCTGCGAAGCACTTTTGTTGCCAATTCAATTGCAGAAGTACCGATTAGGTTTTTCACTTCAGTAATTGCCGCCATTTTTTGATTGTGTATTTCTAAAGCGGAGTCTTCTATTACTTTCCTTGCCTCAGCCTTGGCTTTTTCTTTGGCTTCAGTGATGATAGAGTCTTTAATTTCTTTAGCTTCTTTAATAATTCGCGCGCGCTCTTCTTTCGCCTCGATGAGCAATTGCTCATGAGTTGATTTAAGTTCGGCCATTTCCTGTCGCGTTTTTTCGGCTTGAAACAAAGAGTTTTCAATACTGCCTTCGCGTTCTTTTAGGGCACCCATGAGTGGTTTCCACGCATATTTTCCCATTAAAAACCATAGTGCCAAAAATAGGAGAGTAGTCCAAAATATAAGCCCTAAATCAGGGGTCATTAAAGCGGATGAGAGTAGTACAAGCATGGATATTGCTATTATTACAATAATGAGTTAACAAATAAAAAATGCAGGAAATAAAACTGTCCCCTTGCCGTCCGCTCGGGGAACAGTTTTGCATTAAAATTCTTTTAGAAGAAAAGCGTTAACAGACAAACAACTACGGCAAAGAGAGCTACCCCTTCAACCAAAGCGGCTGCCAAAATCATGTTGGCGCGAATATCACCAACAGCTTCGGGCTGACGTGCAATTGCTTCAACTGCGCTTCCACCAATACGGCCTACACCAACACCGGCACCTAAGGCTGCCAAACCTGCACCAATACCGCCACCTAAAGCAGCGATTTTACCGGTAACGCCGGCGGCTTGTAGTAAAATAAGACCTAAAAGTTCCATAAATAAAATATTTGTGGGTTTGTAGAAAAATATAGATTAATGATGTTGCGGCTCTTCTATTGCTTGACCAATAAACACAGCTGATAACATCGTGAAAATATAAGCTTGTAATGCCGCAACCAATAATTCCAAAGCGTTCATAAACAATATGAACAGACTTGCAAAGATGCTCACGCCAAATCCGGCAACATTTCCGGCAAATTCTGCGAAAATAAATATAATGCTCACCAAGCTGAGAATAATGATGTGGCCTGCCGTCATGTTGGCAAACAAACGTATCATTAAAGCAAAGGGCTTAATGAAAACGGATAGAAACTCGATGAGAATAATGATGAGGTTGATGGGGAAGGGGGTACCGGGAGGGTTGAAGATATGTCCCCAATAATGTTTGTTACCTGCTGTATTCGTGAGGATAAAAGTAAACAACGCTAACGTAGCGGTTACCGCTATATTTCCCATAACATTACCGCCGCCCGGAAAGAAAGGAATCAGCCCTATCATGTTGCTAATCCATATAAAGAAGAATACGGTGAGCAAATAAGGCATGTATTTTTCATAATGACGACCTAAGTTAGGTTTGGCTACCTCGTCTCTGATGAAAATAACAATCGGCTCAACGAAAGATTGAAATCCCTTTGGAACCATGCGGGTTTTGTAAGCACGGGCAACGCCGATAAACAACCAAAGCATCAGGGCCATAGCCAGTAACATGGTGAATACTACCTTTGTGATAGAGAAATCATAGAAAGCAGAGCGACTGGCTTTAAAAACTTGTCCCTGATAATGTAAATCGCCATCGTGAATATCTTCAACAGCCACAGAGCCTGTTTTTGGGAAATTGGCATCGTCAACGTATTTCAGTACGCCATGATCCAGCACATAACCATTGTGAGACTGATGACCATGATGAAATACATTGGACATGAAAAAATCAAACCCTTGGTATTTGTTATAGACAATACAAGGCAATGGGATTGAAAAGTTTCCGGCTACATGAAATTCGTTCGCATCGGTAACGTGATTTAGGATAATACTGCCGACATCCAATTTTTTCTCGCCACCATGATTATCTGCGGCATGGCTATCGGGTTGACCGGCGGTTATTGGTGTGGCTTGAATAGGCGTGTTGTCATGATTATGGTCGTGTCCATGTTGACTATGATCATGCCCATCGTGGCTATGGTCTTGTGGTTGGGCTTGTAAAACCAATCCCTTGAAGGCAATAATAAGAGCAATGACAAAAAACTTTAGCAATCGGCTGACCAAAATATTACTTCCCACAGTTAATTATCTTTTAATTTCGCCGCAAAGATAGTAATTTACCAGTTCAAAATGGTTGTTTTTTTTGAAAAAAAAGAGATGAGCTAATGTTTAAATGATTTAGAGTATGCTCATAGACCAATCTAACTAAGGACTTTCAATATTTAGTAATTCACCTCATTATTTAGGTTATACCAAAGTTAACGTGGTTTTTTTGGCAAATTTAACCGCATCATAACTATGAAAATTTAACCACAGTTTCTTTGTACAGAAATTAGTTGTTTTGTAATGTCTAATGGATCTAATTATTGGTAAGATCTTTTTGATTTATAATTATTTAGACAAAACAGTATAAGATTCGCTTTTCATACTATTTTTACATTTGACTTTATATACAGCCGTCAGCAATTTTTTGACTTTAGGGAATTTGTGATTCGTTTTTTGGTTTATACTTAGTAGGATTATAATAAATTTTATTCAAGAGAAAGCAACTTTGTAATAGTACTGTACCATGAAAACTCAATTTTCTTTTTCGGTAAGTTTGTTTTACATGACAATAGCTTGTCTATTTTCGATAGAAGTAGCCTCACAAACCACATTTGGTCAGCAGAAGGTGATAATTGGAACAAGTGAAACAGATAGTCCATGCTGTGTACATGCCGCTGATTTAGACGGTGATAGTGATTTAGATGTGTTGACGGCTTCTTCAGGTGACGGTAAAATAGCATGGTTTGAAAACAATGGTTCCGGTAATTTCGGAGAGCAACAAGTAATTACTAATGCTGCCATAGGTGCAAACTATGTTTATGCTGCCGATTTGGATGGCGATGGGGATTTTGATGTGCTGTCTTCAAATATCGTTAATCGTCATGTAGTGTGGTTTGAAAATGATGGGGCTGGAAATTTTGGAGCGCAGCAAGTTATTGTTGGTGCCGGTGCAGGAGCAGATTCTTTTTATGTTACTGATATGGACGACGATGGAGATATTGATGTTTTGTACGGCTCTTCTTATTACAATAATATAGTTTGGAGGCTAAATGATGGTACCGGCAATTTCAGCACATACCAAATAATTGATTCATTTGCAGAAAAAGTGTACTTTGTTTATGCCGTAGATATGGATGGAGATGGAGATATAGATGTTTTGTCGGCTTATGCACTTTGGAGTATTGATAGATTAGTATGGTATGAAAATGATGGAACAGGAAACTATGGAACGAAGCATGTTGTATCAAATTCTGAGGATAACGTAAGTTATTTTTATGCTGACGATATGGATAATGATGGTGATTTTGACTTGGTTTGTGCTTCTTTAGCAAGTGATAAAATCGCGTGGTATAAAAATGACGGCACTGGCAATTTCGTCGAAAAGCAAATCATTTCTACTTTAGCTGATGGCCCAAAGTCAGTTTTTTCTGCTGATTTGAACGGTGATGGAAATACTGACGTATTGTCGGCTTCTTATTTAGACAATAAAATAGCTTGGTATGAAAACGATGGTATTGGTAACTTCAGTGCACAACAAATCATCACAACGAATACTGTAAGTGCAAGCGATGTTTTTGCCGCTGATTTGGATAGTGATGGCTATATAGACGCGTTGTCGGCTTCTAGTATTGACGATAAAATAGCATGGTACAAAAACGACGGTGAAGGCAACTTTGTTGAGCATCTAATAAGTTTCTCATTTACTGCAAGTTCACCAAGTTGTGTATTTGCAGCAGATTTGGATGGTGATGGAGACTTAGATGTATTATCGTCTTCTTATGAAGATAGTAAAATAGCTTGGTATGAAAACAACGGCATGGGTAAGTTTAGTTCACAGCAAATTATTACTACAAATGCCTGGTATGCAAACTCTGTTTATGCCGCCGATTTGGATGGCGATGGAGACTTAGATGTTTTGTCGGCTTCTTTGTTTGACAATAAAGTAGCTTGGTATGAAAACAACGGAGAGGGCAATTTTGGGGAACAAAAAGTTCTTACAACAAATACATGGTATGCAAGTTCTGTTTATGCCGCAGATTTGGATGAAGATGGAGACTTAGATGTCTTATCGGCTTCTTGGGGTGACGATAAAATAGCTTGGTATAAAAATGACGGCATGGGCAATTTTGATACTCAGCAAATTATCTCTACTGCAGCAGATAAAGTTTTTTCTGTTTATGCCGCCGATTTGGATGGGGATGGGGACTTAGATGTGTTGTCGGCTTCTATTCTTGACGATAAAATAGCGTGGTATGAAAATGACGGCACAGGAAATTTTGGCTCTCAGCAAATCATCACTATTGTAGCTGATGGTGCATACAATGTTTATGCAGCCGATTTAAATGGAGACGGGGACTTAGATGTGTTATCTGCTTCTCTAGATGATAATAAAATTGCGTGGTATGAAAATGACGGCACAGGAAATTTCGGCTCACAACAAACTATCTCTACTTTTGCTGAAACCGCAAGTTCTGTATATGCAGCCGATTTAGATAATGATGGCGATATGGATGTTTTGTCGTCTTCTATGGATGACAATAAAATAGCCTGGTATGAAAACGATGGTGCAGGCAACTTTAACGGAATGCAAGTCATCACTACACTTGCCAACCGTGCAAAGTCTGTTTATGTCGCCGATTTGGACGGGGATGGGGATATTGATGTGTTGTCGGCTTCTGAAAATGACGATAAAATAGCTTGGTATGAAAATTTGCTCATTAACTTTTTTAATCCTGATGCCTCCCATTTCATTGCCCCAAACCCTACCCAAAATACTGCCACTATTACTTATACTTCTACTCAAACCCAGCCCATCGCGCTGAAACTGTACGACCTTATCGGTAGGCTTTTGTTTGATGCAACACTTCATCCAACTGTAGGCATCAATCAATATGTTTTAGACATGACTCACTTTCCACATGGCTTTTACATGGTTACTCTCCACAACGGGGCAAAGGTTTTTACAGGAAAGGTGGTGAGGGAGTAATACTCTCTGTTCTTTCATATTTCTATAGCGTTGGGTTATAAGGGTAGTTGCTGGATTGTTTTTATCGGTCGGATATTCTTGCTTTTTACGAAAGGCCGATTTTGGTTGTGGAAGGACTGTTCTATGAGGTAGTATATAACAATTAAATCGAGATGTCAGGCAGAATGTTCAAAGGATATCAACATGTTTCTTTCCAGTTTTTAACTGTCTTTAAATTCGATAGCCATTATTGTTTGCGTCATCGAAAGGGTGCGATACAAAGCGATTCGTTTTTGATTGGCTTGTTGTCGCTTAATTATGTTTTTTTCAAACAAACAATCTGTTATATCCTGACAACATTGTAAAAGTTAGATTTTAATAAAGGCATATTATTGGATGTATTCGGGTAGAAAAAGGACTACACTTTCTCTAATCGTAAAACATCCAGGAAGCCCCGAACCTGAAAATCCGGTCAATGCCCGGATAATTGGGAGAGGTGAAATAACTTTTTTGCTTTAAGATACCTTGATGTATATGTTCCATTTTTACATACAGCCTTACCCTTTTGATTTTGAAGGAACTGTAAACTTCCAACATCGGGTAGGATTTGATTTCTTCATCGGATTGCAGGTAAAATTGTCCGGTGGCAGGCATGTAAGCATTGGTAAAATATTTGGTTTGCGCATTAAACAGAAAACCCAACTGCATCAAAAGGGCATTGTTAAACATCGGTTTCTGCCAATATACCAGCGATTGTGTCCAATACAAAGGCAGTTTCAACTTACCGGAACTGGATAACTGTAATCCTATCCAACTATGCAAAAAAAAGTTTCGCCATTGGGTATGTTTTTGGAGGATCAACTGACTGACGTTTATGGCTTCGGGCAATTGTTGCGGTTGTGCTTGCTCGTTCCAAATAATTAAATCGGTAAAAGTATGCGCCGAGTAGGTCAGTTCCGCATTTAACTTAGGATTAAAATATGCGATGTAAAGATGCAGGGCATTTGTCTTATTAAAGGAATTGTTCCACCGGTAGTGATTTGAAAAATAGGACTCGGTAATATAATCAGGTGTTAGTCGCGAGGTAAGTAATTTACCCTTTATACCCCCCCACTTTTCTGACCATAACCATTCCAGATTGGCTTCTGCCGATAAATCGTTGGCATTAAAACCAAACAAGGCATATTGGGCAATGGCACTATATTGGAAGCGTGTGTATTGAGGATTGCTTTGGAGTAAGAAGGAAACCGTACCACTATTTAAGTCCTGCTTTTCTTGAGTTACATTAAAGATGGTATCGCGCTCCGTGGTGTAGCTAATGCTTCCAATATTTATAGCCTGAATGGGAATCGTGTCTTGTCCGGTAAAACGGCTCACTTCGATGATGTCGTGGGTAAAACCCGCGCGCATGGTATGGGATTGGGTAATAGTGGGGTCTTTTGATTTCTTTCTACCGGCAATCCAAGAAACAAATACTTCGTTTTTCCAATTACGGGTGCTGATGGAGTCGGCAGTTTTGGTTCGGCTGATGAAAAAATCGGGGTAAAACCCTTGTTGAGGAGGACTATTATCAACGTATAGATTTTTGAATTTGCTGACGCTAAAAGCGTGCCCTATTCTGAACTTCGTACTCGCTTCGCGGGCGGTGTTGAGTGTATCGTCATCTTCCTGTTTAGTGTTTGGTATTAGGTCATAGGTTTGTTGAATTAAAAACTCATTGCTTCGTTGTTTGTTTTCCGCATTGGCAAGCCTTACCGGAACCACGTTCGTGCGGGGTAGTAATAACTCGTCTAAAATAACATTAATGGTATCGCCCAAACGCAATTGTTCAGCATATACGCCACCGTTTTGTTGGACAGTAGCGGCATTGTTTAAATAGTAGCTCATAGCATTGTAGCGTTTATTGTCGGACTGATACCAAATTGAGCCACGAAGGTTTTGGTGATTGGCTCGCTGTCTTTTGTATGCACCGGGGCTGTTAATCATCCGGTAGTCAATCAAGTAGCGAAGGTTGCGGGTGATTGCCTGTGCAAACGTAACATAAGCACTCTGCTCTTCCTGCCCACCTATATTGTATTTGATATGCGCATAAGGATAGGTGCCGGCATAAAAACGAACAGAATCCCGCTTAAAGGCATAGTGTTCAAATTGCCTGAAGCCCAAATGAAACCCCATCTTTTTGTCATACTCAAACGCCGATGAAAGATAGGGTTGCCCAACATTACCTACTTGTCTGGCGATTCGTTCTTGCCGCTGTACAGGACTATAAAACTGAAATCCAAAAAGGGTGGTGTCGGGGCGTTGACGGGTCTCAAAAGCGTGTCGGTCGTTTGTAAAAAAAATGTCTTTATAGCGCAGTTCGGCCTTAATCGTATCCTTCTTAAGTATTTGTGCGGAGGCAAATTGGGGCAGCATCAAACCGGCTACTAACCAAAGTGCTATATCAAAGAGAAGATTGTTACTAAACCGATATTGTTGTTTAAATGTCATTTGCCGAAGCAATATTTACTAATAAAAAGCAGGAATCAAGTGGCAAGATACAACACATTAGCGGTTTGTTGAGCATACTTTTGAAATCACTATCAAACAGGTGGTTGTATTTCTCATGATGAAGTGGCACTAAAAATTATCTGATAGAGGGTTGTTGCAGTCCAGTCATGGGCTTTTCGTACAGTTTTTCACAAAAACAGACCTTTTTTGTGGTTGAAACTATGCAAGCATTTACGCCTTAAATTAAGATGGCAGTAAATTTGCTACGACATAAAGTTAATGCGCTCCTATTTAAACGAAAAATGACCAACATGAACTTTTTCAATAAGCAACCTTTTGGGCTGTATTGTTTTTTCCTGCTTTCCATGCTTGTTTTTCCGGTGGTGATAGGTAATACACAAGGCGGTATCAACTTTAGTTACAGCACCTTAGAAAGCATTAAAAAGCAAGCATCAGAACAAAAGGCATTTGCCTTTATACATACCACTTCGGGCAACTGCCAAACCTGTGAAAGATTAGCCCAAAACGTCTATCCCGATGCTAAAGTGGGTTCGCTCTACAATTCCAATTTTTTAAACTTCTACATAGACGTTGATAGGCCCGAGCATATCAACATCGCCAATATCCTGAATTTGGGTAAGGAATCGGCATTGCTTTACTTTGAGCCAAACGGTAAATTGGTTAAGAAAGCGGTAAATATCAATACCGCCGAAGAGCTAATCGGCAGTGCGCAGGAAGTGATTCATTTACAAGAACGAAACGCTACCAACACGGAACAACTTTCGTTATTGAATAAGAAAGTGCAAAATGGGAAAGCCACTACCAAAGATTTGAAAGAGTATATTTACCTCCTTCGCACTTACAACTATCCTTATACCAATGTGTTGAACTTTTACCTAAGCCTGTTGAGCCGAAATGAGTTGGAAGCTGCCGATACCAAAATGTTTATTTACGATTTTTTGGACAATGTTGAAAGCAATTCAATTGACTATTTGCTTGAAAATATAGGACAATATAAAAAAGATTACGGGCCCGCTTTGAACGATAAACTGACCATCGCTATTTATAACAGCCTGACCATGGCCATCCAACAACGCGATGACATTTTATTTGAAAGAATTCTTAAAGTATTGGACAAAGCCTCCTTGCCCCGAATTGAAGAGCAGCGATATTTTATACAAGCCCAGTATTACGAAGAAACCAAAAACTTTGAGGCGTTTGGAGCATTAACCTCTAAATATCTTTCTTCAAAAGGGAAAGATGACAACCACTTATTGTTGATTTCGGCAGAAAAGTTTTTCAATTATATGAACGACCGGAAAAGCTATACCACTGCTTTAAATTGGATAGAAAATGTCATTAAAATAGAAGGCGAGAGTTACCGAAGTTTACTCACGAAAGCGAGGCTGCTGCGAAAACTCGGCAATTGTTCGGATGCTATTGAAGCAACCAATTTGGCATATCAACTAGCCCAAAGAGACAACAAAGATGCTGAGGAGGCAATCAACCTGCTTTTTGTGCTAAAGAATACGAATTGTAATTAACCTATTATTTTCGCTTCAAAAAGCCGAAACTTAAAAAATCAGCCTCATCGTTTTTATTGCTTACCCGCAATTATATTTCTACTCGTCTTTTTCTTGCAATTCTTTAACACAGTTCAAACATTACGGTTAAATTAGCATTTTATTTCTGCTTTTGCTAATTTGCGCAAACTATTGAACTATGTTACAAACATTGTTGATTCCGATTGACTTTACCATACATACCGCCCGTGCGCTCAATTATGCCATTCAGGTAGCGCAGCGAAGCAATGCTTGTATCACTGTTCTGTCGTCAGACCATCGGCAATCTGAAACAGAAGATAACCTGCTTCATTTGTTGAACGTGGCAGATGAACTTGCCCATCACCACTTTTCCGACATCGTTCAGCAAATACATTCTAAAGAGTCATTGGCCGGCATTAGGGCAATGTATCACTACCTGCCAAATATCACCTCCGAAGCCATTATAGAAGAGGTAAATAAGCAGCATTTCGACTTATTAGTCGTGAGTGCCAAGAAAAAGGGATGGTTTAGCGAACTATCGGCCGGCAATTTTTTAAAAGACACTATCCGGCACTTGTTCTTTGGCACTACTTTGGAAAATTTGATCGCTACTGCTTTGCCTTGCCCTTTACTCATTGTACCGGAAACCTGCCGCTATACGAATATTGAAAGGGTGATGTATGCCACCAATTTATCGGCAAACGAGCGGACTCTGCAAAAATTGCAAGGCTTTACTCATGCAATAGGGGCGTTTACCAATTTTGTACATGTAGTGATTGAAGAAACCCGCTCACACAACAAACGGCTTGCCGGGTTTTCACAAAGAGCCGATGCCATATTAGGAAAAGAGCAGTATGATTTGGTGGAAATTAACCACTCCAATGTAGATGACGCACTTTCGGAATACCTCAAACAGCACCCGGAAACTAACTTGGTGGCGATGGTAGAAAGGACGAATAAAGACCGATTAGACAGATGGTTACTGAACAGCGTAACCCGCCGATTGGCCTATAAATCTCCTGTTCCGGTACTATTGTTGCACGATACGGACGACGAACTTTAGAGCAACGATACAATTGCCCCCAAATGACGGATTAACCGGAGATGGCACTACCCGATCCTGTTATATAAACATCTACGGTATCGGGGCTGCCTCTGTAATAAACATTACCGCTTCCGGTAATTTGCACATCCAAACGGTCGTAAACGGTTACATAGCAATTTCCGCTGCCGGTAATACTGATATCACAGGTTTCGCTATCCAAACCGTAGGTATTCACATTGCCCGAACCAAAGATGTCGATATCAAAAACTTCGGCAGATCCATTAGCTCCAAAATCGCCGGAACCGAAAATCTTCACTCGCAATTGAGGGGTGGTCAAATCTTCTATGCTGACATCTCCCGACCCTCTGATATCTACAAATATTAGAGATTCGGCATTGACCGTGTTTAAGCTTATATTGCCCGAACCGTAGGTTTCGAGGCGCAATTCATCGGTATTGATATTGCTGACCACCGATATTTGGGCGGAGCCATCACTCCTTATCTCCCGCACATCGGGCATGGAAACGGTAATAATGATTTGACGGTGCTTTCTGATGCACTTATCGGTTTCTATGATTAACCGGTTATCGGTTGTTAGGTAGGTGTCTATCAACGGAAGGATATTATCCTCGGCTTCGATGGTAATTTGAGCAACGGTATCTTGATAAATATACACCGTATAATCGCCTTCCACTTGAATTTTATCGAAATAATCGTACTCGTAGGTTTCGGTAATCATATTGCCCGAACCTTTTTCGCAATCACAACTATAAAAAAGGGTGATGGTTAAAAATATGCCAAGACTTAGGAATAGTTTTTTCATGGGTTGCTTTTGGAGATAAAGAGGTTTAAGCGAATTGGTTATACATATTCCGATTCTGTGGTTACCGATTCTTTTTTTACTACTAAAGTACCGGCAATGATATCGTGTAACCCTTGTCTTTTTTCGGTAAACGCCACCATTAAATAGCCGATACCCAAAGTAATACCCGATAGAATTTTGCTGAAATAGCGCATAGTGGCTTTTGAAAAATCAACTCTTTCGAGTGAAGTATCGGTTACTTTAATGCCTAAAGCTTGTTTACCAAAAGTGGCTTGCTTCGCCGATGATTCCATATAAGCATAATACAACCACCCCACTAAAAAATTAATGACATTGCTAAACATCAGATTTTGCATTAATGCAGCTAGTGCTATGTCCATATCTTCTTCAGCTTCAAGGATTGAAAAGTCGAAACTGAAATCATAGCCGAACAACCTAAGAATGGGTGAAATAACAATGGCTGTAAAAATACCCAAAATAATACCATCTACTAAAGCCGCCACGGCGCGCAACCAAAAACCGGCGTATAGAGGTTGTTTAGAAGAGGCGGGAGAAAAATCGTTACTGCCATCGTTGGTAGGTGTTGCCCAAGAATTTTCCATGTTATTGCAATTTACTCGTTAAAAAATCATTATCGCAACTTATTCGACTACTTTAATGGTAGCACCTTGCTGTATTTCTTTATTCTCTCCTGCATTGTGTACAAAACCGATAATTTCACAGTTTTCGGCAATCCATGCTTCGGGCAATGTTGTTTCAAACACTTTAACGATAACCCTTCCCGGAGTCTTATCGGCAGTCAGTACCAACCCTTGAGGGGCGGTGAGCATTTTTCGAACCACGTGGTTGTGTTCATATTCGAGTTCAACAATGCTTGATGTACCATCAGGAATTAGCTGTGGGTCAACAATATGGCTTTCGGCAAGAAATAGGCTGAGGTTATTATCAATATTAACCGCTTGGGTATAATGGATGCGTACTGTTATACGCAGATTTCTAGTTTCAGCATCGTATTCGCGACTTAAGGTTAGATTAACTGAAGTGGGTTTTTGTAATTCCTGCGTTACTTTTGCTCCCCATGAATTGGCGTTGAGGAGCGATAAAAAGTTTTCACCGCTAAACTTTACGCGGTTGATGGCAGCAGCAGGCACTGCCGCTGCTTCCAAAAAATCGTATAAAAAGGTGCTTTCGTCTATGACAAACGCTTGTTGACTATCGGTGTAGGGTTGGGTTAAAAAACCGGCATGTAGCACCACATAAGCAAACCTGCCGGGGTTTGCTGCCAATAGTGCCTTAGAAACTTCGTGTCCGGCCGGGCAGTTGACACAACGCACACCGGTGAACTCTTCTAAAATCACCATTCTGTTTTGTGGTGCTTCTACCACATCAATATAGGTCGTGTCAGACAGGGTTTCTGTAAAATCAATAAAAGGCGGTATTTCTTTGCAAGAGGTTGACAGGGCAAATACAATTGCCAACACTGCCATTAGTCCGATGTTTGTGTGGTTAAGTCGCCTCATAAGTATTGAATTTTGATGCTGTATTTGGTTGTTGGAATTGAAATTGGAATACTTGTGGGCTAAAAACCGCTAAGCAAATATTCTCAAAGTTCCATGACGGTATAAAGTTACAGTTTTTGAACAGATTGGCAAATCATGTTTATCCAAAATAATTTGCGAGCTATCCAAGTCTGTTCATTCTTCATTGCCAAGCAGGTTGTTCCGGCACCGGTAATATAGCATCACCTTCTACAGATTAGGCTATTCTTTGGTCGCATCATCACTTGCGGGGGTGTCGGAAGTATCGTCCGGCTGTTCGGGTTGTTCTTCCAAAAGCGTGTCGGTTAAATTGAGTTGTTCGTGAACTAAGGCATCGGACAAAGGCGTTGACGTGCTGCTTGCCGGAATAATTTCCGAACTGCCTTCACCTAATTCTTCCGTTTCACCTATTATTTGGTTTTCTATACCGGTTTCTGCTTCCGTCAAATCGCCCGATGCTGTTTCTAATGGGTTGGTATCGGGTTCAGCGGTTTCTTTACTGTCTTCAAAGTGGGAAAAAAAGTTGCGCTGAAAGATTAAAATAGAAAATACGCCAAGAGTAATAGAGGCATCGGCAATATTAAAAACCGGTCGGAAGAAAATGATATAATCCCCACCCCAGATTGGAATCCAAACGGGCAGCCAACCTTGGTAGATAGGAAAATGTAGCATATCCACCACTTTACCATAAAGCACTCCTGCATATCCGCCGGCTTCAGGCAAAAAGGTGGCTACTTGGCTGTGGCTGTCCGAAAATATAATACCATATAACACACTGTCAATAATGTTGCCAATGGCTCCTGCTAAAATTAGAGATAAACTCAACGTCAATCCCAAAGTAGTATCGGGCTTGCGTATGATATTGCGCAAAATGAAAATCAGGAAGAAAACCGCGATAATTCGGAAACTGCTTAAAATGAGTTTACCATAGTCTCCTCCCAATTTCATCCCAAAGGCCATCCCTTCGTTTTCTACAAAATGAAGTTTAAACCAATCAAAAATATGAATCTCTTCCCCAATCATGAGATGGGTTTTTATCCATATTTTGCTAATTTGGTCAATTAGAAGAACAAGAAAGATGGAAACAAGCGCAAAGACAGATTTATTAGGTCCCAAAACAGGATAGTAGTTTGTCGTTAATCAAATGAGTGTAGGTGTCTTCTCATACTAAACTTTAATTGCAAAAGATACGGGTTTTCAAAAAACACGTCGTCCGCTTTTTTTTTTGAAGCGGTTGGTAATAAGCACATAATTTACTCACCCTAACTCACTTCTGATGTTAGGTAAGTCTATTTCGCTTGCAGCCTAACTACACGATTTCGGGCTTTGCACCGTTTAAAACGGGCTGTTTGTTTTGTTTGTTTTTCGCTTCAATTGACAATGTCGCATGTGGAACCGCTTTCAACCTTTCTTTGGGAATGAGTTTACCTGTTTCGCGGCAAATACCATAGGTTCTGTTTTCGATGCGGATCAATGCGTTTTCGAGGTGTCTGATATGCTGAAGTTGTCGGGAAGCCATTTGATT
This sequence comes from uncultured Bacteroidota bacterium, assembly GCA_937907475.1. Lineage (GTDB taxonomy): Bacteria > Bacteroidota > Bacteroidia > Chitinophagales > UBA2359 > UBA2359. The sequence continues at coordinate 5,614 of CALCIK010000058.1, read as the reverse complement.
GAGGTATTCTTTTTCTACCGTTCCGGTACTGTCTTCGCCTCCAAGGCTTTTGCTGCTTGGGTTTTCGGTGAGTTGTTTTACTTGCTCCTGCAAATAGACCAAGTCTTTGCGGGCAGGTTCTAATTTACTAAGAATCAACTCTTTGAACTCGCGCAACTCCTCATCGCTAAAATGAGTTTTTTCCTTTACTTCTACATTGTCATTTAATTCAGGGTTGTTTGTCATAGTATTTTTTTGTTTGAATTAGTTTACTGGACGAGTTTCTTAATTTATTGCCGGACTATGTTAATACTGATAAAAGTATTAAATGGAGTGTGTGGTTAGCTTAGTAATGATATTTGTTTGTTAATGGTTCGTTGATTGTCATAATTTAACACAAAAGCAGGGTTTCATGAGCAATTCTATAAGGTTACTCAATCCGTACTTTTAACGGCATTTCGTTTACTTCTATTTGAATGAATGGCGATAACTGCTCGGTTAATTCCAATTTGTCGGTTAATGTTTCTGCACAGATATAATTGCCAAAAGACGTAACAGCGCGTGTTACTTGTTCTTGTTCGCTGGTGGCTTCGACTGTTAGATGAATTCGGTCGGTAACTTTTAGGTTTTTTTCTTTTCGCAAGTTTTGGACACGGTTGACCAACTCCCGTGCAAAACCTTCGTCTTGCAGGGTTTCAGAAATATGGGTATCTAAGGCTACGGTAATGCCGTTCATGCTGTTCACCTGCCATCCGGGAATGTCTTCGGAAACAATAGTTACATCATTGACGGAAATTGTTACCAATTCGTTGTTTACCATAAGGTTGTAAGTGCCATTTTTTTCCAATTCGGCTATTTGTTCTTGGGTGAACCCTTCTTTTACCGTATTTCCTTGCTTATCTTTTAAGCCTTCTAATTGTTCTTTTACTAAAGACATGTTTTTACCCAATCGGCCACCAAGTTTTTTGAAATCGGGTTTTACCCTTTTAATTATCAAGCCGCCGGTGTCGGTGATGTATTCCAATTCTTTGACGTTCACTTCTGCCAAGATGAGGTCTTTCACCTGTTCCAGTTGCGTTTGTTGCTTTGCATTTAATATAGGAACGAGAATTTTTTGTAAAGGTTGCCTTACTTTTATTTCTACTTTTTTGCGCAAGGCAAGTACCAACGAAGAAACATCTTGCGCTAATTGCATCCGTTCTTCCAAATCGGTATCAATAATCGCTTCGTTTGCTTCGGGAAACAGGGCTAAGTGTACTGATTGGGCGGTTTCTTTACCCGATACATTGTTGAGGTTGCCATAAAGCCAATCAGAAAAGAATGGGGCGATGGGCGATATGAGTTTAACAACAGTGCTGAGGCAGGTATAGAGGGTTTGGTAGGCGGCTATTTTATCGGCATTGTATTCACCTTTCCAAAAACGGCGGCGACAAAGGCGCACGTACCAGTTACTGAGATGGTCGCCCACAAAATCGGCTATCAGCCGAGCAGCACGGGTAGCTTCGTAATCGGAATAAAAAGCCTCCACTTGTTTACTGAGTGTGTTCAACAAAGAAATGATCCATCGGTCTATTTCGGGGCGTTCCTGAATATGGATTTCGGCTTCGGCGTAGGTAAAGCCGTCCACATTGGCATACAGGGAAAAGAAGGAGTAGGTATTGAATAAAGTACCAAAAAATTTGCGCGACCCTTCCAAAAGTTTTTCTTCGTCAAACATTAGATTATCCCAAGGGTTGGAGTTTGAGATGATATACCACCGGGCAGCATCTGCCCCATATTGGTTGATAGTGGCAAAAGGGTCAACGATATTGCCCAGTCTTTTGCTCATCTTTACCCCGCTTTTGTCTAACACTAACCCATTAGAAACAACGGTTTTAAAAGCGACTGAATCAAAAAGCATGACCGATATGGCGTGTAACGTGTAAAACCAACCTCGTGTTTGGTCCACTCCTTCGGCAATAAAATCGGCGGGGAATTGCCCCTTTAAAGATTTTAATGCAAATGGATAATGCCATTGTGCGTAGGGCATTGCTCCGCTATCAAACCAAACATCTATGAGGTCGAGTTCGCGCAACATAGGTTTACCCGATTCAGAAACCAAGGTAACATAGTCAATATAAGGACGGTGTAAATCGAAAGTACCATCGCCCAATTTGACTAAAAAGACTTCGTTTTGATCGGTTTGAACGGCAGTTAAAACACCCGATGAGAGGGCATTTTGGATGCCTTCTTTCAGTTCCTGAATAGACCCGATACAAACCTCTTCACTACCGTCTGCGGTTCTCCATAAGGGCAACGGAGTTCCCCAATAACGGCTTCGACTCAAATTCCAGTCAGTCAGATTTTCTAACCAATTGCCAAAACGCCCTTCACCGGTCGAAGCAGGTTTCCAATAAATGGTTTTGTTGAGTTCTGCCATGCGCTCGCGATAGTCGGAGGCACGAATGAACCATGAATCTAATGGGTAATAAAGAATGGGTTTATCGGTTCGCCAACAATGTGGGTAGTTGTGGGTGTATTTGTGAATGTTAAAGGCATATCCGTCTAACTTGAGTTTGACGGCAATATCCACATCTACGTCTTTAAAATTTTCACCTTCGTTTTGATAGTCTTTAACATATCTGCCCGAAAACTCGCCGACAGTGTCCAAGAACTTACCTTGCCTGTCCACCAAGGTCAACGTGCCGATACCGTTGTTCAAAGCGGCACGGCGGTCGTCTGCACCAAAGGACGGGGCAGTGTGAACAACTCCGGTACCATCTTCGGTGGTTACAAAATCGGAGGTAATAGTTCGGAACGCATCGGTCGCATCTTGCAAAGGTTCTATAGGGTTGCCGTAGGGCAGGAGTTGTTCGTAGCGCAACCCGCCCAATTCTTTACCGGTATAGTTGCCCACTATCCGATAGGGGAGTAGTTTGTCGTGAACCACGTATTGCATGGGGGCAGTTTCACCATCGGGGGTAAACCACTTGTGCAAGAGGTCTTTTGCCAAAATCACGCTGACTGGTGCGGCAGTATAGGGGTTAAAAGTGGTTACTTTTGCATATTGGATGTTCGGACCAAGGGTCAATGCAGTATTGGAAAGGAGTGTCCAAGGGGTAGTCGTCCATGCCATTATTCGAACATCTTCATCGGACGAGGTAAACAGAAAGGCCGATTGCTCATTGGCGATGACCTTAAACATGGCAACCATTGAGGTATCTTTTACCTCCAGATAAGCGCCGGGCATGTTCAGTTCGTGCGAACTTAACCCAGTTCCGGCAGCGGGAGAATAGGGCTGAATGGTATAACCTTTGTAAAGTAGATTTTTTTGGTGCATTTTCTTGAGCAACCACCAAAGCGTTTCGATATAGCTGTTTTCGTAAGTAACGTAGGGGTCGGTCATGTCCACCCAATACCCCATTTTTTCGGTCAGGTCGTTCCAGATATCGGTAAACTTAACCGCTTCCTTGCGACATTGAGCATTGTAATCCTCAATGCTGATGGATTTACCGATGTCTTCTTTGGTAATGCCAAGCGTTTTTTCTACTGCCAATTCAATCGGTAGTCCATGGGTATCCCATCCCGCTTTGCGGTGAACTTGCTTGCCTTTGAGGGTATGAAAACGGCAGTACAAATCTTTGATGGTGCGACTCATTACATGGTGAATGCCGGGGAGTCCATTGACAGAAGGCGGACCTTCGTAAAACACAAAAGGCTCGCCTGCTTCGCGGGTAGTGATGCTTTTTTCAAAAATATTGTGCTCTTTCCAAAAGCTCAATATTTCACGGTCTATTTGGGGTAGATTAAGGTGTTTAACTTCTTTGTATGTTGACATTTTGCTGCAAATATGTACCTCTTGGGCTTTAAGTTTGTTTTGGATAAAAGGGTGTCGGGTTGTCTGAATCTGTTACGCACAAACGAAAGGTTGCCAGTGTTTTATCGTCTGTTTTGCTTTTCGTGCCGACCCATTTAAAACCTCTTTTGATAAAAATGCCACAAAGATAAACATTTCTTGATTGCATATAGCAGATACATCGGGTTAGAATGCAAAGAGTTGAGTATATCAAAACGATTCGGTCAAAAACGGTTAGACAACCATTCCAATAGCCCACTAAAATACCTATTAACAAGGCTGTTGTTTCTTCTGCATTTGAAAAAAATGGTTCAACCCTATTGTGCTAATTATGTTTATGTTAATCAACTCACACACACAATTTCCTAAACGTTTCGTGCAAAGGCACAAATTTTTAAGATATTCTATTGTCTTTAGTCTTAAGTCTAATATCTATTGTCTAAAGTCTATCATCTTTTGTCTTAAGTCTAATGTCTTAAGTCTATCGTCTTATGTCTATCTTCCAATTAATTCCCCAATCATGCTAAAACTACAAGCCGATTATGTTTTCCCAATCCATCAACCGCCCATCGAAAATGGTGTGGTAGTGGTTAATTCAGATGGATATATAGTAGAGGTGGTTTCAGATGGTGTTTACCCGCCCGATGAAGTAACCCGTTATCGGGGCGTTTTATGTCCGGGGTTTGTCAATGCCCACTGTCATATAGAGTTGTCGCACCTTAAAGGGGTGATTGCTGAAGGCACAGGATTAATCGGCTTTTTACAACCCATCGGGGCTTTGAGACAAGCAACAGACGAGACAACCATTCTACAAAAAATAGTCGCTGCCGAAAAAGAAATGATGGAAAACGGTATTGTTGCGGTAGGGGATATATCGAATACCACCCACTCCTTTGACCAAAAAAACAAGGGGAATATGAACTACCATACCTTTTTAGAAATATTCGGGCTAAACCCGGTCAGGGCAGAAACTTCTATGGAATTGGGCAGTGCCTTGTTCGATAGTTTTCCCGATGTTGTGGGCAACCGTTGCAGCATTGCCCCTCATGCACCATATAGTGTTTCTGGCAAATTGTTGCGACAGATAGAGGCTTTTAGTGCGCAACATGGGGGAGGCGTGTTAAGCATTCACAATCAGGAATGTTGGGCTGAAGAAGAAATGTATAGATACGGAACAGGCGCTTTTATTGACTTTTACCGACAAATAGGACTTGGCCATTTAATCGAATTTTTTACCCCTCCCGGCACTTCCTCCCTGCAATACATATTAGCCCACCTGAGCGGTCTCTGTAAGCTATTGTTGGTTCACAACACCTTCACCACTGCCGAAGACATCGCTTTTGCCCAAAAAACGTACCCCAACGAAGTCTATTGGTGTTTTTGTCCCAACGCCAACCTGTATATAGAAAACCGCCTGCCCGATTTTGACGCTTTTATCCGTCACAACTGCCGTATAGTAATAGGAACAGACAGCCTGACCTCCAATTGGCAACTCTGTGTGTTATCCGAACTCAAAACCATCGCCAAACACGCCCCTCATATCTCTCTTGCCGACTTGCTCAAATGGGCTACTTTGAACGGCGCACAAGCACTCGGTTTTGAAAAGGAACTCGGCTCTTTTGAAACAGGTAAAAAGCCGGGAGTCGTGTTGATTGAAAACCTAAACCCCGATACCTTGCAACTCACTGAACAATCTACTGCACGTAAAATAGTGGTTAGTGGTTAACGGTTAGTGGTTAATGCCGTGACCGTGCCTGAAATAGCTTTACAAGAATTTGAGTTGGATTCAACTCCCAAAAT
>CALCIK010000057.1 GCA_937907475.1 uncultured Bacteroidota bacterium | reverse complement strand
CGAGGTAATAAGGTTGATGATATGATTCCGGCGTACGCCGGAATCTCTGTTACTAGATAATAAGGTTTGTAGGGGTTACAAGTGTATCAAAAAAGAAGCCGCCGGAAAGAATGTGAAACTACTGCGTAACATCAGTTAGTTATAAATCAGCTAAGTCAAAAGATGACCAAATGCCTTGTTCTTTGAAAACCTAAAGGGCAAACAATCTGTTATACAAGGTATTAAAAGCAAATGAACAAATTAGCCGGAAAAGTACAGTCTATGGATTTGTAACGGGTTTGCTCAATTGCTGCTCTTGTTTTGCATTAGATCATTTTTAACCAATAAATACCTTTGTTATGTCACTAAGATTAGGCGATCTTGCTCCCAACTTTACAGCCCAAACCACTGAAGGTGAAATTGATTTTCACGCTTGGTTGGGCGATTCTTGGGGAGTGTTGTTTTCTCACCCTGCCGATTTTACTCCTGTTTGCACCACCGAACTTGGCAGAACTGCCATGTTGAAAAGCGAATTTGAAAAAAGAAACACCAAAATCATTGCCGTTTCGGTAGATGATTTGGCTTCTCACAAACGTTGGGTGCCCGATATTGAAGAGGTGAACCATGTAGATGTTAACTTTCCGATTATTGCCGATGAAAATCGCCATGTGGCAGAGTTGTACGACATGATTCACCCCAATGCCAGCGAAAAAGCAACCGTTCGCTCGGTGTTTGTTATTGGCCCCGATAAGAAGGTTAAACTCACGCTCACCTATCCGGCTTCTACCGGTCGCAATTTTAACGAAATATTGCGCGTCATCGACTCGCTTCAACTCACTTCCAAATATAGTGTTGCCACTCCTGTTGATTGGCAAAATGGAGACGATGTAATCGTTACCTTAAACGTTCCGACCGATCAAATTCACGATAAATATGGCGTTGATGCAAATATCAAAAAGCCTTATTTGCGCTATGTTCCGCAGCCTAAATAAGGACTGGAAAGATGCCATTTAAAAAGGGTTGTAACACAAGGCTAAATGAAGATTTGCCGTGTTACAACCCTTTCCTTTTTAAAGAACGTGAAAGGCAATGAGTTACCCCTGCTTTTCAGCCAATTCTTTTAATAACAAATAGGTGGGGTGGTTTGTCAGATAGTTCCAATATCGCGTATAGGCCACAAACTCTATTTTTTTTCCAAATTTAGAGGGCGATTTCAGGTGAATGGTTATCAATGCCGGATTAATCCAAAGAAATTGTCCCACATTTTCCATTTCCGAAAGCGGTATTTGTATGGTTTGACGGTAGTTGCTCACCACTAAATGGGTGTTTGTCAGGCTTACTTTCTTCAGGTGGATACAAAAACGCCAAAGTGCCCAAATTCCAACTGCCAATACAAATATAAAAGAGATGAGTATGGTAAAAATGGTATTGCGCTCACCTTCGCCCGAAAAAGCGACAGAAGCAATTGCCACCGTAGCTATGACATAAATAAAGCCGAAGAAAAACGGGAAAACGAACTTCATGAGCGGAGTCAAGGAACTGGACAATAGCTTTGTATCTGAATTCATAAGTAGGTGGTCATAGTGAGTGATGACATATCAATGCTCGAAAATCTTTGCTGTATAAGCATGTCCTTCTTCTTTCTACTTCGTGGTCACTAATGCTTAACCGTTGGGGGGACTATTTTATGATACCAATCCAACAATTCATCGGGTAACTGTTGAGTATCAAAAACAAGTTCTTTGATAATATCAATAAGCGAATTGATACGGGCTTCTGTTGAATGATATTTGTTTAGGACGACCACTTTCTTATCGTGTAAAATGCAATACCCCGAATTAAAACTACCCTTACCGGTTCTTAACTTATATCCGCCCTCTTTGAGCAGGTTCTCAAGGGCATCTAAAGTATGCTGGGTGTAGCGCATAAAGCAAAGTAATTAGTCTTCCTGTTTAGGGAGGCCGGAAGTGTTGAAATAATCAATGAGTTCCATCAGTTTTGGCCTATAGATTGGCGTTTCGGAGAAACTCAATGTTTGAATCTCTAGGTTAAGGCAATGAAAAATTGCCTCCACTCGATTGAAGGAGTGAATTACTGTTTAAAAAGGCATATCGCCATCGGGTTCAAAGGGAGGTGGAGGTGGGCCTTGTTCTGAATCATCGGCGGCGGCCAATTTCCAAGCGCGCACTTCGGTGTACCAACGTCCGTTATATTCGCGGCTTTCGAGGTCTATATGGGCAGTTATTCTAGTTCCTTCTTGTAAACGAAACTGATCCACCTTGTCTCCCCAAAGCATAATCAGTACTTTTTTGGGGTATTGACTTTCGGTTTCAAGTATAAACTCTTGTTTGCGCCAAGGGTTGCCGTTTTTGTTTGTGCCTTCTTGTAGTGGCAATATTTGTAAAATTCTACCGGTTATTTCCATTTTTCAAGTGTTAATAAGTTGTAAATTGGGCGAAAGTTACAACTTTCTTAAAGAATTCTGAAACATCGGCAGTATTTACTTTTATTTTTTAGCGAGCGTGTTTCCTGCCAATTGAAAAACCTTGACCTTGTTTTTTTACACTAAGCAAAGCATCGTAGGTCTGAGATTTAATCAGGCACAAATTCATAACATCCCATGTCTCAAAATCCGCTATCGAAGTGCTACAAATATAGGCAGCCCCTTTCAGTATCTCCTATACTTTTATTTGGGGGAGGATGCTCTAGCGATGCCTGTATCCGTTGCCTATTTTGACAACAAACAGAAAAAAACCAGTATTTCGCTTCAACTATCAAACTATGGATTAATCAGCCGCAACAATCAGGTAAAAAATACTTAGATTTGCTACAACATAAAGTAATCCCTATACGCTATGATAGGGGTAATGGATAAAACAAAATCAATTATCGGCATGAAAATAAAAGTGGTGATACATAACGCCGAAGAAGGCGGCTTTTGGGCAGAAGTGCCTGCCATACCGGGTTGTATGACACAAGGAGAAACCTATGAAGAACTTCTGCAAAATTTGTATGAAGCGATTGAGGGATGCTTGATGGTTGAAGTTGAAACCCCGCTTGATGATGTGGATGCAAAAATTATTGAGATAGCCGTATGAAGCAAGTTTCGGGAAAACAACTGTGTCAAATTGCCGAACAAGTGGGATGGGAACTTAAACGCATAAACGGAAGCCACCACATTTATGTAAAAGAAGGCAAAATAGAACGCTTGTCAATTCCTGTGCGTGGTAATACCCTTTAAAGGTTGGGCTGCTGAAATCTTTGCTCAAAATAATGGATATTCGCGAAGTGGATTTATAAGGTTAACCTGCCCTATCGTTGCTCCTTTTAATTTATTCTGTCACAAATTCATAACATCCCATGTCCCAGTTGCCATCGTTTCGGGCATTGCCCAAAAGGTCGGTTTGGAGACTGATGGTGGTGAAACCCAAGTCTATTTGAAAATCGGATAAACCGGCATTGATGCAAGGCGCATCGTCGTTGAGCCGAAAATCGCGCTTAAAAGTATTGACAAAAAGGGTGTCCTGAAAAGCGGGGTTGAGGATGCAATCCAATACTAACGGGTCGGTACTGTTGCGCTCGGTTTTGAGCAGGCAACGGGTAAGGGTGGTCACGAAGTTGGGGTCTCCTCCGTCCAATTCATCATCGAGCAACAGTTCTTCTTTTTCGCTTCCGTAAATAATGCAGTTGGTAAAGGCGGATTGGGTATAAGGAAATATATTGACGATGTTATCTATTGGGTAATAGTTGCCAATGCGGACAATGGGGCTTCGATGGTTAATAATGGAATTGCTGTAATTGGCAAAAGTGCAATTGACAAAAGTGTATTGCCCCCCATATTCCAATTGCAAGTTGTGGCGACCACAATTGTAAATCAGGCTGTTGTAACCAACTATGCCGGTTGAAAGGCCGATGATGCCCGAGTCGAATATATCTCTGATAGTGCTATTCCCTAAAATTAGATTGGGGCGCATGTTGACCGTCACGGAGTCTATTCTGATGCCGAACAAGGCGTTTTTAATCATTGCGCCGGTAATGATGTTGTTATAGCTTGCACTCAAGAGGTAGATACCTCCCCATTGTCCGGGAACGCCGTCGTAGTATTGTTCTAATCGGGTGCCGGTAAAGGTTACAATTTGCGTGGTATCGGTGCCGCCATTTACCTTCAGGCTTCCTTTGACATATAAGATGGCACTGTTGTGCAGGTGTATCCGGCAGCCGGGTTCTATGGTCAGTTGGCTTAGGGTGTCCACCACAATTCCCCCATAAATCACGTAAGGTTTGTTGTTTGTCCAAGTCGTATCGCCGGTAATGCCTACATTAAAACCATTAGGAGTGCCGGGTCCAAAAAAGTTGGCGTTTTGTCCCCATGCCCTCAGGATGACCTTTTGCACGTTACCGTTGGTTTCAAACATGATGCTGTCTTCTACCACAAAAGGTGTGGTGGTGTCATCGGGGTCAACGGTTACTTCGACAAAGACATAAATACTGTCTTCTGCCCAAACCTCGATATTACTTAGTTCTTTGCCCGACATGCCGTCAATGTTCATTCTAAATGGGGAGTTATTGCCTCCGGCTAACCGTGCCGAGGAGATATTGATGCGGTTTTTGTGTGAATTAAATATCAAAAAGCCTTGAGTGGTAGAGCCTACGGTGGTAAAAACAGTATCAAAACCAAGGGTATCGGTAGAGAAGGAAAGTTTATCGGATGGGTTGGTGGTTAAATCGTCTTCCCGGCAGAAAGTTAGCAGGAAGGTGAGCGCCGAAAGAACAAGTAAGATATAAGTTCGACCGAATTTGCTTTGCAACACGATGATTGATTTAGGGAATGAAAGGGTGAGATACCCGACAAAGAAATATAATGACGCAAATCAGCAACCTGCCGTTGTATGCACGTTACAAGGAAAGCGTGCAAAAATAAGCAAAAAGGCATACACCGAAGCATTAGGTTTGGGTAATCAGTAGAGTTTGTTCCTGCAGATTACGCAATTTTTACTGATAATTTGTAATTATTTAGGTCCTTAGCTTCATCTAAATAGTTGTGTAGTTTGTCCCGCAGATTACGCAGATATTCGCTGATAATTTTTTTGAAAGAAATCAAATATCGTTTGACAGGAATGAGCTTATGTCAATATCTGCCAACAGAACAATGTACCTAAATAGTTACGATCATTTTTTGATAGAAATCAAATATAGTTGGGCAGGAATCACGGATACGGTTTTTACAGATATTATCACCTATCCGTAAACGACGCACATCGCTCTATATTTTTGGATTAGGAAAATAGGCAAGGGCTACTTTTTATTGGAACGGTAAATTTCGTAATTCCGGATACCCCATAATTGTAAACGGTGCATGAGCGATACTTTTAACACCCCCATTCCATACTGAACACTACGCTTAAAGTTAATGGAAGAGGCATCGGTAAAATACTTGGTGGGGCAGGTTACTTCGGCTATTTCAAATCCGGCATAAAAGATTTGGGAAATCATTTGATTGTCAAACACAAAATCATCGGAATTGGCTTCGTAATTGATGGTTTCCAATACTTGTTTCGAAAAAGCGCGGTAGCCCGTATGGTATTCCGATAATTTTTGCCCGATAAGGATGTTTTGGAAATAGGTCAAAAACCTGTTGGCGACATATTTATACAAAGGCATTCCTCCGCGCAATGCCCCTTTTCCCAAAATGCGCGAGCCTAAGACGCACGGATATAAGTCTTGGGCAATGATGCCGGCCATGGCGGGTATCAATTTGGGTGTATATTGGTAGTCGGGGTGCAGCATAATCACAATATCTGCTCCAAGTTCCAATGCTTTATTATAGCACGTTTTCTGATTACCACCGTAACCCTTGTTTTTGTCGTGGCGAATGATGTGGTGAACGCCCAATTGATGAGCTACTTCGACTGTATTGTCTTTGCTGGCATCATCCACCAGAATGACCTCATCTACTATATCATGCGGTATTTCGCTGTAAGTTTGTTCGAGGGTTTTGGCGGCATTGTATGCCGGCATTACTACCACTACTTTTTTGTTAAATAGCATTGTTTGGATTTGTAAATGTATTCCGAGTTGGGGCGAAAGCTTTATGTAAGCACGCAAAGTAATTATTTAGCTCCTTTGCTTCATCTAAATAGTTGTGTAGTTTGTCCCGCAGATTACGCAGATATTCGCTGATAATTTTTTTGAAAGAAATCAAATATCGTTTGGCAGGAATGAGCTTATGTCAATATCTGCCAACAGAACAATGTACCTAAATAGTTACCACGCAAAAATACTTACATTTTTAGAACTATCAAGGGTAATGCAGATCAATTACAGTATAGACGACTGGAAAAGTGCTCATTGGGTTAATGGGAAATGTTCCAGTAGTTAAATTATTCATCCCAAACAAAACATCAGTACCCCAAAGCTGTATCTTCTCCGCGAATATCACCTGCTCCTTCGAGTGTTCCGTCCTCGCGCACCAAAATAGCATCCACTCTTCCAATTGGTTCGCGTGGAACTACTACATGCCCCATTTTTTCTAATTTTTGGATACAAATTTTTGATAGGGAGTTATTTTCCATAAATATGGAATCGGGTTTCCATTGGTGGTGAAATCGTCCGAGGTTGACCGCTTCCTGCATGGTCATTTTATATTCCACCACATTGATGAAAGCCTGAAAGACAGAGGTAATAATGGTAGATCCGCCGGGCGAACCTAAGACCATAAAAAGTTGGGCATTTTTTTCAATGATGGTAGGGGTCATCGAACTCAACATACGTTTGGCGGGTGCAATCGCATTGGCTTCTGCACCTACCAACCCATAAAGATTGGGGATACCGGGTTTTATGCTAAAATCGTCCATTTGGTTATTGAGCAAAAAGCCCGAACCGCCTACACAAACCTTTGAGCCAAAAGAACCGTTTAAGGTGGTTGTAACGGCTACTGCATTTCCAAACTCGTCAACGATGGAGTAATGAGTGGTTTCTTCTTTTTCGGCTTTCGTTTGGGTTTTGACCGGTTCTAATTTCATGCCTTCAATTTTTCCGGATTTCACCTTTGCCGAAGGGGTTGCTTTTTCCAGGTCAAAATCTGCCATTCGTTTGGCAAGGTATTTTTTTCCCAATAAGGCCGATACGGGAACGGTGTAAAAATCGGGATCGCCAAGATGTGTGGCACGGTCGGCATAGACGCGGCGTTCTGCTTCCACCATGAGGTGTACGGACTGTGGGGTATGAAATCCCCATTCTGCAATCGGGTAGTTTTCAACGATTTTAAGCAGTTGACTGAGTGCTACCCCGCCACTTGATGGTGGGGGCATTGAAATGATGCGATAGTCTTTGTATTGGCTGATAAGGGGGGTGCGCCAAACCGATTCGTAGCTTTTTAAGTCGGCTTCGGAAATAATACCTCCGCCTCTTTGCATCTCGGCTACGATATTTTCGGCAGTTACGCCATTATAAAATCCGTCTCGTTTCTTATCTCGGATTAGCTTTAAGGTATTGGCCAAATCGGGATGTTTGATGGTATCGCCTGCTTTCCAACCTCTTTCTTTGACAAAAGCGCATTGGTGGGTGTTAAGGCTTTTAAAATCATCCTGAAGTGCATTGAGTTTGTTGGGTTCTACATCAGAAAAGAAATAGACCCCTTTTTCTGCCAACTCGATGGCAGGTTGCACTAATTCTTGCCAAGGTAATGACCCGTATTTTTCGTGCGCTTTGACCATCCCATCTACCGTACCGGGAATGCCCGATGCCAAATGACCTTGCAGGCTCATATTGGATATGACGTTCCCAAGGCTGTCTAAATACATGTCACGATAAGCCTTTAGGGGGGCTTTTTCGCGATAGTCTAAACAAGCTATTTCACCATTTTTTGTGCGCATGACCAAAAAACCACCTCCCCCAAGATTTCCGGCACTGGGGTAAACCACCGCTAAGGCAAACTGTACGGCTACGGCAGCATCAATGGCGTTGCCCCCTTTTTTTAAGACCTCTACCCCAATTCGCGTTGCTTCGGTATGTGCGGTTACGACCATCGCCTTGCTTCCAATTGCCCCCGAATATTGCGCATTGGCATTACGGTTGAACAAATTAGGGAACGGTGTTTCTTTACAACCGAGGTATAGGAGTAAAACAAGCAGCAGATAATATAATCGAGGCATAGAGGGCGCAAGTAGCGTTTGTAAGTGGTGATGTCAGGCGAGGTGTTGAAGCTAAATGTGAACGGTTTTTCTGACTTAGTATTATTTAGATGCCGTCAACGCTTAAAGGATATGACCTCTTGGGTTGATAAGCCTTGAAAAACAAGGCAAAATTAGCAGATATTATTTAGCAATGCTAATACTATTAGACTTTGGACAAAATTTTGATAGCTACTCAGTAAAAGAGGCAGTACAA
>CALCIK010000056.1 GCA_937907475.1 uncultured Bacteroidota bacterium | reverse complement strand
CGATCGGCCCGACTGTCCCCGAGAAAAAAGTGATGCCCGTACCGATCGGCCCGACTGTCCCCGAGAAAAAAGTGATGCCCGTACCGATCGGCCCGACTGTCCCCGAGAAAAAAGTGATATCCGTACCGATCGGAAACATAGCAACTACCTCCTAATTTTCACCACTATGAAGAAAAAAAATGTGCAGTGGACATTGTGTTCTTAGGGAAAAACCCTGTCAGCGTTTTTAAAATTCAGCTATCATAATACGATAGAGCTTAACGCTGACAGGGTTAATTCAACAAGCGTTGTGGCGGTGTAAAGGAAATAAGAACCCAGAACGTTACCGACACCTAACCTTAATAAACGAAAGCAGGTGTCGGTAACGTAAAAAAATTGGTTTTTAGTTGGGTATTTAAGTTATTGAAAGTGCCGGGGAAATATAGCTGTGAAACAACTCGTGTTGGCTTGTGTTGGGGGTTGGTTCTCTTTTGTATTTGCGAAAGATGACTCATTGGCTAAGAAGCCACAACCCATTATTGCAAATATAAAACAAAATTCCTCAAGTTACTAAGAATCAAAAAAGCCCTCACCATTTCGGGCAAGGGCTTTTGTTAATAAAGTCTTCTGTTTCTTGTTTTTACCGAACGCGGAAACTGTTTTTGGAGCTTAAAAACTTCGTCTATTGTAAATGTTTTGTTATTGCCGGGAGTTCTTTCTATGTTTTCCATTCGGTCAAAGCTTTATCTATTAGGTTCTCTCTTTCCGGGTTTGTAGCATCCCGCATTAACAAAATAAAGTCTGTCAACTGTTTGGGATTGATATTTACTTGTCCGAGCGAAATATTTACCTTTTGTGCTCCTATTGCTTCGTTCAATATTGCAGCCTGCTGAAACAACTTGCTTTGGGTTTGTAATGGTTTGAAATTTTCGTCAAGAACCAAACAGATGAATTTTTGCCTAAAAATATTAATAAGATAAGCATCTTTAATAACGTCCCAACCAATAAAGTCCTTATTGGCCATTCTGTCAAAAATACCTGTTTGGTTAATAATTATTTGGGGTCGTTTGTCAAATAAATGAAACAGCCCTATCGGATAACAAAGTCCGAATAAACCGATATTCAACCAAGCAACCCAAGTCGGCATACTTCCGGTTCGAATACCCCAAAGCCCTAATACAACAAAAATCGAGCACAATAAAATTAGTTTTATTGCTCTCCATTTAGATTTATAAATTTTGATTTCCTTCATACCTTTGATTGTTTCTTTACTATTGTTGACGTAATTGTTAGCGTATTGGATTGGTTAATTATGTCATTCTAGACTGCGAAGATAGCGCAAAAACCAGTAAATGTCCAAAATTTTTGTGCTTAAAAACTGCCTGAAAAGTCCTATTACTTGTTCCAATGCCATTGGCATGATCCCGGCGTACACCGGGATCGGTAACCATCCCAAACCAATTTGCATTCAAGATTTTACCGCAGAGTTTCGCAAAGTATTTCGCAGAGTTTCGCAAAGTAATGAAAAATAACTCTGCGCGACTTTGGGTTAACTTTGTGCAACTCTGCGTTAAACTTTTTCACAAAATTCGGGAAAGGACGACTACTTTTCAGGAGTTAACATCCTAATTTAAAACTAGGATACTTATCATACAGCTTCAAAGATTTTGGGGTGATTTTTTGATAACTCACCATTACATGCAGAGATGTCAAAAATAGGGGCAATCAAAAATAGGTTTGTAGGCTTGTTTTGACATCTGCCTTTGTTAAGGAAGACTTCGCACAAAGCGAAGGCTTCCTCTGTCCCTACCCTCTACTCAATAACCACCGACACACTACCGGCTCCCGCATTCCATTGTACTTCGATGCTTGCGGTGCCTTGACCGCTCAGGATCGTGCCGTTTGTTACGCTCCATTGATAGGTGTTTCCGCCGGCGGGGGCGGTGTAAACGGCGGTTTGGGTATTGCATCCGGCGTTGTTGCCTCCTATGACGGGGGCTACCAAGGGTTTGTTGTCGAACGAAATGTTGTCAATATACATATTGTTTCCGTATCCGTTCAGGCATTGGATTTTTACCGTCACGTAGTTGCCCGTGTAAGGTCTGAGGTCGAGACAGATGTTGCGCCACTCTTCGCAGGATTGGGGTGAAAAGGCATCGTACTCGTATTTGTTGTTTGGGCCGGTGCCCGATGTGGTGGTGCTTAGGTTTTCACCGCCATCCGAAAAGAGGGTGTTGTAATTGTTGCCGCAATTATTGGACACCAATACCTTGAGCGAATCTATCCATGCGCCGCCGCCGTCAATGTATGGGGCATAAGCCACGCGGAAGGTAATGGCCGGCGAAGGGGTTTCGGTGAGGTCAATGTTGAGGGGGAAAACAAGCTCGTCTATTTGTCCCGGATTGGAGTAGGTGTAGCATTCAACGGTGTAGGCGGTGCTGCCGTTTTCGGTACAGTTTGTCCCGCCGAAGGGTTGCCAACCGGAACTATTATCGGGATTAACCACCTGTATCACCCCCGTACCGCTTTCAAAATTGGTTTCGGCGGGCAGGTTACTGGTATTGCTCGTTACGGTGATAAGGTCGGTTAATATTTTGGTATCGCTGCCGTAGGGGTTGGTAACGGTCAGTATAACGCTGTAAGTACCTGCAAGGGCATAGCTTACCTTTGGGTTGCGTTCTGTCGAGGTGGCGGGACTGCCGCCGGGGAACTCCCAATACCAATTTGCGCCGGCATGGTGCAACATGGAATAGTCTTCAAATTGAAGCGTATCGCCCGGACAATCGGTTGTGCGCTTGTTCACCATCGGTTGGGCTACGGGGGTGGAAGGTTCGTATAAATCACATTCCCAGATACCTTTTCCATAAGCTCCCATCCTTATTTTCCCGTCTTTGTAGAACGGGCGCAAGATGTTGGAGGCGATTTCTGCCGGCAGCCCGTCCACATAAAATTGCCAATCGGGCAGGTTATTGTTTCGGTAAAAAACGCTTCGGCTGGTGCCGAGATACACCCCGCCATCTGTGCCGCCTTGATGGAGAAGCGACTGAATGGATTCTCCGTTGAGGGTGGCGGTGGTCAGGTTTTGCCATGAACTTCCGCCATTTTCGGTTCGGTAAACCTTTTGCCCGTTTGCGCCATCGGGAAAAGCGAGCCAAAGTTGATTGGCATTGTTTGCACTTGCTGCAATCAATATCCGCCTTGCATAGCCTGTGGGTAGGGTAACGGGTGTCCAAGAAATGCCGGCATTGACGGATTTCCATAAAAATCCATCGCTCCAATAGTCGGCGTTGCTTTGGGTGCAATACATGATGTTGGGGTTGCTGCGCGAGATTTCGAGGTAAAGGGCTTTGGCATCTGTATTGGTTCCAAAACTGTAGAGAAGGGTAAAAGTGGTTCCGCCATCGTCCGATTTCCAGATTTTGTTTTGATTGGTCACAAAAACGGTATTGTAACATCGGGGGTCAAACTCCACTTCGCCCGATTCGGCCGACCAATAACTTTCGTTGGGAAAGATGCCAAAGGGCAGATTGCTGACAATGCCATCGAAATTGACCGGAATGCGCTTACCCCCAATATCAGAAAAATAGGTGTTACGGTTTTGACCCGGGTTGACATAGCCGGTTGAAGCTTCTCCGCCGCCAAGTCCCAGAAAATTACCGGCGGGATAGTTTTGATACCATGCCGTATTGCCGTTGTGGTAGCGACCGCCTACCAATACATCCTCGTTCCAACCGGAAGAAAATCCCCAGAAATCGGAACTGTTGATGCCATTGTTGCGGGCTTCGTGGTTGGCCACAAAATCGGTGCTGTAATTGATGCCTCCATCGGAGGTGAACCATATATCAGTGCCGTTAATTTCCAATTCCTGAATATCGGGATGGATATAATTATTGGGCGAGCCGACATATCCGCCAAGGGGCAGGAAGGTGGTTGCGCCATCGGTTGACTTCCAAAGGCTCAGAAATCCCATCAAAAGCTGATCGGCATTGGTATGAGAAGCAGCGATGCCAAAATTATAAAACCCTTGATGAAAGCCGCTTCCATCGGGTTGGTAACTGGCTAAATTGGGATGGCTTGCCGTATAAGGACCTCCTGTGGGTGGGTTGGGAAGTGTCCAGGTATCGCCGGCGTTGTTGCTGCGGTAAATCCCGATAAACCCATTGTCATTGTTTTTTGCCTGCCCGATAAGGGCGACGTAAATGCGGTTAGGGTCGGCAGGTGTTACGGTCATTCGTGCGCCGCCGTCTTCACGGTCGGGGTCGGTGCTGTTGTACCAACCGTTGGTAACGGGGTTAAAAGTAGCCCCGGAATCGGTTGATTTAAAAAACTCGCAACGTTTTTGAGCGGGGTTGCCTTTGAGCAAATAGACGATAGCGGGGTTATCGGGCTTCACCTCGATATCGTAACAGGGTTGGGCATATTGTGGTGTCCAGCTATCGCCGCCGTTGGTGCTGCGGTAAAGTCCGTTCCACGAAGCGACCAACATCAAGAGGGGGTTGCCGGGATTGATGGAAATATCGGCAACATCCAAGCCGCTTGCCGAAAACACTTCCTGCCAACTCAATCCCCCGTTTTGAGTTCTAAAAATGCGGTTGCCCGCACCGGCTAAGACTATATCGGGGTTGGTAGGGTGTATTTTGATGGCGGTCGGGGCGTTCATGGGGTAATTGCGCGACATGCACGTCCAGTTGAGTCCTTTGTTAACCGATTTGTAAATCTCCCCTCCTTCCGTTCCGCAATACAGGATGTTGGGATTGGCGGCGAATTGGTCGAAACAATACACATTGGCTTGTTCCGATTTGGGGCGTTGCAGCCCGTTGTAATAGGTTTCAAAAGTTTCGAAAGGCCCGATGCAAGTCCATTCCGAAAGGCTTGCGCCACTCCTGCTTGCCCGTTGTTGGGTCATCGTGTTCAACCGGTCAATTTGATAGGCGCGCTCTTCGTCCGGTGTTGGCTTAACCACAAAGCCTTGAGCGTTGATATAGCGTTCGTTCGCTCTTCGCCATTTTTTGTAGAACTGTGTGTGGGTGGTTTTTTGAAATTTGTGGGTTCGATAGTACGCTGTGTAGGCACTGTCAATCTGCCATGCGTTGGGGTTTGGACCGTAAAGCAGTTGCGCCCATTGCGGAAGCACTTCGTTGGTAGAAATACTGGGGCGATATAGCTTTTGGGCAAACATATCGGCTGATGTTGCCAACAGTAAAGCAGCCGCCAAAAGCAAGAAATGGAAACGTGCAGAAAGGGGAAACGATGCCATCGGGATTTTTCTTTCAAAGGTAAAAATAAACGACCAAAATCAATGATTTTGCGGAGTTTGCCGGTAGATGCTGTTAAACACGATATAGGCAACGAGGGCAATAGCTGCAATCGTTACCCAAAGTGCTCTAAATCCGAAGTAGTAAATAATTTGTGTGCCCATCAGCGGAGCAAATATATTGGCTGTTGCATAGGCAATGCCATAGACCGACATATATTTACCCTCTTGCGATTTGGGCGAGCGTTTGGTTGCCCAAGTGGTGCTGAACGGCATGACAAAAATTTCACCAAAGGAAATAATGACCATAAAAGCAATTGCAGCTAACCACATAAAGGTTATCGGAAGCGTGAGAATTAAGTAGCTCAAAGCATAAATCAATACGCCTATTCTGACAATCCAAAGGGCGGGTCGTTTTCGCTCGATGCGGTGAACAAGGGGCATTTCTACCAACATGACCACTGCCCCATTGACGGCAGAAACCAAGCCGATGGTAAACTCGTCCCAATGATAGACCTGTTTAAAAAACGGGGGGATGGTCCACATGATTTGCATAAAAACCAATGCACCCAAAAAAGTACCCAACATAAACCGCATATACACCACATCGCGATAGGGCGAGGTTTTGACCACTGCTTCAACGGGCGTGTCCGATGGTTTGGGTTTTACCTTGCGATGAACTTCGGGCACAAATAAAAACAAGGCCAAAGCCGATGCAAAACAAGTCAGCGCATCGGCAACAAAAATGTAAGACCAACTTTTGGTGATGAGCCACCCCCCAACGGTCAGGGCAAAGGTAATGGCAAGGTTGAAGGCAATGCGCATGAGCGAAAATGAGCGCGTGCGGTTGGTTTCGTCGCTATTGAAACTTATGGCAACGGTGTTTGCCGGACGAAACGCCTCGGAAACCGTATTCAGAAAAAACAGGACAAAACAAAGGAGATAGAAATTGTGTACCTGCATCAACCACAACATCATACCGCCTGTGGCAATCAACGAAATCAACTGCACCCGTTGATACCCTATTTTGTCGGTAAAATAACCGCCCAATTGTTGTCCCAAAATAGCCCCCACCCCATAAATGGACATGGCATATCCGGCGTATAGAATACTGTAATGCAGCGACTCGGTGATGTATAGCGAGAGAAAACACATCAACATTCCCCCGCATCGGTTAATAAAATTGACAATTGCCAACAACCATATACGGTGAGAAAGCCCTTTGAATGGAGTGAAGATGCCCATATAGTATTCAACAATAAATAGTAGTAGTCTAACAGCCCGCAAAAGTCTTGAATTTTGGGGGTATTCGGTACTGTTTTATGAATTAGGTGGATAACAAGATGCAGAATATCGGCATTGGGACATCCTTCTCCAACGTTCACCTCCTCTCCCAATTTAAATTCTTCTTATTCTATTAAGCTAATGATTTGACAAGTTGAGGGTTATGGCCAAGAAATGATGGCTTTTCAAATCCTGTAGGTTGCAATGGTTTTTGAAAAAGAAAAGTATCGTAGTATCAACAGCATCATTCGTAAAATGTACTTTTACTGTTTGATTCTGAATACTGCCTTTCCACTTTGAAAGGAACCTAACACACCACAAAAAAGACCCTAATGATGCGTTTCTTTACCTTCCTTGTATTTTTGATGTCAGCGGGAAGTTTTGTCTTTATCCATGCGCAGCAAAAACACATTTATATTGCCAACGACGATCATACAGATTACCTGTGGAGTGGTAATGTGGCTACTTATCAACAGGCATTTTTAGATGTGCTCGATTATTACCTGAATCTGAACGACGCAACCGTCACAAACCCCTCTCCCTATCAAAACCGCTACAACTGTGATGCCGCTTTTTGGGTATATACGTACAAAAAGCACAAAACCCCCACCGAATTTCAACGACTAATAGATCAGATACAATCAGGGCATATCGGTGTTCCACTCAATATGATGGTATCCACTTATGGCGGTCAGTCGGCAGAATCCATCATCAGGGGGATGTATTGGCAGGGCAAACTTGAACGGGAATACAATATAGACCTGAACATAGCTATTTCGATGGAGAACCAAACTCACCCGCTTGGGTTAAGTTCGTTATGGGCCGGTTCGGGTGCAAATTATTCGTGGAAGGGGGTTTGTGGATGCGCTTCTCCGGTGAATTACTCAGAACTGGGTAATAGAACACATGAAATCTATCATTACAAAGGCCCCGACAGTACCGGCGTTTTGATGAAATGGTATTCTTTGGATTATAATCAAGGGCTGGGAGGTTATGCCGAAGCATGGAACCCATCAAATGCCGTGGGTGATTGCGCTGATATTTGCAATACCACCGGTTATCCCTATTGGGTGGCCGGAGGTTTCGGACGAGGCTGGGATAACCTGACTACTTTTGACAACACATTTCCTACCGTAGCACAAAGCAATAGTAATGCCGCACAACAAGTTTATGTTTCAAACGAAACCGATTTTTTTGAGCATTTCAACAGCTTGTATGGTAACAACCTTCCTTCAGAATGTATCACCTATGGTAATGATTGGGACACCGATTGTGCGTCATTGGCAGAGGTAACGGCAAATGTAAAACGCATGGTCGAAAAACTGCGAAGTGCTGAGGTGATGGCAACCTTAGTGGCTACACAGAACCCTGCTGCTTATCCTGCTTATGATGAATTGCGCGAAAAATGTTGGGTGGCTTTGGGACAATACTGGGAACATAACTTTGGACTGGGTGGATGTTGCGACGACAATGAGCGCGCAAACTGGCAGCGCGGATTGGCGAATGATGTTGCAACCTATGTCAACCAATTATATACCCAATCCTTAACAGCCTTAGGTTCCCGAATTCAAAAAACAGGAACCAATTTGCGTTTTTTTGTCTTGAACCCTTTGAACTGGACGCGCACCGATATTGCCGATTTTGACTATTCCGGCTCAGCAAATATTCGGGTAATAGATTTACAAACCGGACTGGAAACTCCTTTTCAGATAGTAAACATTAGCGGAAGCCCTAAACTTCGGATTTTAGCTCAAAATATCCCTTCAATTGGTTACAAAACCTACGAAGTACAAAATGGTACAGGTATTAGTTTCCCAAATGCCGTTACCGTTGCCGGCAACCAAATGGAAAACGAATTTTACCGTTTAACGGCAACGAATGCCGGGGTAATCACCTCCTTGCAAGATAAGTTAAACAGCAACACCGAATATTGTCTGGCAATTAACAGCAAGTATATCAACGATTTGGGTTCGGGCAACAGCAATACCGGTACGCTTTCCCTAATCAATAATGGGGCGGTGTCGGCAACGTTTATGTGTGTTTCATCCAACCCGGTACAACATACCACGCTGATAACTTTGTACAAAGACATCAACCGCATAGATTTACAGAACAATATCAATGCAAGTTTCGGAGACAATATCCGCACCTATTCTTTTTCCTTTAACCTAAGTAACCCAACGACCCATCATGAAGAACTGGGAGCAATTTTGAAAGCAAAAAACATTACATCGGGAGGACATTATGCCGTAAATGCCCGAAGGCATGCTTGGCAAACCCTCAATCATTTTGCCGATGTCAGCCTTGCCGGAAGGGGCATTACCTTATCCAACTCGGATGCAGGTTTTATGAAATTGGGCAGCAGTACAACCAATTTCCTGGACGAAAACAGTTCTCAATTTAATGTGCTTGCCGGAGGAAGAATGGCCGGTTCGGGGCCGGGAATTTTTAATCAGCATGGTGATACCCAATTTTTGAACAGGTTTGCGCTCCACATTCACAACAGCAATTTTGAACAGGCAACTGCGATGAAATGGGCTTTAGAACATCAGAACCCCTTCATCTGCGGAGTTGTCGGCGGAGGAACCACCTATCCCGAAACCGTATTTTCTTACGTTTCTGTTTCCGACCCCAATGTTGTGCTTTGGACACTTAAACCATCTGAAGAGGGTGTGGACAATGGAGGCATTATTGCCCGTTTATGGAATTTGTCAACCACGCCTACTGTCTGCACATTGGATTTTGCGCGCACGGTCAACATTGCGACACAGACAACCCATATTGAAACGGACCTAACTCCTGCTAACATTATCAACGGTAATCTATCTGCCAACTTAGGTCAACAACAAATGCAAACTTACCGCATTCGTCCCGGCTGTAACGAAAACATTATCATTGAAGGGCAGTCCGTTGTTTGCTCCGGTAATAACCTCTATACATACAGTGTTTCTCCCCTGCTCTATGCAACATATAATTGGCAGGTAACCGGTGGGGGGATAATTATTCAGGGTCAGGGGACTTCCTCTATCACCGTTCAGTGGAACCCGGGTGTGTTGGGAACAGTAACGGTGGAAGAAATTGTACCGTAAAAACTTCATTGTTACAAAAGCAACTTTGTTCTGACAAAAACCAATAGAAAGGCATAGATTTAATCCACATTACTAACGACCATAACACTTTTATAGAAGTCGTCAAAGACTGACCGGCAATCAATTGTGAAGATTGCGATTGCTTAAATCACCAACCCATAATCTTTGTTGGCAGCCATTGCAGCACCAATAATACCTGCACGGTTGAGGAGAGCTGCGGGCAGAACCTTAGTTTTAACAGTCAGTTGGTCTTGAAAACGGTTGAACGATTTACTTGCCCCTCCGCCGATGATGATTAAATCGGGGTAAAAAAGCGATGCTAACTTAACGAGGTAATGATCGAACCGAACACCCCAATCTTTCCACGAAAGCCTTTGTCTTTGTCTAACAGCATCGGCGGCATATTTCTCGCCTATTTTTCCATTGTCCAAAACAATGTGGCCAAACTCGGTATTGGGCACTAATTCTCCGTTCAAAAAAAGTGCCGTGCCAATGCCCGTACCGACTGTAACAATCACCACCGTACCCTTTACATCCCTTCCATTTCCAAAGTGCATTTCTGCCATCCCGGCAGCATCGGCATCATTCAACATCGTTACAGGGCATTGCGTCGCTTCGGTCAGTAAAACTTCAAAATTGACCCCTATACATTTTTTATCAACATTAGCAGCCGTCATCACCACCCCATGTTGTACCACACCGGGATACCCGCAACCAATTTTACCATGCCAATCAAAATTGGCTGCTACTTCTGCTACTGTCTTAGCCAAGGCAGCAGGATTGGCCGGTTTGGGTGTATCGAGCCTAAATCGGGGCGTGGTCATTTCGCCGGTAATCACATCCACCACTGCCCCTTTAACCCCCGTTCCGCCAATATCAATCCCTAAAATGAAGTTTTCCATATCTGCTATGTTTGCCGTTTAAATTTATCCTGTGGCAAATATACTAATACTCCTCCAAACCATGTTAAATGTCTGCTCATACATTGCTTTTGACCCATCAAATCTTGCACTGAACCATGGTTAAATTGTTTTACCTCCTTTCGTGTTCTTTGAGTATTTTCATCGCCATCGCCTGTACCAATCAGCTTAAACACAAAGAGCCGATTGCGAAGCCGGTTGTAACACCCGAACCAAAAGTTCCGGCAAGCGGAAACAATGCCAACAGCATCATCAATCCCGATAATTTTGACGAGGAACTACTCGCCAAATTACTGTTAGAGGGCATTAACCAATTGAGGGCAAGTAAAAAAGCAGGCCCACTTTCACCCGATCCGTTGTTGGCAAAAGCAGCCTTAGACCAAAACAAGTTTGTTACGCAAAGAGGTAAATTGTCGCACGAACAAGGCGCAAAGAGTCCAAAACAAACGGTTTCTGACCGCGTGGCTTACTATGGCGGGCACTACGATATGGTTGGTGAAAATCTGCAACTTTGGGGATTTATGGTCATTACACAGGGCAGAAAATCCACCACAGAATACACTACCTACAAAGAAGCGGCAGAAGGGCTGGTCAAAAACTGGGTATCTTCAAAACCGCATTATGAAAACCTAGTTCGAAAAGAATTCAAATTGGTGGGTACTGCCATCGGTTTTAACCAAAATGATAACGGGTTGTATGCCACACAGGTATATGCCAATTATCCGGTAAAAGAGTAAGGAACAGGTGGGCTATTCCTCCACAAATTGAAAAACATTTAACGTGCCCACCCCATTCAATCCCCATTGAACGAGGATAAAGATTGTGCGGGTTTATGTAACTCCAAAAGCCAAATGCAGAAGCATAAAAGTATGAGATGAAAACAATGGTGAATGCTATCCCGTTTCATTTCGGATACTAACTTACAAATCGAGCGGCTTGTAATTTTTGAAGTACCCGTTCATTTGCACCTTTAACTTCAAATGCTCTATCTCAATGACCTTGGGCACTAATTCTTGCAAGTGAGATAAAATAAATTGCTGCCGTTCATGCTCGCCAAAAATTTGCAGCAAAGCATATTCCTGTTCCATGCTCAAGCCAATATGATGTGCGATATTATAGGACTTATAGTTGTCGAACGTTTTTTTGATGTTCAGCGCTTTGTATAGCTGTTCGATAAGGTTTTGGATGTTCAACTCATCAATGATTTGTCCATTATCGGGATTATCGGGCATGACCACTTCCCCACCCGAATACAACTTACCCTCCACCACAGGATTAAATTGTTTTAGCTCAAACACATGCAATCCTTCCGCCACAATGTCCATTTCCCCTTCGGGGTAATAGTTGGCAACCGAAGCCACCCACACTTCCGTACCAAAACTCCCAACTTTCTTGTTGATATGGGTTGGGATGCCGAAAGTAGTTTGTTTCACCACAGCTTCTGTAACGAGTTGCCGGTAACGCGGTTCAAAAATATGGAGTTTAATTTGTTCGCCCGGATAAGCAACTAAGTTGAGCGGAAAAAGTGGCAGAAACTTGGATTCCATGAAAGAGACTTAAGACATTAGATTTTTAGACGTTAGACATCTAAACATTAGACTTCTAGACGTTAGATAACAGACTTTTGATTGAAGATGTTTAGACTTTTTAAGACTAAAGACAAAAGATGCAAGATTTTAGACAACAGACTTTAAAGGTTAGTTGTTTAGACTTTAACCTTTTAATCTCAAGCATTGGACGATAGATTTTTAATGATATACTTGTATTTAGTCTTAAGTCTTACTTCTTATGTCTTTAATCTCAAGTC
Organism: uncultured Bacteroidota bacterium; assembly: GCA_937907475.1. Lineage (GTDB taxonomy): Bacteria > Bacteroidota > Bacteroidia > Chitinophagales > UBA2359 > UBA2359. Next base: position 28,891 of record CALCIK010000056.1, on the reverse strand, counting down.
TATTGTCTTAAGTCTTATGTCTATCGTCTAAAATCTACCCCCCCTACTGCAACTGCAAAACATCATTTGGACTATTACACAAAATGGCGCGGTTACCCCTTACAGCAATTGGAGCTTTAATCAAATCGGGGTTATTGATAAGTATGTTTAACCATCCCTCTGCATCAAAATCACGTCCTTTAATGTTTTCTTGGTAATATGAGTCTGATTTGTTGAGCAAATCTTTGGGTCGAAGCTCCAGCATGGCCAACAACTGATGCCACATCATGGGGGTAAACGGGGTTTTGTGATACTCCACTTCTCTAACCGAAGGAGAAATGCTTCGGGCAATAGCCAAAACCTTTCGAGCCCGTGCTGATTGAGGATTGTAATACACCAAAATTTCTGAAGCATGTGTTTTCATAAAAACAAGTTTAGGAGTGAAGAAAAGATGTTTAGCAATAGTGAATACTATATGTCCAACACCTGTATTTGAATTTGAATCGGTTGACGCGGTTAGTTTAATTGAACGTTGAATAGTAAAAGTAAATAGTTGGTCTTCAGTTTTAAGTCGGCGATTCTTAATGTAGGGTAATTGGGAAATTCAACTGAATTACAATTCTTTTGCTAAGAAAAGTTAAATTTAGACTTAAATCTGACAATAATAGACTTTTCCGCTCAAACCACAATCAATCAGCTAACATATTTTTTTTGTCCATTTATCTATAACCATGCTCGACTCAAGGCGATTAGTGTTTTCAACGTTTCTTGCTCTATCAAAACTTCACAATTCACAACTTCACGTTATCTATGCGTATATTTGCCCCCTCAAAATAGATTTTTTTCAATTATGGATTACAATTTCGCCCAAATAGAAGAAAAATGGCAGCAGTATTGGCAAGAAAACAAAGTCTATGCGACTTCAAACCAATCTGATAAACCCAAGTACTACGTGTTAGACATGTTCCCCTACCCTTCGGGTGATGGATTGCATGTCGGCCATCCACTGGGATATATTGCCTCCGATATATTTTCGAGATTTAAGCGAATGAAAGGTTTTAATGTATTGCACCCGATGGGGTTCGATGCCTTTGGACTCCCTGCTGAACAATATGCCGTACAAACCGGTCAGCACCCCGAAGTTACCACCAAACGAAATGTACAACGTTTTAAGGAACAGTTGCAATTGCTTGGGTTGAGTTATGACTGGAGTCGCGAAGTTTCTACCTGCGACCCCAATTTTTATAAATGGACACAGTGGATATTTTTACAACTCTTTGATTCTTGGTACAATAAGGAAACCGATAATTCAGAACGCATCAGCATGTTATTGGCAATGTTTGAAAAAAACGGGACCCAACATGTACAAGCTGCTTGCGCAGAAAACACACCACAATTCACTGCCGCCGAATGGGCCAAAATGAGTAATGTTGAACGCAGTAAAATATTGATGGATTACCGCCTTTGCTTCCAATCGTATGCTATTGTCAACTGGTGTCCCGAATTGGGAACGGTATTGGCCAATGACGAGGTGAAAGATGGGGTTTCAGAACGTGGGGGGCATCCCGTTCAACGTGTCCCTATGCGTCAATGGTTTTTGCGCACCACTGCCTTTGCCGAAAGACTGTTAAAAGGTTTGGAAGAAATAGATTGGCCCGAATCGACCAAGGAAATCCAACGCAATTGGGTCGGGAAATCTTATGGAGCAGAACTTACTTTTACCGTTGACCAATCCGATCTTTCTCTAACCGTTTTCACCACCCGAATAGATACCATTTATGGCGTTACCTTTCTTTCCATCGCGCCGGAACACGAGTTACTCAGCCGATTAACAACGCCGGACAGACAAGAAGCGGTCAAAAATTACTTAGAGGCTGTCAACAACCGTTCGGAACGCGAAAGGATGGCCGATGTAAAAACCATATCCGGTGAATTTACCGGCAGCTATGCCATCAATCCATTTAATGGCGAGAAAGTCCCTATTTGGGTGGCCGATTATGTGCTTGCCGGCTATGGTACGGGCATCGTGATGGCAGTCCCTTCTTCGGACGACCGCGATTATAGGTTTGCCAAACACTATGACTTACCCGTAGTCTGTGTCATTGAAGGCACCGAAGAGATGGAAAACCCCTGCACCAAAAAGCAGGGTACGATGATTAACTCAGGCATTTTAAACGGTTTAGATTGGCAAGCGGCTATTAAAACTGCTACCGTACACGCAGAAAGTAATGGGTTTGGTAAAGCTAAAATCAATTACAAAATGCGCGATGCGGGTTATAGCCGTCAACGCTATTGGGGCGAGCCATTCCCGATTGTTTACCGCAACGGCATTGCATTACCCCTTTCGGAATCAGAATTACCCCTTATCTTACCTTCGGTAAAAAGCTATGAACCGACAAAAAACGGTAAATCGCCTTTATCCAACCTCACCGATTGGGTCAATACGCCGGATGGTGAACGCGAAACCGATACGATGCCCGGATATGCCGGCAGCAGTTGGTACTACCTTCGCTATATGGATCCTCAAAACCCAAATGAATTTGTATCGAAAGAAGCAGAGCAGTATTGGAAAAACGTAGATTTCTATTGGGGTGGAGCCGAACATGCAACGGGGCATTTGCTTTACGCCCGTGTTTGGCATTACTTTTTAAACGATATGGGATTGGTGAGCACCAAAGAGCCGTTTCAAAAACTGCTCAACCAAGGCATGATTCAAGGTCGCTCTAATTTTGTTTACCGTATTGTTAACACCAACACTTTCGTTTCCCACGGATTAAAAGACCAATACGATACATCGCCCATTCACGTAAATATAGCCTTAGTAGAAAGCGGAGATGTTTTGAACATAGAGGGCTTTAAGCAATGGCGAACAGATTTTGCAGATGCCGAATTTATCCTTGAAAACAATAAATATATCTGTGGTTGGGCGGTAGAAAAGATGTCGAAATCTAAGTACAATGTCGTGAACCCCGATGATGTCATAGCCAAATACGGAACCGATTGTCTAAGAATGTACGAAATGTTTTTAGGCCCCTTAACGGATGCTAAACCCTGGAGTACTGAAGGAATCGAAGGGGTGTCCCGATTTTTGCGCAAGTTCTGGCGTTTGTTTAAGTTAGAAAATGGCATGCCCATGCTTTCCGATGCCCCTCCTACCGCCGATGAATTGAAGGTCTTGCATAAAACTATCAAAAAGGTAAACGAAGACATCGAGCGTCTTTCGTTCAATACCGCGGTTAGTGCTTTTATGGAATGTGTAAACGACCTCTATACCCTCAAATGTGCCAACAGACAGGTGTTGCAACAACTCACTGTACTGATGGCACCTTTTGCACCGCATCTTTGTGACGAGCTTTGGCATTTAATGGGCAATACGGAAACCGTCAATTTCGCCACTTTCCCCGTTCACAATCCCGACTATATTAAGGAAGACAATTTTGAATACCCCATTCAAATAAACGGCAAGTTGAGACATAAAATCACCCTACCATTGGGAATGGCAGAAGAAGAAGTAAAATCAACCGTACTTGCCGATGATAAACTTGCTGAATGGCTGACCGGAAAGACCGTACACAAATTTGTCTATCTAAAAGGTCGCATCATCAACATCGTGGTTTAGTGAAAAGCGATTTTTTGCACCATCTCTGAATTTCCCCCATCTTGTTGATAAAAAACAGGGGGCAGTAATTGCTTTTTGCCTACCTTTAGGTTGAAAATAGCAGTCGAAACCGAATATTGCCAAATCGAGCATCAATCATATAGTATAAAATGACCAAAACAGGTCAAAATTGTCATGAATTAACTGAAAATAAAGGACTTTAAATCGAAGAAAAAGGTCTATTTTAAAAATAAAAGGCCTTTAAGTTGAAGAAAAAGGTCTTCTTTTTAAATAATAGGTCTTTTAATCGAGAGAAAAGGTCTTTATTCCTAAATAAAGGCCTTTAAGTTGAAGAAAAAGGTCTTCGGGTTCAAAATAAAGGTCTTTAAGTCGAGGAAAAAGGTCGTTTTTTCCCATATAAAGGACTTTAAATCGAGAAAAAAGTCAACATAATTCCCGAAAAAGGTCTTTTTATCCCACAAAAAGGAGACTATATCGCGATAAAAGGCATCAAAACTCCGAAAAAAGGAAACAAAAATCGCCTATAAATTTAGTTTATTCACCATAATAACCCAAGAATGATTTACATTATGTTCATTCGGGTTTATCTTTATGGTACTTGGGTTGCCTTTGAAAAGATAGTCGTTGGCGAAAACAAACAAGCGTTGATGGTCTGTCAAAGCATAGATTACCCTAATAAAAACCCGTTTCCAAAGTGAATGCATCCTCTCCGGAAAATCAAAACCTTGCCCCAAAGGTGTTTCCCAATGTTTAAGGCATGTTCCCATGTTTGTTCAAAAGTTTCAGCAAGGCAGAATTCACACAATCGGCGTTATCTGCGTTCAAATCCTAGTCCAAACTATTGAACAAGACGAATATCCATTCCAACTTCAAATAGATATAAAGAATTCTTTAGCATACTTTCGTTGCCCAACGAAAGTATGTTTCAGGTTTACTTTTGTTCTCTCCGGTATATCAGCAAGAAATGTCTGATAATTCTATCGCCAATTGAAACTTCGACTCCTCTCTTACAAGGTGTGTTGGATAAAAATGTCCTGCAACGTTAATTATTCTTAAAACTTTAAGTAAAAATGCTGCCCCCTGTAACTTTTAGGGCTTTCGATTCGATTAGTACTTGTTGCCTTGCACAATGCAGTTGTTGGATTACGCCCTTTTATGAAAAATAGTAAAAAATATTTCACAAAACAATCCGATAATTGAACTTTTACCAAGTACCTTGCGTTACATAGTAGTTAATCAAGCCAAGGTTCTTTTGAGCAATGGTAATTTTCTAAAAACACACCACTCTAACTTTTAAATTCTACGGTTATGATCATTCTACTTTTAGCTGTTTTAATGGGGATATTTTCGGCAATTTTCTTTTTGGCATTGTAATCTGCCTTAACCTAAGCCATTTAATCCTTTAGCAATTAGCATGTTTTGGCACCTGCTAATTTGCTCAACTCCTGCCAAATTGACTCTTTTTCATACGTACATGTAAACTCTCCCTTGTCAAACCCTTGACTTAGGGGGAGTTTTTTTGTGTTCACCTCAGAATAAGACTAGAAATACCCCCACTGTTTATTAAGTTTGTTATTGGGTAAGAAACCGTTACAACATTCACGGTGTTGGGTAAAACATCATTGAGTCAGGAATATCAAGGCTAACCTGAACAATATTAACCCTAAATACCAAATTTTACAAACTATGCTTGCAGAAAGCAGGTTTTACTCAAATTTACATATTTTTGCAGGGTATCGAGATGGGTAATCCTTTTTAAGGAAATAAGCCATCAATATCTGTTTAATGTAAAATACCGGGCAATCTCTATGGTCAATAATAGTGATAAAAAAAGTAAAACTTCGGGTTCAAAAAAATCAAATCAAATAACACCCGACCTTAAGCAAGATGAAGAATCGTTTCCCGAATTGAAAAAGGCATGGAAAGAAGTGCGATGGGTAGGATTTTTTGTATTCATATTTGTGTCAATTCCATCAATGGCAGTTTCAACGCTGATTACCAAGTTGTTGTCTCCCGGAGAGATGGATGCAGAAATGGGGCAAAACCTGATTGAAATTGGCTTAAAAACAGCACCGTTGACGTTAGCGGTCATGATTATTATATTCGCACATCTTCGCGAGTGGGTAGAATCGGGATGGGCTTCCCTTTTTCTGAGCATATTTGTTTTGGTAGGTACTACGCTGTTGCTAAATAAGCAGGGGTATGAAATGGTACAAACAGCATGGGCACAAGCTACGGGCAATGTGGTCATTTCATTTTTTTTAAACTTAATGTTGGGTTACCTGCAATTGTATTTTTGGTGGCCGTTTGTGTCTTCATTGGTAATTGGTAGTTTTGGAGGATGGGCTACCTATCGTATTATTTCGGCGGTTTAAAAACATAACCGACAAGTCAGAAAGTAAATTTTCAATGCTTTTAGGGGTTCATTTTAACACTTTGGGCAGCAGGTAAAATTCTTTTCAATTTCACCGAAACCGGCTTTCATCTTAACGTTGTGATAAATGGTTGTAGGCAATCCTGTTGATGGTTTTGAAAACCTTTAACTGAACAAAATTGTTATTGCAACATGAAAATACAATTTCAATTCATAATGGTGTTTGCCTTGTTTCCGGCAGTTTTTATAGCTGCTTGTGCAAATCGGCAAACCACACCAATTACAAAAAACATTACTTATCAAACAACTACAACAGCAATGGAAACATCCGATTCAAAGCTAACCCCAATTCCGGATTCTTTAGAAACAACTACTTTAGGAGGCGGCTGTTTTTGGTGTTTAGAAGCCGTTTACCAAAGTTTAGAAGGCGTGCTTAAAGTAGAATCGGGTTATATGGGCGGAACTATTAAAAATCCGTCTTACAAAGAAGTATGTACCGGACGTACCGGACATGCCGAAGTGGTTCGGGTTACGTTTGACCCCAATATCATAGGATACAAAGACATTTTAGATGTTTTTTGGCATATTCATGACCCAACAACGCTCAACAAGCAAGGTAATGATGTCGGTTCGCAGTACCGTTCGGCAATTTTTTACTACAATCCCGAACAGAAAGCGATTGCAGAGCAATCAAAATCCCAAGTTGTCCTAACAGGTTTTTGGCTGAACCCAATAGTAACAGAAATCACCGAAGTTTCAGCATTTTACAAAGCAGAAGATTATCACCAAAATTATTTTAACGACAACCCAAATCAACCGTACTGCGTGTATGTCGTTAATCCCAAATTAGAAAAGTTTAAAAAACAGTTCAAGTCTCGTTTAAAGGATGATGCCGCTGAGTAATCGGTTCCAACCTATGATTTCAGCAAACTACTCCGTCCTATGGCCAAACATATCGGTTTAGGCTATCGCTAACTGAGATTATATCGCCTACCTCATAAAAGTCATTATAAATAAAGTTAGGCAACCTATTTGAACTCACCTTGCAATCGTTGATGTGTTGCAACAGCGAGGCTTTAGAATTGACCACGTATGCAGAATCAAAACGGGGGTTAATGATGGTAATAAAATGATTGAGCAGGAATAAATCATGGTTAATGCTTCCCCTGTTCACAGTACATTGAAAATCGTTTCTACTTTCGGCTGCATAAGGGTTATCAAAAATATAATTCCAATTTCTGAAAAACCCCGGTATCTTATTTGGATTACTAACATCTGCAAATACCACCAAACGCTGTTTGCTTTCAATCATTTGCCCGAGTGTAGCCCATGACTGTTCAGGTAGCTTGTCGTAAAGATAATCGCTAAGATTTGCTATGGAAAAGGCCGAGTTTAGTTGGTTGATATTCGCATTTGTGTCTTCAATGGTGATGGTGATGACCTCATTTGGGTTATTATCCATAAACTGTTTCACCTCCGACAGGATTTCAGTAAAAAACAGACAGCCAAATCCGGGAAAACTGTGGTAAACATATAAAGCACTGTCTATGCAATATGTATTACCCTCTAACAGCCAAACATCTAAATTCAAGCATCGGATACCATCATCCAATTGCTGACTGATACTACGCCGTTGATTGGCAACTATTGAATGAAATTTGGGTTCAAAAGCAAAAGAATTATGGGTGCCGGGGTAAGTATGTCGGGTATATTGATGACTGCAAAAGTCAGGACTGCCATTACAACTTTGAAGGGTTTCGATTGTATCATCTTTGCAACCTCCATAAAAAGTCATCAGAAAAATACTTCCAATTGCAAAATTCACCATCCATATAGCACTTACAAAATTTCGTGGTTTGTTGATAAATTGATCCATTTGCGCTTTTTGTTTTTGCAAATCTACAATAATTGAACGAGATGCTGATAAAACAAGACTGTTACCACAGACCGTTTATACCAATACAAGGAAGACATGTTCATTTTGATTAACTGACAAAGAAAAACAAACAGCATAATCAAAACATCCTGCAATAAATTTGGCATCTTGACAAAGTTTTAATAACTTTGCAACCACTTTAAATCAATGTTTAAAGAAAAAAGATAATCCGTTTTTTTCACCATTAAAATCTTATGTTTTGACAGAAGAACATTTAGACCAGCCTGATATGCTTGAAAATGAATCTGAAAATAACCAATCAGAAGACATTCAAAGCATAAACGAAGAAGAATCAGTAAGCGAGACTACAGACGAGGTAGTCGAAATTGAAACAGATGACACCCCTTTATCTGTTGAAAATCTTGTAGAAGACGAAGAAAGTACAAGTACTCCCGCCACTCATGATGATTTTGATTGGACACTTGGTAAAAGGTCGCAAAAAAATTATCCGAAAGAAGAGCGAGAAAAATACACTAACTTGTATGATGGCACTTTCAAAACAATTGCCAAAAACGAAATCATCAAAGGACGAGTTGAAGCCATTAGTGCTACCGATGTTGTATTAGACGTAGGTTTTAAATCTGATGGACTTGTTGCACTTTCAGAATTTCGCGACATGCCCGACCTTAAAATTGGTGATGTTGTAGATGTGTATGTCGTAGAAAAAGAAGACAAAAACGGACAGCTCATTTTATCCAGAAAAAGCGCAAAATTGCTCAAAGCTTGGGAAAACATTGTTCGTGCTCATGCAGAAGACCAAGTTGTACAAGGTATTATTATCAGTAAAACCAAAGGTGGCTTAATTGCAGACGTATTCGGTTTAGAAACGTTCTTACCCGGTTCTCAAATTGATGTTAAGCCTATTTTGGATTATGATATTTATGTGGGTAAAACCATGGACTTTAAAGTGGTGAAGGTGAACGAAGCCATCAAAAATGCCGTAGTATCTCATAAAGCATTAATCGAAAGTGACCTTGCCGAACAACGTCAGAAAATTATCGCTCAACTTGAAAAAGGGCAAGTACTCGAAGGAACGGTTAAAAACATTACCGACTTTGGTGCATTTATTGACCTTGGCGGTGTAGATGGACTTCTTTACATCACCGACATTTCTTGGGGACGTATTAACCACCCATCTGAAGTGCTTTCGCTCAATCAAAAGCTCAACGTTGTGGTGATTGAATTTGACGATGCCAAAAAACGTATTTCGCTTGGCTTAAAACAACTTACCCCCCATCCGTGGGATGTGTTGGATGGCACGCTTAGCGAAGGCTCATTAGTAAAAGGCAAATTGGTTAATATTGAAGATTACGGAGCTTTCCTCGAAATCACTCCCGGTGTAGAAGGGTTAATCCACGTATCGGAAGTATCTTGGTCTAACCAACCCATTAATGCCCGCGAATACTTTAAAGTAGGTCAAGAGTTGGAAGCTAAAATTGTTACCCTCAATCGCGATGAGCGAAAAATGTCTTTAAGTATCAAACAATTACTTTCTGATCCGTGGGAAAGCATCGAAGAGCGATTCCCGGTTGGAAGCCGTCACTCAGGCGAGGTTAAAAACATTACTCCTTATGGTGTATTTGTAGAACTTTCTGAAGGAATTGGCGGGATGGTTCACATCTCCGACCTTTCTTGGACCAAACGTTTTAACCACCCTTCTGAATATTCGAAAGTTGGTGAACAATTGGAAGTAATCATCCTAGGCATTGACAAAGAGGCGCGAAAATTATCGCTCGGTCACAAACAAATCGAAGAAGATCCTTGGGATACTTTCGCAACAGTATTTCCTACCGGTTCAGTACACCAAGGTACCATTATTCGTAGGGACGATAACGGAGCCACAATTGCTTTACCTTACGGATTAGAAGCTTTTGCACCGATTAAATTGTTGAAAAAAGAAGACAATACGACTGCGGCTTTAGACGAAACACTTGACTTTGTTATTACCGAGTTTGATCGAAACGATAAGCGTATTATTGTTTCGCATCTTGAAACATGGAAACGACAAAAAGATCAAGCCGAGAAATCTGAAAAAGAGCACAAAGTGAAAGAAGAGCAAGAAGCCAGTGAAAAGGTTCAAAAGCTCAACCAACAAACCGAGAAATCAACCTTTGGCGATTTGGATGAATTGGCTCAACTTAAAGCTAAAATGGACAAAAATGCTACCGAAGAAAGCAGCACCGAAGAAACAGTTGCTGTAGCCGACACAAATGCAAATGAGGAAAGCAGTAATGAAGAAACAGAAGCTGTAGCCGACATAAGTGCCTCTGAGGAAAGCAGTAACGAAGAAACAGTTACCGAAGAAGAGAGTGCAACCGAAGAAAGCGAAAGTATCAGTGCTGAAAGCATTACTGAAGAAAGTGCTCCCGAAGAAAGTAACAGCGAAAACGAAAAAGAATAAACAAAACGGATTAACCGATATTGTTAATTTTCTTAAAGACCGGCATTGCTTAATAGCGATGCCGGTTTTTTGTTTTCAATTAAACCTTGTCGGGAAGCTCATACTATATCATAAACTGCTCACTTATTCTTCAGACAACGATGCCTAATTTTCGAGTTATACTGCTTCAAAGCCTTACGGTTCCTTAATCTCTATAAATACAAAAAGCCCTTTTACTGCAAGCAATAAAAGGGCCGATATTGTTAACCGCCAAACGGCGAATAAGACTTAATCAATAATAGAAGAACTACGGTTGTTTAACCTGTCTAACTCTTCCTGTGAACCAACCAATAATCGTCTGAATTGACGCGAACCGGTACCTGCAGGAATAAGGTGTCCTACAATTACATTTTCTTTAAGTCCAAGCAAGTCATCTCGTTTTGCTGCAATGGCTGCTTGACTCAAGACCTTGGTTGTTTCTTGAAATGATGCTGCAGAAATCCAACTGTTAGTACCTAATGATGCACGTGTAATTCCTTGCAATAGAGGTCTTGAAGTAGCTGACATAGCAGGTTTAAATTCAACCAATTTTTTGTCGTTTCGACGCAAATAGGAATTTTCTTCCCTTAATTGTCTTAACGATACAATCTGACCTTTTTTAAGTACGGTTGATTCGCCGGCATCTGTTACTATTTTTTTGTCAAAAATACGGTCGTTTTCTTCCATGAATTCGATCTTATCAACCGCCATTTTCTCCATAAACCGAGTATTACCGGGTTCAACAATGCTGACTTTACGCATCATTTGTCGCACAATGGCTTCAATGTGTTTGTCATTAATCCTTACCCCTTGTAGTCGGTAAACTTCTTGCACTTCGTTGACAAGATATTCTTGTACGGCAAAAGTACCTTTAATGTTTAGGATATCAGAAGGAGTAATAGCCCCATCAGATAACGGGTCACCGGCTTTAACAGAGTCGTTTTCAAGAACCAAAATGTGCTTAGAAACAGGAACCAAATAAGTACGTTTTTTGCCGGTTCTTGAAGTGATGGTTATTTCCCGATTCCCTCGTTTAATTTTACCGTATGAAACAGTTCCATCAATTTCAGAAACGACAGCAGGATTTGAAGGATTACGAGCTTCAAACAATTCTGTTACACGAGGTAAACCTCCGGTAATATCCCGAACTTTACCAATCACACGAGGTATTTTGATAAGCACTTTCCCTCTGTAAACCATATCGCGATTCTCGACATTAAGATGCGAACCAACAGGTAAACTATAAGAATACAACTCTTTACCATCTACAGCATCTAATATTCTGATAGATGGGATAAGTGTTTTGTTCTTGCTTTCAATAATCACTTTATCTCTATAGCCTGTTTGCTCATCAGCCTCTTCGCGATAAGTAACACCTTCGGTGATGTGTTCATATTCTACGATACCGGTATATTCAGATACGATAACGGCATTGTAGGGGTCCCAATCACATAATGTATCTCCTTTAGAAACGTGTTGCCCGTTTTTAACATAAAGGTTAGCACCATAAGGAATAATGTTACTCACCAACTGTCTGTTGGTTTTAGAATCCAAAATTCTGGCTTCCCCGTTTCGACCGAGTACAATTTCTTTAGTTTCACCATTTTCGGCAACGTGAACACAACTACGCAATTCGTCCAATTCAATTACGCCGTCAAATTTGGCAGTCAACTTAGATTCTGTTGCGATGTTAGAAGCAGTACCCCCAACGTGGAATGTTCTTAGGGTAAGCTGTGTTCCGGGCTCACCAATTGATTGAGCAGCAATAATGCCCACAGCATCGCCTATTTGTGCCATACGATTATGTGTCAAATTGCGTCCATAGCATTTTACACAAACCCCATACTTAGACTCACAAGTAAGCACCGAACGAATCGCTACACTTTCAATACCGGTTTCCTGATCAATATAGCGAGCAACATCGTCTCCTATTTCTTCACCTGCTGCAACAATCAGTTCTTCGGTAATGGGGTGATATATGTTTTGAAGTGCCATACGCCCTAAAATACGCTCAAACAAAGGTTCGACCACATCTTCATTGTCTTTCAGAGCCGAAATTTCGATGCCTCTAAGGGTAAAGCAATCTTCTTCAGAAATAATTACGTCCTGCGCTACATCTACTAACCTGCGAGTAAGGTAACCTGCATCCGCCGTTTTTAACGCTGTATCTGCCAAACCTTTCCGCGCACCGTGTGTGGAAATGAAATATTCCAAAACCGATAGCCCTTCTTTAAAGTTGGCTAAGATTGGGTTTTCAACAATTTCAGGGCCGACAGAACCTGATTTTCTGGGTTTAGCCATAAGACCCCTAAGGCCTGCCAACTGCTTTATCTGTTCTTTTGAACCCCTGGCTCCGGAGTGGAACATCATATACAATGCGTTAAACCCTTGTTTGTCTTCTTCAATTCCCTTAATAAGAGTGTCGCTTATCCTTGTACCTAAACGTGTCCAAATATCAATGACTTGATTATAGCGTTCGTTATTGGTAATCAAACCAATCTCATAGTTCGATGCAACTTCATCTACTTCGGATTGTGCCCGTTGAATCATTTCGACTTTTTCGGAAGGAACCAATAAGTCGTTGATACTAAAGGATAATCCACCTTTAAACGCCCATTCAAAACCCAATTTCTTGATGTCATCTAAAAATCTGGCAGTCCTAGAAATACCAACTACTTTAATGATGTCGCCAATAACCGTTCTAAGTTCCTTTTTGGAAAGCAATTTATTGATAAAACCAACTTTAGTTGGAACAACTTCATTGAATAAAACACGACCCGTAGTAGTGGTGATAAGTTGGTTAGACAATTCTCCATCTGCATCTCGCACCATCACTTTTACCTTGATAATGCTGTGCAAATCTAATGCCCGCTCATTGAATGCTATTATTACCTCTTCAGTAGAATAAAACATTTTACCTTCTCCCTTCATTGGGGATTCGGGTAAGCCTTTCCTCTCTTTGGTAATATAATATAGGCCTAAAACCATGTCTTGCGAAGGCAAAGCAATAGGGGTACCATTCTGCGGATTAAGAATATTGTGTGAAGACAGCATCAATAACTGCGCTTCCAAAATAGCCTCATTACTGAGCGGTACATGCACAGCCATTTGGTCACCGTCAAAGTCAGCGTTGAAGGCAGTACAAACCAAAGGGTGTAACTGTATTGCTTTCCCTTCTACTAAGACAGGCTGAAACGCCTGAATAGACAATCGGTGAAGCGTTGGTGCCCGGTTTAATAGCACAGGGTGACCTCTCAAGATATTTTCAAGGATGTCCCATACAACCGATTCCTTTCGGTCAACTAATTTCTTTGCAGATTTTACTGTCTTTACAATACCTCTTTCTATCAGTTTCCTGATTATAAAGGGTTTGAACAATTCTGCTGCCATGGCTTTTGGCAAACCACATTCGTGCATTTTAAGCGTAGGCCCTACTACAATTACGGAACGGCCGGAGTAATCTACCCTTTTACCGAGTAGGTTTTGGCGGAAACGTCCTTGTTTTCCCTTCAACACATCGCTAAGAGACTTAAGAGCACGGCCACCCTCTGCTTTTACAGCATTCGATTTACGCGAATTATCGAAAAGCGAATCGACCGATTCCTGAAGCATCCTCTTTTCATTTCGCAAAATTACTTCGGGTGCTTTAATTTCTATCAGTCGTTTAAGACGGTTATTTCTGATGATGACCCGACGATACAAATCGTTCAAATCTGAACTTGCAAATCTACCGCCATCTAAGGGTACAAGAGGACGCAACTCAGGTGGAATAACCGGTAAATATTGTACAATCATCCACTCCGGACGATTTTCTTTTGTCATATTCGCTTCGCGAAAAGCCTCAACAACACTTAAGCGTTTCAGTGCTTCCGCTTTTCTTTGCTGGGAAGATTCATTATCTGCTGCATCGCGAAGTTGGAAAGATAAACTATCGAGATCAACACGCTCAAGGAGGTCTTTTACAGCCTCTCCACCCATTTTAGCGATAAACTTATTTGGATCACTATCAGGTAAATGTTGGTTGTCTTTTGGAAGTGCCTCTAAAAGTTCGAGGTAGTCTTCCTCATTAAGGAGCTCAAGATAGGCTACTTTGTTTTCTAAAATACCCGGTTGTATGACTACATAACGCTCGTAGTAAATAACCGTCTCCATTTTTTTGGAAGACATCCCGAGTATATATCCAATTTTGTTGGGTAAGGATTTGAAATACCAAATATGTACGACAGGAACCACCAATTTAATGTGTCCCATTCGCTCACGGCGCACTTTCTTTTCTGTTACCTCAACACCACATCTATCACAAACGATTCCTTTATAACGGATTCGCTTATATTTACCGCAATAGCATTCATAATCTTTAATAGGCCCAAATATACGTTCGCAAAACAAACCCTCGCGTTCAGGTTTATAAGTCCGATAGTTAATTGTTTCGGGCTTGGTTACCTCTCCATGCGAGCGCTCTAAAATACTGTCCGGCGAAGCGAGGCATATTGTTATGCTCGTAAAATCAGTATTTTTTTTAGTCTCTTTTTCTCTTTTAAATGGAGGCATATATACCTAATGGTTTAATGTTTTGAAAAAAAACTTAGAAACCTAAAGTTGTTGAGTTGTTTTTAAATACAACTCAACAACCAATAAATCTCTAATTAAAGACCAGATCAAGAGCCAAACCTCTTAACTCATGCATCAACACGTTAAATGATTCAGGGATACCCGGTTCAGGAATAACATCACCTTTAACAATTGCTTCGTATGCTTTAGCACGACCTATGATATCATCAGATTTAACAGTGAGCATCTCTCTCAAAATATTAGAAGCACCAAAGGCTTCTAAAGCCCATACTTCCATTTCCCCAAAACGCTGACCACCAAACTGTGCTTTACCGCCAAGTGGTTGTTGGGTAATAAGTGAGTAAGGACCAATTGAGCGTGCGTGCATCTTATCATCTACCATGTGCGCAAGTTTAAGCATGTAAATTACGCCAACAGTAGCCGGTTGATGGAATCTATCGCCGGTTTCACCATCATACAAATAGGTTTGACCCAAGGATGGCAAGCCTGCTTTTTTGATTTCGTTTTCGATTACGTCAACAGTAGGTCCGTCAAAAATGGGGCAAGCATACTTTAAATCCAATTTTTTACCGGCCCAACCCAAAACAGTTTCATAAATCTGACCAAGGTTCATACGAGAAGGTACTCCCATTGGATTAAGGACAATATCCATTGGTGAACCATCAGCAAGAAACGGCATATCCTCTAATCTTACAATTTTAGCAACAATTCCTTTGTTACCGTGTCGTCCTGCAAGTTTATCACCTACACGCAGTTTCCGTTTTTTAGCGATATAAACTTTAGCCAATTTAAGAACACCGGTTGGCAATTCATCTCCAATAGTGATGCTGAATTTGACGCGTTTATATCGAGCGATTTCTTCACCGACTTTGATTGTATAGTTATGAACGAGGCGTTTCAGTGTATCGTTCGTCAATTGTTCATTCGTCCAATTGCGCATATCCAATACTCTAAAATCATCCACGGCATTTAAAATGGGAAGGGTAAATTTAATGCCTACCGGTATCACTTCCTCTTTATGATTGTTGCGTACCCCCTCAGATCTTTTACCATCTAAAAGTTCCATCAACTTACCAAGTAACACTTCTCGCAACTTATCCAAAACTGCTTTGTGTTCTTGATCAGCTTTATTTACCTCATCTTTCTCCTTGGTTTTGCTCTCTTTATTTTTCTTAGCACGGGCAAAAAGTTGCTTTGAAATCACAACACCTTCAATGGAAGGTGGAACTTTCAGAGAAGCATCTTTAACATCCCCTGCTTTATCTCCAAAGATTGCACGTAATAGCTTTTCTTCAGGAGTTGGATCAGACTCGCCTTTAGGGGTAATCTTACCTACTAAAATATCTCCCTCTTTAATATGCGCACCAATTCTGATGATACCGTTTTCGTCCAGGTCTTTGGTGGCATCTTCACTTACATTGGGAATATCGTTGGTAAGTTCTTCTTCTCCCAGCTTGGTATCTCGAACCTCTAAATCAAAAGATTCAATGTGAATGGAAGAAAAAATATCTTCTCTGACCACTCGCTCGGAAATTACGATTGCATCTTCAAAGTTATAACCCTTCCAAGGCATAAAAGCTACCATAAGGTTTTGGCCTAAGGATAATTCACCGTTAGCAGTTGCAAAACCTTCACAGAGTGCTTGACCGGCTTCAACTATGTCGCCTTTTCTTACAACCGGTTTAAGGTTTATACAGGTTGCTTGGTTTGTCCGTCTGAATTTAATCAATTCATAGGTAATACAATCATCCTCAAAACTAGCTATCCGCTCTTCTAGTGTTCGTTCGTATCGTACAATGATTTTAGTAGAATCAACATATTCCACAATTCCTTTCCGTTCAGCATTGAGCAACATACGAGAATCTTGTGCTACCTTAGCTTCCAAACCTGTTCCAACAATAGGAACTTCAGGACGCAAAAGGGGTACAGCTTGTCGTTGCATGTTAGAGCCCATTAATGCACGGTTTGCATCATCGTTTTCGAGGAACGGTATCAAAGAAGCAGAAACTCCAACAATCTGATTGGATGCAACATCTATATATTGCAATTCTTCAGGAACAACTATTGGGAATTCCCCTTCTTGACGAGCTTTAATTTTTTCTGCTTTGATGCTACCGTCTTTTCCATCAACTTCAGCAATAGCCTGCCCAATCATTTTGTCGTCTTCCTCTTCTGCCGATAAGTACACAACATCTTTAGGACCCATGAGTACCTTACCTTCGCTTACTTTGCGATAGGGCGTTTCCAAAAAGCCAAGATCGTTTACTTTTGCATGTATGCACATCGTAGAGATAAGTCCGATATTTGGACCTTCAGGTGTTTCAATAGTACATAAACGTCCATAGTGAGAATAATGCACGTCCCTAACCTCAAAACCGGCTCTTTCTCTAGATAACCCTCCGGGACCTAAAGCAGAAATACGTCTTTTGTGCGTGATTTCTGATAGCGGGTTGGTTTGATCTAAGAATTGGGAGAGCTGACTCGTTCCAAAAAAGGTATTAATCACCGATGACAAAGTTCGGGCATTGATCAAGTCAATAGGGGTAAATACTTCCGTATCACGCACGTTCATACGCTCGCGAATAGTTCTTGCCATCCTTGCTAAACCGACACTAAACTGAGCGTATAATTGCTCGCCTACTGTTCGAATACGGCGATTACTTAAATGGTCAATATCGTCAATCTCTGCATTCTGATTGGTTAGCTTAACCAAATACTCCACCATGCTGATGATATCCTCTTTGGTGAGCACTCGTACAGAATCAGGCGTTGTCAGCTTAAGTTTCTTGTTAATTTTATAGCGACCGACTTCTCCTAAATCATATCTCTTGTCAGAGAAAAACAATTTATCAATGATGCCGCGAGCTGTTTCCTCGTCCGGGGGATCGGCTCCTCGTAATTGTCGGTATATATGCTGGACAGCCTCTAATTCGGAATTAGAGGTATCCTTTTGTAAAGTATTTAGAATGATAGCGAAATCACCTGCACGTTCATCCTTTTGAAGAATGATAGTAGCAATTCCTGTTTCAAGAATTGCCTGAATATTGTTCTCGTCTAAAACAGTATCTCTGTCCAACAATACTTCATTTCGCTCAATAGTAACAACCTCTCCAGTATCTTCATCAACAAAATCTTCCACCCAAGTTCTTAATACACGGGCAGCCAGTTTTTTTCCTATATTGGCCTCTAATGAAGATTGAGAAACCTCAATTTCATTGGCAAGATCAAAAAGTTCCAAAATAGACTTATCTGTATCATACCCAATAGCCCTCAAAAGAGTGGTAACCGGAAATTTCTTTTTCCGGTCTATATAGGCATACATGACATTGTTGATATCGGTAGCAAACTCAATCCATGCACCTTTAAAGGGGATTACCCTTGCTGAATAAATTCTAGTACCGTTAGGGTGTACGCTTTGGCTAAAAAATACACCGGGTGAACGATGTAATTGTGATACAACAATACGTTCTGCACCATTGACAATAAATGTGCCTTTTGCCGTCATGTACGGCAAATTGCCCAAAAATACTTCTTGCTCTATGGTTTTAAAATCAACGTGTTCTTCGTCGTTGCAAGACAAGCGCAATTTCGCCTTTAGAGGCACACTATAGGTTAGCCCCCTATTAATACATTCATCAATAGTGTATCGTGGAGGGTCAATAAAATAATCTAAAAACTCTAATGTAAAAATATTTCGAGCATCGCTAATCGGAAAGTTTTCTCTAAAAACAGCATACAACCCTTCGTTTGACCTGTTTTCAGGTGTGGTTTCTATTTGAAAAAACTTCTTAAATGCGTCAATCTGAATTCCTAATAAATCAGGGTAGTCGAAAGTTTGTTTGATTTTACCAAAGTTAACTCTCTGTGTATAACCGCTTTTATGTATAGCCATATTAAAATAGACTTTGTTTTGATTGAAAGTAAATGCAAAATAGGCAAGGGAACAGGCTGTTCCATTGCCTATTTTAAGCGGATAATTGTAGGTATATCGGTATTTTTTGCGTAGCGAGAAAAATTAAGTGTGAAAAATTGGAAACAAACAGGATTGTATATTTAAAAACGCACCAACTTCTCCTAAAATTCAACACGAATGTGTTGAATTTAGAAGTTTCGCTAACAGCTTTCTAACACAATGCTTACTTCACCTCTACTTCCGCACCAACTTCTACTAATTGAGCTTTGATAGATTCCGCTTCTTCTTTTGAAATTTTTTCTTTCACAACTGAAGGAGCTCCGTCAACCAAATCTTTAGACTCTTTCAAACCTAATGCTGTAATGTTTTTTACAACTTTTACAACATTCAATTTATTGGGACCTGCCGATTTAAGTATAACATCAAATTCGGTTTGAACTGCCTCAACGGCCTGTTCGGTAACAGCTCCACCACCTGCTACCATTACAGGTGCTGCAGCAGCAGGTTCAATTCCGTATTCGTCTTTGAGAATGCGGGCTAACTCGTTAACTTCTTTTACTGTTAAGTTAACTAACTGTTCTGCAAATGCTTTCAAATCTGCCATTTTATTATTTTTTTAAATTGTTTTCAAATTCGCTTTAGCTAAAAGCGTTAGTACGTGTTGAAGATATATATCGAGTGCGTAACAAACAAACAAAATATCCCTCTTATTCTTTTTCTGAAAGGGTCTTAACAATGCCGGCCAGTTTATCACCACCGGATTTGAGTGCTGAAATAACGTTTTTAGCAGGAGATTGTAAGATTCCAATAACTTCCCCTAAAAGTTCATACTTAGATTTCAACTTAACGAGTACATCGAGATTTTCTTCTCCCGAAAAAACAGCAGTATCAATATAAGCAGCCTTGAATACAAAACCGGCCATCTTTTCGGTGTTTTGCAAATCTTGAATTGCTTTTGCCGGCAGGTTAGACGTTTCGGTAAAGATAACTGTTGTCGGCCCATGCAAATGGGCATACAAATCCGTATATTTAGACTCGCTGATTTGCTCTAATGCTTTTTTAATCAGTGTGTTTTTGGCAACCTTAATTTGCAAGCCTTTTGAATAAAAAATCCTGCGCACTTTGGTAATGTCCGCAACTGAAAGTTTTGATGAGTCTGCCAAGTAAAAATAATCAGAACTACTGAATTTCTCTTTTAACTCTTCTATAATTGCCGCTTTTCCTTCCCTTCTCATGATTAGATACCTTTAATTGATTTAGGTTCAATGGCTATACCAGGACTCATCGTACTTGCCATAAATATACTTCTGAAATATATGCCTTTTGCAGCAGTAGGTCTCATTTTTGATAAAGTTTGTACCAACTCTAAAGCATTCTCGGTTAATTTCTCTGGTGAAAAAGAAACCCGACCAACGGATGCGTGAATAATGCCAAACTTATCAACCTTAAATGCGATTTTACCTTGTTTTACCTCAGCTACTGCTGCTGCCACGTTGGGAGTAATCGTTCCGGTTTTGGGGTTAGGCATCAACCCTCGAGGACCTAGTACCCGACCCAATTTACCTACTTGAGCCATTACATTGGGAGTAGCTATAATTACATCAATATCAGTCCAACCGGCCAATATCTTATCAACATACTCATTAAGACCTACATAATCTGCTCCTGCATTTCTTGCTTCTTCTTCTTTATCAGGGGTACATAATACCAACACTCGTTTTACCTTTCCTGTTCCGTGTGGAAGAGAAACCGTTCCACGAAGAGCTTGATCCGGTTTGCGAGGATCTACGCCTAAGCGCACATGCAAATCAACCGAGGAATCAAATTTGGTAGTATTCACCTCTTTTACTAATGAGGCAGCTTCTGTAAGGGCATACAACTTATTGCTATCAACCTTACCTACTATTGCTTTGCGTTTTTTAGTGAGTTTCACGATTTTTAGTTTTTTTCTCTTTAGCTCAAAAATCCATTCTCTAATTGTACTATGACTGTTGCCAAGGTGGGGTTCCGGAAACGGTAATTCCCATACTACGTGCCGTACCTGCTACCATTTTCATAGCCGACTCAAGTGTGAAAGCATTCAAATCGGGCATCTTTTTTTCTGCTATTTGCTGAATTTGTTCCCAATTCAAATTTCCTACTTTGCGACGGTTGGGTTCAGGTGAGCCACCGGCTAACTTACTCGTTGCTTTTTTAGGTTTCAACTTTGCTGCCTGACCTAATAAAATAGGTGTAGGAGGTGTTTTAATTACAAAGGTGAAAGACTTATCTTTATAGACAGTCAATAACACCGGCAACAATTCGCCCGGCATCTCCTGAGTTCTAGCATTAAATTCTTTGCAGAACTGCATAATATTAACCCCTTTTGAACCAAGTGCAGGACCAATAGGGGGTGATGGGTTTGCTTGTCCTCCTTTTACTATAAGTTTGACAAGGTTTTCTATTTCTTTAGCCATTACCTATGATTGTTTTTTCAACTTGAACAAAATTTAACTCAACCGGAGTTCTTCGACCAAATATTTTTACAATAACCTTCAGCTTCTTCTTCTCCTCGTGAATTTCTTCTATCGTACCCATAAAGTCATTAAATGGGCCGTCAATAATTTTTACTGTTTCACCAATAATGAAAGGTTCAATAACACTTTCTCCTGCATCTTGCATTTCATCTACCTTACCTAAAATACGGTTAACTTCAGCGGGGCGAAGTGGAATCGGAGATTCATTGCCCAAGAAATTAATGACTCCATTAAAATTCCTGATGTTTTGAACTATATCCGCATGCATTTTACCTTCAAGAGCTTCAACCAAGATATAGCCCGGATAAAAGTTTCGATCTTTGACCGATTTTTTACCGTTCTTTACAGTATATACTTTTTCAGTCGGAACTAATATTTGAGTTACAATTTCGTTCCAATGATTAGCAATAAGCATCTTGTCAAGATGCTCCTTAATCTTACGCTCTTTTCCGCTAATTACGCGAAGGGCATACCACCTTTTACCATTCTCTTGTGTTACTTCCTCTTTCATGCCTAGAATAGATATGCCACCGCCACTGTTAACTAAAAATACTATAGATGTAATACATAATTCCTTTGAAAAGATTGTTTTCCGGATTTGCGCCGAAAATAAAATCTATCAAAAAGATCGTTATCGAAAATATTAAAGTGGCAATCAATACAACCATTACACTACCCTGAAGCTCTTCCCATGTGGGCCAACTTACTTTGTACAAAAGTTCGTGTACGGTCTCTTTTATGTATAACTTTACCTTCTCCATTGTTGGATTTTCACTATTTCATTTTAAAAAAGCACGGGCGGAAGGGCTCGAACCCTCGGCCTACGGTTTTGGAGACCGCCGCTCTACCAACTGAGCTACACCCGTTCAAGTATCTTTTCGAGAACAAATATTATGACAATATCTCTGTTACTTGACCTGCCCCAACTGTACGACCGCCTTCTCGGATTGCGAAACGCAAACCTTTTTCCATAGCGATTGGGTATATCAGTTCGACATTAATGGTAAGGTTATCGCCGGGCATTACCATTTCTACGCCATCAGGCAGTGTGATAGAACCGGTAACATCCGTTGTACGGAAATAGAATTGCGGACGATATTTGTTAAAGAACGGAGTATGACGACCGCCCTCTTCTTTGCTCAAGACGTAAACCTCAGCCAAAAATTTGGTGTGGGGTTTTACCGAACCGGGTTTACAAATAACCATACCGCGTTTGAGAGCGTCTTTATCAATACCACGTAATAGTAAACCTGCATTATCGCCGGCTTCACCGCGAGTCAAAATTTTACGGAACATCTCTACCCCTGTAACAACAGAAGTTAGAGGTTTTTCCTCAACCGAGCGAAGACCGATAATTTCTACGGGATCGCCTGAATTGATAACGCCTCTTTCAATCCTACCGGTGGCTACTGTACCACGTCCGGTAATTGAAAATACGTCCTCGATAGGCATCAAGAATGGTTTATCAACTGCACGCTCAGGTACGGGGACATAATCATCAACGGCTTGCATCAAATCTTTGATAATCGCCATTTGCTCTTTGTCACCTTCCAAGGCTTTTAAGGCAGAACCTTTAATGATAGGGGTATCATCACCGGGGAAGTTGTAAAAAGTGAGCAGTTCGCGCAACTCCATTTCTACAAGCTCAATCAATTCGGGGTCATCCACCAAATCAACTTTGTTCATGTACACAACAATTCTAGGCACACCAACCTGACGAGCCAATAGAATGTGCTCACGGGTTTGAGGCATCGGACCGTCTGTAGCGGCACAAACTAAGATAGCACCATCCATTTGAGCAGCACCCGTAACCATGTTTTTTACATAATCCGCGTGACCGGGACAATCCACGTGCGCATAGTGACGATTGATTGTTTCGTACTCTACGTGTGCGGTATTGATGGTGATACCTCTTTCTTTCTCTTCGGGGGCAGAGTCGATCGAAGCATAATCTTTCTTCGTTGCCAACCCTTCTAATGACAATACATAAGTAATTGCCGCAGTTAAAGTAGTTTTACCGTGGTCAACGTGACCAATAGTACCAATGTTAACGTGCGGCTTGTTACGTACAAATTCCTGCTTAGCCATAACGTAATTTCCTTTTTAGGTTTAAGCGATTTTGTTAATTTTTTTTAAATATAATGAGCCAATGATGGGAATTGAACCCATGACCTCTTCCTTACCAAGGAAGTGCTCTGCCCCTGAGCTACATTGGCCTTTTTACATCTGCTTTACAAATGAAAAGAGCGGGAGACGAGGCTCGAACCCGCGACCCTCAGCTTGGAAGGCTGATGCTCTACCAACTGAGCTACTCCCGCCTGTTTATGTGACGGCAATATAATTGCAGGCACATAAAGGTAAAATACAAAAACGCCGAGTGGGGGGAGCAGGATTCGAACCTACGAAGGCGTAAGCCAGCAGATTTACAGTCTGCCCCAGTTGGCCGCTTTGGTATCCCCCCAATCGGAATTTTAATAACGATTTATTATGTCAAATTGCCGGTTTTACTGACCTAAAACCCTGCTTTCTCTTTCGGTGTGCAAAGATACAACAATTGTTTTTATCAAGAGCAAATTTTGCAAAAAAAAATTAGCGCAATCGAATTTTGTCTTTGTAGCGTTCAATTTGCTTTTTCAAAGATTCTACCGCAGCATCTATCGCTTCTTCAAACACTTTATTCGTTTCTGCGGCTACAATTTGTTCGCCCGGAAGATTTATCTTTATTTTGGCTGTTTTATCTTTAATATGACTCGATTTATTGTCTAATGTCAGATATACCTCTGCATCGGTGATACGGTCAAAGTATTGTTTCAATTTTCCGACTTTCTTTTCAGTATAATCAAGCAAGGGCTGTGCTGCCGTAAACTGTACTGATTGAATGATTACCTTCATAAACTGTTGTTTTTTCTGTTATTAAATTTATTGTCGCTCGTTAATAGTTTCTTGATGCGTTTTTCAAGCATCGCGAACAATATACTGGGAATAATAATAAGCAAACCTGCTGCCAACTTAGTCATCGCCTCGTTAACTACCCCGTGGATGGGCCTGTTTGTAGGCTTCTTTTACTTTTTCGATGGAATTATGAGTATATATTTGTGTAGCCGCAAGGTTGGCATGTCCGAGAAGTTCACTAATGGCTTTAATGCCTGCCCCGTTGTTTAATAAAATTGTTGCAAAAGTGTGGCGCAATACGTGTGGATTTTTAGCAGATGTGGTGGTAACATAGCCCAAATATTTAACGGTTAACGAATAAACCCATTTGCGGTATAATAAATTCCCTTTTTCGGTTAAAAATAAAAAATCCTGAGCATGGTTTGGGAATGTTTCATCACGCATCTTCATGTAAACTCCCAATTGCTGCAATTGTTTTGGCCCAAGGGGTAAAATGCGCTCTTTATTTCCTTTCCCCAACACCCTCAATGTTTTGGTTCCTGTATCTATTGAACTTAGCTTTAACGATATTAGCTCACTGACACGTATGCCGGTTGCAAAAAACAACCCTAGTATCGTTTTATCTCTAACGCCGGCAAAATCGGCAGAAAAAACAAACTCGTCTAACAAAAACATCATTTTTTCCTGCTCAATATAATTGGGCAACTTTCTACCCGATTTTCGGGTGGCGGGTAAATTTTGTGTGGGATTTTCTGCTACTAAGTCTTGCTGTCTTAAAAACTTGTAGTACGATTTTACGGCCGACACTTTTCGTTTGATACTTTCAGCAACTAGCCCTTGTTGAACCAACTCGGCAATCCACGAACGGATATGTTGCAGGTTAATCTGATTGGGGTCGGCAGACTGCTCTTCGTAAACAATAACCATAAATTCATACAATTGCTCAATGTCTTTCTTGTATGCTATCATGGTATTTGGTGAACATCTTTTCTGCCTTTTCAAATACTCAATAAAATTATCGAGCGAAGGGTTATCACTCATCTATGGCTTTGAATTTGATGCCCGTAAATAAAGGCATTTATTTCGAAAGCAGCAAACTTCCGACCCACTAAAACAAATAAAATTTGATAACTTCGCACGCTATTTTTCAATTACCCTTGAATTTAACCTAGATTTTGTGCCTATATTATATAGGTATCTGCCTAATTTGCATTATTCATCAAACCTGCTGCTTGCATAAGTGTTATTCATTACAGCAAACATTGGAAATTACAAGTGTTGTGCAAAAATCAAAAGATAACCCTGCCACTTTTTTGTATAGCTTGTCCTGTATCTGCTTTTTGTGGCTAGTGCTTTCTCACAAATAATTATTCACTAAATATACCTAACAAAATGTCAGTTTTTGATTTAGACCTTATAAAATCGGTTTATACCGATATGCCTCATCGAGTAGCCGCCGCCCGCAATTTTTTAAACCGTCCGCTTTCGCTGACCGAAAAAATTCTTTACAGTCATTTGTGGGGCAACCAACTACCACAGACACCTCTCAGCAGAGGAAACGATTATGTTGATTTTGCACCTGACCGCGTAGCGATGCAAGACGCGACTGCCCAAATGGCATTACTCCAATTCATGACCGCGGGCCGTAACAAAGTAGCTGTTCCGAGCACCGTTCACTGCGACCACCTTATTTTAGCCAAAGACGGTGCTCAAAAAGACCTTGCCGAAGCTATTGACATCAACAAAGAAGTTTACGACTTCCTCGCTTCGGTATCCGACAAATACGGTATCGGGTTTTGGAAACCTGGAGCAGGCATCATCCACCAAGTAGTGTTAGAAAATTATGCTTTTCCGGGAGGAATGATGATTGGTACTGACTCGCATACCGTTAATGCAGGCGGATTAGGCATGGTGGCGATTGGTGTTGGCGGTGCCGATGCGGTAGATGTCATGGCGGGAATGGCTTGGGAACTTTTGATGCCTAAGCTCATTGGAGTAAAACTTACCGGAAAAATGAACGGTTGGACTTCGGCCAAAGATGTAATTCTTAAAGTAGCCGGCATTCTGACCGTAAAAGGCGGTACAGGATATATTTTAGAATATTTTGGCGAAGGTGCCCGCAATATTTCTTGTACCGGTAAAGGAACAATTTGCAATATGGGTGCCGAAATTGGTGCTACCACGTCCTTGTTTGGGTATGATGAAGCCATGAGCCGTTATCTGCGTGCAACGGAGCGCACAGAGATAGCCGAACTTGCCGATGTGATTGCTCCACACCTTACCGGAGATGAGGAGGTTTACAACCACCCCGAATTGTATTTTGACCAAGTCGTAGAAATAGACCTTTCTACCCTCGAACCTCATGTAAACGGCCCTTATACACCCGATTTGGCTTGGCCTATATCTGAATTTGCAAAAGCCGTAAAAGATAATGGTTATCCTCAAAAGTTAGAAGTAGGGTTGATAGGTTCTTGTACCAATTCGTCTTACGAAGATTTAGATCGTGCCGCTTCTATTGCCAAACAAGCTATTGCTAAAAAACTAAAAGCTAAATCAGAATTTACCATCACCCCCGGCTCCGAGTTAGTGCGTTATACCGTAGAGCGCGATGGCATTCTCGACCTTTTTGAAAAAATCGGCGGTGTGGTATTGGCAAATGCCTGTGGCCCTTGTATCGGGCAATGGAGCCGGCATACAGACGACCCCACCAAAGCCAATTCCATTATCACCTCGTTTAACCGCAATTTTGCCAAACGCAATGACGGCAACCCCGCAACGCGTGCCTTTGTTGCCTCGCCCGAAATAGTTACGGCGATGGTGCTTGCCGGTGACTTGGCGTTTAACCCCCTGACCGATACGCTAATCAACGAAGATGGTATAGCTGTTAAACTTGACCCTCCTTATGGAGACGAACTGCCGGACAAAGGTTTTGAGGTGAAAGATGCCGGTTATGTGGCACCGGCGGAAGACAGCAGTAAAGTAACCGTTGTGGTTAATCCCTCCTCCAAACGCTTGCAGTTACTGTCTCCTTTCTCGGCTTGGGAAGGTTCTGACCTCTTGGGGCTTCGTTTGCTCATCAAAGCCAAAGGAAAATGTACGACAGACCATATCTCTATGGCAGGACCTTGGCTTCGATACCGGGGGCACTTGGACAATATCTCGAACAATATGCTCATTGGTGCCATGAACTACTTTAACGAACTGCCCAATACCGTTTTCAATCCTCTAACCGGAGAATTTGTTGCCGTGCCCGATTTGGCGCGCCACTACAAAGCCAATGGGTTGGGCGCAATCGTGTTTGGTGAAGAAAATTACGGCGAAGGATCGAGCCGCGAACATGCCGCTATGGAACCACGGCACCTTGGCGTAAGGGCAGTCATGGTAAAATCATTTGCCAGAATTCACGAAACCAACCTTAAAAAACAAGGGATGTTGGCACTGACCTTTGCTAACAACGCCGATTATGACCTTATTAGGCAAGATGATACCATAGACATCAAAGGACTCGCGGATTTTGAACCGGGAAGAAACCTGACAATCGTTTTGAATCATGCAGACGGCAGTTCCGACTCCTTTGAGGCAAAGCATACCTACAACGAACAACAAATAGCATGGTTTAAAGCAGGAAGCGCACTCAACCTTATCCGTCAAAAGCAAAACGTATAAAACCGCACCTTTTACGTTCACTGCTCTAATGATACTAATGCCGCTTCCCTTAAAGAAGCGGCATTAGTATTTACGGTACATCATTGAGCAGCGCTTTCACTTCCTACCGCACAATCGCCACCTTCCCTCTCGCCAACGTTGCACCGCCATCCTCGACAACATAAAAATAAACACCCACCGGCAAATGGGCAACCGAAAGGCTATGACTTGTCTGTCCCGCAGGAATGGTAGTGTGCAGAACTTGCTGACCGGTTGGGGAGAAGAGGGATATCTCTATGACCCCTAAATCCCCGACCCCCCAGCCCCCAAAGGGGGAGATAAGACCTTCTGTTAGGGTGAAGGTTAGGGTGTTTTGGGTGGGGTTGGGATAGACGAGGATGGTGTTTTCCTCTTTTAGAAGGTCAGGAAGCAACCCCACCGCAATTCCACTCCCCGAACGAGCATAAACAAGCTGTTGGGTAATGCTGGTATCGGAACAAACAATGGCAGTGAGGGTAACAAGGTAATGGCCTTCTGCGGGATATATGTGGGTGGGGTTTATTTCATTGCTGATAGCACCATCGCCAAAATCCCAGATAAAATGCCCCCCGTCTATGCTGTCGGTATAAACGTATTGGCTTTGATTGAAAAAGGTAAATAATGCCGGCGGTATTGTATCCTGAACAACCGAAAAATCTGCCTGCGGAAGGCTAAGCAAACCCATGCAATTGGTTTTGACAGCTAACACATTGGCAGCACCTACCGGCTCGGTACGACCCACACACATAAAACCTCCATCGGGTGCAGGGGTAAAATCGTAAAAAAAATCGTGATTGGGTTCTATATCAAAATAGCGCACCCATAACGGTTCTCCATCCATACCGCGCACTTTCATCAGAAATGCTTCCGATTCACCATCTGTATTTCTTCTGCTTCCTGCGCATACAATATCGTCACCTGATTGAAAAACATTGTAACTACTTAGCACCCCCTAATGAAAAATCAAAAATAGTGTAACTTTACGTT
>CALCIK010000055.1 GCA_937907475.1 uncultured Bacteroidota bacterium | reverse complement strand
ATCCCCACAGACAACCCAATTCAAACTATGCTATCTTACAACCTAAAGGGAATAATTACCAATAGCCCCTCAAAACCGGAATTTTACAATGTTTAATAGTACCAAACCAAATCAAGGTTGAACTAAGTGGTATAAAAAGAAGTTATTGCAAATGCTACAAGCCGTTCTATCGCTTGCCGAATAAGCAAGAGGAAAGTCCGGGCAACATAGAGCAACCACACCACCTAACAGGTGGGGCTTATGAGGCAACTTATAAGCACAGCGAGTGTCGCAGAGAATTACCGCCTTGTTCTTCAACGAACAAGGTAAGGGTGAAAACGCAGGTAAATTCCCCTGTGTTCCGATAGGGAAACCTATTGCGAAGGACAAACCTTGTGGGTTGAAAGACCAAATATACCGGCACGTTGTCTTGCTTTGTTGCAAGCAACTAAAAGCTGCTCGTTTGATGCCGGGGGGTAGGTCGTTAGAGCTTGGCAGCAATGTCAGGAGTAGATAAATGATAGAACACTGTTACCTTCAACCGTAACCGTGACAGAATCCGGCTTATAGGCTTGTAGCTTTTTTTCGTTTAGTGTTACCGCTGCGGTCAACCTTGGTATCACCGGGTTAAAATGGTATTCTTGCAAAATCCCAATTTATCTTTGTATTTTGGCCGTTCAATAAATCTTCCCCTTTCGATGAACTTAGCCCTGCACATTGCCAAACGCTATTTGATTTCAAAAAAATCAACCAATGCCATCAACATCATATCCGGTGTTTCTATGGTTGGCATGTTGGTCGGCACAGCAGCACTAATTTTAGTACTATCAGTATTCAATGGGTTTGAAGACTTAGTAACTTCCCTTTACAATACCTTCAACCCCGATTTAAAAGTATTACCCAAGGAAGGAAAAACCTTTGAACCCGACAGCCTGCAACTGATTCTAATCAGCCAAATCCCCGGTGTGGTCGGCGTTTCACAAGTATTGGAAGAAAATGCGTTGTTGCGCTATAAAGAAAAGGATTACATCACCCGATTAAAAGGCGTAGATGAAAACTTTGTCCACGTCAGTCAAGTGGATACTGCTATCATCGAAGGGGAGTTTAAATTGGTACAAGATGATGCAGATTGTGTCGTCATTGGCTTGGGAGTATTGGCTGCATTAGGAGTTAATCTGCAAAATCAGTTTGAACGCTTAACCGTATTCATGCCCCGCCGAGAAGGTAAGGTCAGTTCTTTTTCTGCCGAAACAGCCTTTACCCAAGCCTCGCTCATTCCAACAGGAGTGTTTGCCATTCAACAAGACTTCGACAGTCGTTTTGCCTTTGTTCCCATACGCTTCATGCGAAATTTACTAAACTATCCGCTTGCTATCAGTGCTTATGAAATTGCAATCGCCCCAACGGCAAATGTGGGAGTGGTAAAAAGTAAGATTGCAACCATCATGGGTGATCAATACAAAGTCCTCGACCGCTACCAACAAGACGAGTTTTTGTATAAAGTTATGAAAACCGAAAAGTGGGCTGTCTATTTCATTTTGACCTTTATCCTCATTATTTCTGCGTTCAATATTATCGGGTCATTGTCTATGTTGGTTATCGAAAAAAAACAAGACATCAGCATTTTAAAAGCAATGGGCGCAACAAAGGGATTTATCAGGCGAATCTTCTTCTTTGAGGGCATATTGCTTTCGCTCATCGGTGCTTCCTTGGGCGTTGGCTTGGCGGTAGTGATTTGTCTTTTACAACAACATTTCAAAATCCTCAAACTTCAAGGGGCTTCTTTTTTGATAGATGCCTATCCTGTCAGTATGCGGTTGGATGATTTTGCTTTAGTGTTCTTCACCGTAGTTGTTATTTCAATTTTAGCTTCTGCATTTCCTGCTTACAGAGCTGCCGAACAAACCCAATTAGTGCAGCAAGAATAATATCTCATTCAAGCAATTCGTTTTACCACGCGCTGATCACGACAAGAGATAGTACCGTTCCTCCAACATTGATTATCTCCGCAATATTCGAACAAGTACATTTTTTAAAGCCCTCCTTAAAATAAACCCAATATGCGTTTGTTAATACTGTTACTTTTTTTGCTCATCCATTCGACTATTACCGTCTTTGCACAAATGCCCCTCCTCGATGTAGCAGACCTGACCATCAAAATAGCTCCAAAAAGCGAAGAAGTGCTCTATTACGGCTTTGCCAAAGGCGATAAAATTATCTTTTCTGTTTGGGAGGAAGACAACAAAGAACTGACCCAAGTAAGTATTGAAGAGTTTCCCAATCAAGTGCGATTTTCGGATTACAAAACAACCTCGGTAAAAGAAAAGACCATCACAGTAAACCGCAAGTCTGTCTATGTTTTCAAGTTTGTCAACAATCAAGTGTTAAAAGGCCGGGTATGCCATATCAAAATCCAACGTGTGCCCGCAACCGATACAACTTTAGATTTCAATACGCAAGTTCAGTGGATCACTACGTATGATACAACCTATCAAATAGGAAATCGAAACGTGTTAATGGGTTACGATACGCTAATGACCAAAGAAGAAAGTTGGGAATTTAAAAAATCAGCCCAAGAAGAAGTCGTTGTGTTCGACAAATCGCAAAAAGTGGCCGCTAAAGCCAATATCAGCGGAGCCAATAATCGTATTTGTTTAAGAATTGAATTCCCTCCAAACATCAATAGTAAAGCAAATTCAAAGGAAATGCAAGGATGGGCTTACTGGATAGGCGTTGGTGAAGAAGCCGGTATAGCTTGGTCGGAAAATGTTCAAACGGTAGCAGGTTTTGCTCAAGGGGTCATTGCCATGTACTCGCCTTTGGGAGGATTGGTAGCGGGTTTGGTGTCCGGTTTAGCGGTACCAAAAACCGGCGATGATATTTATTACTGCATAGCCGATGCCACACAAGCAGATTTATTTTTAACCAAGAAAAATTTTGTTCCTTTAGATTGGGGCAAAGGAAAAGGGGGGTATGGTAAATTTAACCACAAACAGCCTATGCCCTATTATATCTGCCTCGAAAACGACAATTACCTCCACTCGGTAGAAGTAACGGTAAAAGTCGCTGCTATGGTAGAAGTCAAACAATATACCAATAAAGAAAAGACCAAACAGACCGTAAATCCAAGAATGCAAAAAACATCGGTTGAAGAACCCATCATCACTCCGATTACTATTCCTGTAACTTGGGAATAGAATTCCATCCAACAACATTGTCGCAACACTTCATCAAGCAAACATCCCTATGATTTGACAAACCCTCCAACAACAATAACGATTTCCCCCTTGATAGTTTTAGACCCAAAATGAGCCGATAATTCGGTTAAAGTGCCACGCACATTTTCTTCAAACATTTTGGTCAATTCCCTACTAACCGATGCGGGTCTATCCGCCCCTAAATACTCGGCTAATTGCTGTAATGTTTTTAATAAACGGTGCGGTGATTCATAGAATACCATCGTTCTTGTTTCGGCAACCAAAGCCTTCAATCTCGTTTGCCGTCCTTTTTGTTGCGGCAAAAATCCTTCAAAACAAAACCTGTCACAAGGCAAACCGGAATTAACTAAGGCAGGCACAAATGCTGTGGCACCGGGTAAGCACTCCACAGAAATACCTTCTTTCACACATTCCCTCACCAACAAAAAACCGGGATCACTAATCCCCGGTGTACCTGCATCGCTCACCAAAGCAATCGTATTCCCTTCCTTCAAAGCAGCAATTGTTTTTTGCAATTTAAAATGCTCATTGTGAGTATGATGTGATTGCAAAGGAGTTTTGATTTGGTAGTGATTCAATAGTTTTTGAGTTGTGCGAGTATCTTCAGCGAGTATCACCGACACTTCTTTAAGAATTCGCAATGCACGAAGGGTAATGTCTTCAAGATTTCCAATCGGCGTTGGAACAAGGTATAGTTTAGGGGTCATTTTAATGGATGTCAAGTAAGCTGTAAATTTGGACTCTTTAGTAATAGAGAAAAAATTTGCCGCAAACAACACTGTTCCCGAATTATAACGGTTACTCGTGCTGTTTGCGGCAAATTATCTACTGTCCATTCGATTGGATAACAGTAATTAAGACCCTATTGAATTAGGGTTACATTACCTTTAAAGAATTCGGTCGTTCCATCGGTATAAGTAACTTCGGCATAATAGACATAGACACCTAACTCGGCATGTTTACCTTTGAACGTGCCATCCCAACCTTTATCTATGGTTTCGCCACTCATTTGGAACATTTGCCCACCCCAACGGTCGTAAATGTATAAGTTCACCGATTCAACATTCAATCCTGTAAGACGGAAAACGTCATTGGTATTATCGCCATTCGGTGAGAAAGCGTTGGGAATTGTAACCAATTTTTGGTATATCAACCCTAACTGAACAGATGCCGTAGCCTCGCAACCATATTCATCAACGGTGGTAAAGGTATAGGTAGTCAAATCATCAATTGGAGTAGCTACCGTAATCGGGCAATCAAAGCAACTTAAATCTCCACTGGTGGCTGACCAGGTATAGGTCAATGCGCCGTTCAATGCAGAAGTAGCCGACCCGTTCAAAGTAGCCGATGCACCGGCATTAATAAATCCGGTTGCCGTGGTTGCTGTTACATTTACATTTGATACTCCTACATCTTGAGAATAGTTTGCTGAACATCCTTCAGGCGTACTGACCGTAAGCGTTGCGGTATAGGTGCCGGGACTATTCCAAGTAATGTTGTGAGGTCCGGCACCGGTTTGAGTTCCGGCATTACCAAAGTTCCAACTGTAAGTACTGCTTGGTCCTGCCGTACCCGTAAATTCAAACGTTGCTTGATCTCCAAGACAAATCACATCGGGAGCGGTAAACAAAGCAACAGGTATCGCTACAACAGTAACCGGTAAAGAGGTAGTATAGAAACAGCCATCGGGATCGGTAAAGTCGTAAGTAATAGTATAAGTACCAACTCCTGCTGTTGCAGGATCAAAAGTATTACCACTAATACCCGTTCCACTGAATGTGCCCCCTACCGGCGTTGCCGTTAAAGTAACTGAAGCATCATCCACACAATAATTGGCAGAAAGTCCTGAAATGACCGGAGTGATGGTGGGACAAGCTATATCGGTTGTGGTACAATCTTGTGAAACCGTTATGCTATTACCACACTCAACCGGGCCGAGTGCAAAAATCGTAATCGTTACGGTTGTATTCTGACTTAAACCTGTAGCTGTATAGTTGGTCGTTGCGGCGGTCAATGTTTGAGGCGCACCTCCATCAATACTGATTTCATAGCCCGTAGCACCGGGTATCGGATCCCATACAAATTGTAAGGAAGTATTGGTTACTGTTCCACAAATAGGAGCCGGAGGGGGCATGTTTCCGGGTACAGTAACATCGGCACTTGCCGAACAACCATTGGTATCCGTAACTGTTACAGAGTAATCACCCGGAGCTAGTCCTGTTGCATTAGGTGAATTGAGTGCAGGATCGTGTGCCCATATATAAGTAAGCGGTGCAGTACCTCCGGTGATTGTGGCAGTTGCACTACCATTGGTCAACCCGCAAGCCGAACCGACTGCGCTAAGACTTGCCGTAGGTGCTGCTGAGAAAGTAACCGTTGTGGATAGTACATCTTGGCAACCGTTATCATCGGAAACTGTAACGATATAACTGCCCGAGGTAAGGCCGGTTGCAGAAGTTCCGGTAAGCGTAGGATCATGCGACCAAGCATAAGTAATTGTACCTGTTCCTCCTGCTGTTGAAACGGTGATGCTTCCGTTATTGTTAACACACGTTGCATTCGTCAAATTAGATAGGGTAACATCAGGGCCATTTAAAGTTCCAATGTCTAATGTTACGCTGCCCGTACAGCCATTGGAATCGGTTACGGTTACGGTATATGATCCTACTGCTAAGTCTGTTGCACTTGAACTATTAAGTGCCAAGTCTTGAGACCAACTATATGAATACCCTCCTGAACCACCGCTAGCTACAACACTTGCAGCACCATCGGCCTGTCCACAACTTGCAGGGGTAATCGTACCTACACTTGCAGTTGGTAGAGTAGAATCAGTAATAGTAGCAGATTCAATATCTAAGCATCCTAAAGCATCAGTTACTGTAACAGTGTAAGTACCGGCAGCCAACCCTGTTGCGGTTGGACTATTCGGCAATCCTGCTTGCGACCAAGTATAGGTCAACGCTCCGGTTCCACCGGTTGAGGTGAATGTTATGCTTCCGTTAGGATTGCCGCAAGTTGCATTGATGGAACTATCTAAAGTTACAACAGGGCCATTAGAATTGCTAACAGCGGCACTTGCAGAATTAGTACAACCACTTGCATCGGTTACCGTTACGGTATAAGTAGCGGCTGCCAAACCGGTTCCAGTTGGGCTATTGGGCAATCCTGCTTGTGACCATGCGTAACTTAAAGTACCGGTTCCGCCGGAAGCCGTAAAGGTAATGCTTCCATTGCTGCTGCCACAAGTAGCATCGGTAACACTGCCAACACTGATTGAGGGTGGTGTGGTGTTTGTAATAGTCGCACTCTCAGTATCTGTACAACCATTAGCGTCAGTTACAGTTACTGTATAAGTACCATTGGTTAGTCCTGTTGCGGTAGGAGCGTTAGGTCCGCCTTGTGACCAAGCATAAGTCAATGCACCTGTACCACCTGCGACAGCAAAAGTGATGCTGCCGTTAGCATTACCACATGTGGCATTAATAGTACTACCAACACTAACTACGGGTGAAGCAGAAGCGTTAATCGTTGTACTTGCTGTAGCCGTACACAAGTTGGTATCTGTTATGGTAATAGTGTAGTTACCGGGCGGCAAATCTATTGCGTTAGGGTTGTTGAGTGAAGCATCATGCGACCAAGTGTAAGTAATAGCTCCGGTACCTCCGGTGGCAGTAACCAAAATGCTTCCATTATCATCTCCACAAGTTGTTTGATTTACCCCTGTAACGCTCAATGTTGGTCCCGGGTCAGCACTAATGCTGACATCTATGGTACTAACGCAATTGGTAGCGTCTGTGGCAGTTACAGTATAAGAACCTGCAGCCAAGCCGGTTGCCGTTGTATTGTTTAGTAGTGGATCATGCGACCATTGGTAGATCAACCCACCGTTACCACCAGTTGCAGATATGGTAATACTTCCGTTATCATTACCACAAGTGGCATTTGCTGTGCTAACCAAGTTCAGAACGGCAGCGTTAAGTGTTGCTATATTAACCGTTGTCGTAGCACTACATCCATTTACATCAGTTACTGTAACAGTGTAAGTTCCAACTGCCAAGCCTGTTGCTGCATTTGAATTTAAGAGCGGGTCGTGCGACCATTCAAAAGTATAGGGTGTTGTGCCGCCTGCTGCTGCAACTGCCCCACTTCCGTTGGCTTGTCCACAACTAGCGGGGTTTTCAGCAGACATAGTCAATGTTGGATTGGATGTTGCTGTAACCGGAGCACTGATGCTCGCTGTACAGCCGGTAGCATCACTAACGGTAACGGTATAAGTTCCTGCTGAAAGTCCGGTTACATTCGGACTATTTGGAGCACCCGGATATGACCAAGTATAAGTTATAGGTGCTAAACCGCCTGTTGTTGTAATACTGATACTACCGTTTCCTGAACCACAATTATCCGGAGTTACGCCCGTTACCTGTAAAACAGGACTAAGTAAACTGCCTACAACGACTGACTGAACTGCTTGGCAGTTGTTGTCATCGTTCACAGTTACGAAGTAGTTACCTGCTGCTAGACCGGTTGCGGTACCTATAATAAGAGCTGGGTCATGTGACCATTCATAAGTTAAAGTTCCCGTTCCACCGGTAGCTGATACAGTGATAGAACCATTATTATTACCACAAGTAGCCGGGCTAACATTATCTACTACTAGGGTAGGTGCGCCTTCATTTGCTATAGCTAAAGGTTGTATTGCTTGGCAACCATTGGCATCCGTAGCAGTTACGGTATAACTGCCTGAAAATAACCCGGTTGCATTCGGGCTGTTCAAACTACCATCTTGCGACCAAGCGTAAGTAATTGGTGCTGTACCACCTGTAAGCACCACTGAAGCAGATCCATTAGCGACCCCACAGGCAGCATTAACAATGACACCGGGGGCTAAAGTAGGTCCTAATAAGTTGGTAATGTTTACTGTTTCAGTATCTGAACAACTATTGGCATCGGTAATCGTAACGGTATAGGTGTTAGTACCAAGTCCGGTCGCATTTGGATTATTGAGTAAGGCATCATGTGACCAAGTATAGTTCACAGGTGCTGTTCCACCCGAAGATGTAACATTTATACTACCGTTATTAAAACCACAAGAGGCATTAGCGGGTATCATGGTATTTATTGTCGGTCCGGCAATATTGTTAACTGCTGCCGAAACAGTAGCAGTACATCCATTGGCATCGGTAACAGTTACAATGTAAGTAGCACCACCTAAACCGGTAGCAGAGGGGTTATTTAATGTCGCATCATGTGACCAAGAATAGCTCAAAGGTGCTGTTCCACCGGTTCCCGATACGCTCATACTACCATTACTGTTGCCGCAAGTAGCATCTGTAACACTCAATAAAGCCAATGACGGATCGGGTTGGAATGCAACAGGGATGCTATTTGACTCTGCTGTACAACCATTTGCATCTGTTACCGTAACCATATAAGTACCGGCTATAGTCGGGTTAATAGTCTGAGTTGTGGCACTATTGTTCCATAAATAACTAGCAAAACCCGGAGTAGCAACTAACTCCACAAAATTCCCACAACTAAATGTCCCTGTTACGTTGACTGTCGGAGCAACATTTAATTGAACCAAAACACTTGAAATACCAGTACAACCATTTGCATCTGTTACAGTTAAGGTATAGGTCGTAGGAGCTGTTGGAAATACAGTGATAGTCTGAGTTGTACTTCCGGTACTCCATTCATAGCCGGCATAAGTACCGGGATTTAAAGTAGTCGAGAAACCGGGACATACAATTGCCGGACCGGTTATAGTTGGACTTAGCTGGAAGTCCACAACAATCTCAACGAATGCCGTTCTGGTACAACCGATGCTATTAGTAGCCGTTACGGTATAAGTAGTTGTAGTTGAAGGCGAAACGACAATAGTTTGAGAGGTGCTCCCTGTACTCCACAAATAGGAATGCGCAGGATCTCCTACTACGTTTATGGTGGCATTATTACCGAAACAAATACTACCGGGTGCAGTAATGCTAATATCTGGGCTGGGAACAGCATCTACCACAGTGCTTGCGGTACCGGTACAGCCATTCGCATCAGTTACGGTTACTGAATAGGTTGTCGTAAATTCAGGAGCAGGGGTAATATCTTTTGTTGTACTGCCATCACTCCAAATATAAGCAGAAAATCCTCCGGTAGCACTCAATGGAACAACAGTACCTGCACAAACAGATATTCCTCCACCGGTTACAGCAGGGGTGGGTAATGGATTGACGGTAATATTGATGGATTGTGAAGCCGTACAGCCTGTTGCATCCGTTACTGTTACAAAGTATGTTCCTGCTGTAGTTACTGTAGTGCTTTGTGTTGAACTTCCATTTGACCAACTATAAGTTGGATAAACTTCATCAACGGTAATCAAGGCACTTGCCCCTTGGCAGAAGATGGGATTTCCAGAGATGGTTAAAGGTGGAATTGGGAAAATCGAAACATCTGTATCAACAGGTGCCGAAGGACAAGCATCTACAGTAACAACTAAGGTATAAGTTCCCGATAATGCTGTACCACCCGATAGGATTGGATTTTGTAAAGTAGAGCTATAACCGCCCGGACCAGACCATTGATATGAAACAGTTGTTCCGGTAATATCGGAAGAGCCTTGCAATTGAATATCTCCTGCACAAGCAGGTCCATTATTTGAAGCAGTTGCAATAGGGCCGGGAAGTACGACAACATCAGTCGTTGCACTTGCAGATGGACAACCGTTGACAGTAACGACTAAAGTATAAGTGCCCGCTTGGGCTAAAGTTACACTTGGGATGAGTGGGAATTGGTCGGTCGAGCTATATCCACCGGGGCCGCTCCAACTATAAACTGTTGTGCTGCCGGGAGGCACGCCACCGGGCACAAATACATCGCCCGACAATTGCAAATCGGTCCCACTGCAAGGGATGTTACTGTTTGGTATGGCAAGAGGTGTTGCATTAACAACAACTGTTTCCGTAAGTTCGGCTGAACATCCATTTGCATCAGTAGCTGTAACGGTATAGCTTGTTGTGTTTGTAGGATTGACTGTTATGCTGTTTCCGTTGACACCGGTATTCCAAGCATAAGTAGTGCCTCCGCTAGCTGTCAAAGTAGTATTACCCCCTTCACATATCGGAACAGCACCGGCTATTGCCAATCCTGTCAAAGAATTAACTGTTACTGTTACGTCATCAGTTGCACTGCAATTATTGGAATCGGTTACAGTAACCGTGTAACTAGTAGTCGTAGTTGGACTGACAATAATACTTGGATTATTCCCGACAAATCCATTCCAAGAATAAATCAAGCCGCCCGTTGCTGTTAAGGTGGCAGATTCTTGTCCTCCACATATCTCTTGATCAGGTCCGGCATCAGGAGTAGGAAGGGGGTTAACGAATACTGTCGTTTGTGCAGTAGCTGAACAGACACCGCCGATAGATACTGTTACATTATAGACCGTAGTTGTTGTAGGGGAAACAGCAATGACAAATCCGTTATCGCCATTATCCCATTGATAGGTATCGCCATTCCCGGTAACACCTATAAACACCATATCCCCGTTACAAATACTTTGAGGCGGGTCGGCAACTGCGGTGGGTTGAGAAATAACATTGATTGTAGCATCACTTGCTACACTACATCCATCTGCATTGGTAACGGTAACTGTATAAGTTGTAGTCGTATTTGGAGCAGCGGTAATAGATTGTGTGCTTGCACCGGTTGACCATAAATAAGAGCTAAATCCGGGACCTGCATCTAAAGGAGGTGCTGAAACACCTGCACAAGTAGATTGTGGTGTTATAGGAGGCGGCGGAATGTTGTTGTCGTTGATGACTTGACTGCTAGTATTTGTACAACCATTGACATCGGTTATGGTTACAATATATGTTCCGGGTGTATTTACAAGAATACTTTGTCCAAACTCACCGTTTGACCATGCATACTGAACATATCCGGCAGTCGCATTCAAATCTGCATCATCTCCTGCACAAACGTTGGGATCCCCCGTGATTGCTACCGGAGGAGTCGGAGCAGCTACGATTGTTACTGTTGTTGCACCGGTACAGCCACTTGCATCAGTTACCGTAACGCTATACGTACCGGCAGGGACAGTGATACTAGGAGTAGTTGCATTTGCTGCATTCGGTGACCAAAGATAAGAGGCAAAACCGGCACCAACATCTAACGTTGAGATTTCACCGGCACAAAGAGACAAGTCACCACTGATAGCAGGGCTAAGGGATGTGTTTTGAGTAACGTTGACCGAAGCAGAACCGGTACATCCATTTGCATCGGTTACGACAACACTATATGTACCGGGTGTATTGACAGAAATACTTGAGCCTGAACCGGAAGGTGTCCAAGCATAAGTGGTAAATCCGGCCGGTGCAGATAGCGTAGTACTACTACCTATACAAAATTGTGTGGAACCACCAATTGTGGGAGCAGGATTGGCATTTACAGATACTGTTCCTGTTCCGGTAGATGTACAACCGTTTGAATTGGTAACCGTTACCGTATAACTCGTTCCTGCTGTTGGGCTAACCGTGATGCTTTGTCCGGTTCCCCCGGTTGACCATAAGTAACTGGTGTAACCTCCTGAAGCGGTTAAAGTAGCACTTCCTCCGTTACAGGTTGAAACCGGTGGTATATTAGGAGGGGCAATTGTATTGACTGTTACAGTTACATTCGCTGTCGTAGTACAAGTAGCAGCATTGGTAACTGTAACTATATAAGTGGTTGTGGCTGCCGGACTGACCGAAATGGTTGCACTTGTACTACCATTGGACCATTCATAACTGGCATAAGTTCCTGTAACTGTTAAATCAACAGGAGCACCGCCTTGGCAAAGTGATTGGGGAGGAATAACCGGCGGAGTAATAGTATTTACTGTGACGGTAACATTACCTGTTGCCGTACAACCTTGTAAATTAGTAACCGTAACGGTATAAGTAGTAGTCGCAGTGGGACTAACTGTAACAGTTTGCCCCGAACCGGCTGAGTTTGACCACGCATAACTAATATAACCGGTTCCGGCGTTGAGAGTTACAGGACTTCCGGAACAAATGGTTTGTGGTAGGATATTAGGGGGTACGATATTTGAACTGATAGTAACTGTAACACTCGCTGAAGCAGTACAGCCTGCGCTATTCGTAACGGTAACAGTGTAAGTTGTATTCACACTTGGATTAACCGAAATAATTTGAGTATTACCCCCTTGCGACCATGCGTAATTGGTGAAACCGAAGCCGGCATTCAATTGTACATTTTGCCCCGGACAAATACTGGGTGCGACTAAGCTGGGAGGTGTAATATTGTTTACGGTAATAGTTGTATTAGCCGTAGCGGTACAGCCGGCGGCATTAGTAACCGTTACTGTATAAGTCGTGTTTATTGTGGGCGAAACGCTAATGGTTGCCGTATTTCCACCGGTATTCCAAACATAAGTGCCACCTCCTGTTGCTGTAATGGACGTACTCTGTCCATTACAAATAGTAGCAGCAGGAGTAATACCGGCAGTTGCTTGAGCCAAAACTGAAATGGTTGTGGTTGTACTGCTTCCGCAAGGTGCCGGAGTGGTATAAGTAACAGTATAAGGACTCGCCCCTAAAGAGGAAGCTAAAGCATAACTAAATTGTCCACTCGTGTTTGTACCACCCAATATTCCCGGACCTGACCAAGTACCACCCGGTACATTAGCGGTAAGCGTAGTAGTAGCAACAGCCCCTTGGCAAACAGGTGTTACAGGGGTGATGGCGGGAACTGCAACAGGGTTGACAGTGATGGTAGTACTTTGTGTACTACTCCCACAAGTATTGCTCACAGAATAAGTAATAGTATAAGGACCGGGGCCGGTGCCAGATGCCGCAACCGGATCAAACACACCGGTTACCGGATCAACACCCGGACCAGACCAAATACCTCCTGCGCTGGCAGCGGTGAGTGTAACCGGTGAAGCATTGCTACAGAATGGCCCTGCCGGAGTAATCGCTGCATTTGGCGGAGCATTACTCACATTCACTTGAATAGTAGTCGTGGTCGTTCTTCCACAAGCATCGGTTACTGTTACGGAATAGCTGCTTGTAACGGGTGGGCTTACAAAAATTGCAGGTCCCGATTGTCCATTACTCCATACATAGTTGTAAGGCGTAAAGGTACTACCTGATGCAATGACCGCAATTAATGCTTGTTCTCCGGGACAAATCGTAGGCGGATTACTGATAAACGCATTAAACGGTTCAGGACTATCGTAAATATTCAATTGGGCGGGTGGCGGGAAAGTACAATTACACTGTAATTCGTTCACTTGTACGATGATACTTTCAAATCCTTCCGGTAATAAATCTGCATAAGCAATTACGGGTAATTGATAAGAAATCTGACCGGCGGGAATAGTAACTGTAATGGGAAGCGTTTGGTAATCTGCTCCCGGTGTAGCGGTTCCTGTTACGAGGATTTGAAGTGTAATAGGTTGGCTTAAATCGGTTATGTCGCCTCGAATAAATTCAAAGAATCCATCTTGACATCCTTCATAAGCATCTTGAGTTCCACTACTGGGTACAAAAGAAGTAACCGAAACGGCATTACCTGCATTAAAACTATTTGCTGCTAAGAATACGGCAGAGTCTAGAATAGAGTCCCCTGCATCCGCAACTGCCAACTTAATGGTATAAGTTTGACAAGGGGTTAGCCCTGTTGCTACAGCAGTCATAACATCTGTATAGCCGTCATATTGGGTAATGATGCTTCCGGTTGCATTGGCATTGTAATATGCACTATTATTCGTAGGATTGACGGTATTTATCCCCACATAAGTACTGGTTCCGGGAACTAATGCTATATTTTGAAGTGGTACGCCCGGCCCGCTGATAAAAAATCCGAATACATCGTTAAAACTTGAACAAACATATTCGGGATATTCATCTGAAGCAAAGACATATTGAAACTGAACAGAGTTGGTTAAAGGTACAAAAGAAAATGTAATAAACGCTGCATCTAACGTAGGAGCAGGACTTCCGCATGGAGTTGAGGCTGTTAATGCTGTAAGATTGGCATCCCCCGGTGTCCCAAAAGCAGTCGTTACTCCGGTAGAGTTATTAGGGCCTTGAGCATTGGTAGAAGCACCACTTGATATGATGATACCTTCAGAAATACCGATACTTGCTCCGTTAATAAAATGCCCGATAGCTTGATTGTTGCCGGTAAAGGATACTCCTGAAACCTGTGAACAACCGGTCAAAAAGACATTTTGCACTAACCAAGAGGCATTACTGTTGTTTCCACCGGTTTGAACGGTAAGCGCAGTTGGAGGGGGGGGGGGAGTAATAACACGGTAGGCTAATGTTGCACAGTTAGCATTATTCGTACAGCCAAATCCGGTTACATAAATAGCAAAAGTACCGTTTGAAGTAGCGGTCCAAGTTAATTGAGATTGAATTCCGCAAAAGTCATCATTGTAAGCCCCTGCAACGCCGGCTCCGGCAGCAGTATTGATACTCAATTCTGTATCCCATGTTGCTGTTCCACCGTTACCGCAAAAGGTAAAAGCGAATTGTTGACCGGCCGTAGCGTTAAAACTATAATAGTCCCCGCCGGTTACGCATCCTGTTACTTGCCATGTTCCGGTGGGTGTTATCGTTCCTAAACTAACAGCACCTACATTGGCACTATAACTACATTGTGCAGTTGTTTCTATACTCAGAAAAGTAAACCATACAAAGCATAAAACAGAAATACAAAAGCGTAGTGTAGATGTTTTATTCATAACTTGATAATTTGAGAATAAGATTTGACCGTTAAAGTTAGAGAGTTTTTCCATTATAGCCAAACTCTTACTGTTATTTTGATGACATAAGTTTGATTAAAGCTGCAAAATAGCATTTTTAAGACTATTTTAATACGGCT
This sequence comes from uncultured Bacteroidota bacterium, assembly GCA_937907475.1. Lineage (GTDB taxonomy): Bacteria > Bacteroidota > Bacteroidia > Chitinophagales > UBA2359 > UBA2359. Next base: position 26,185 of record CALCIK010000055.1, on the reverse strand, counting down.
TGAAGACGATTACTATACTCTAATAGGTTGCAAGCCTGCAATTACATAAAATATTTTTTAGCAACCCCTTAATCACATCATCTAACAATCGAAAGTGAAATTTTTAATCCTTAACCTATCCTATCTCAAATAATGACAGCAAGTTATGAAGTTCGGAAATACACTCAAAATTTACGATTGACAATGCCGCTTTGTTGATGAACAAAGCTACCTTGCATAAAGGCAAACAATCTATGTAAGTTGATTTTCACAGAAATAGGGTTGACAACATCCAAAAATAGGTTGACAAAAGCTTATTGCAGGGGTGTTTTAGAAAAAAGATGGGGCATCTAAAACAGTTGTAGGTTGGAAAGGCGCCTTTTCAACGGTGTAATAGCCTATTGATACTTGACAATTTTTAAAAAACAGGAGTGAAAAAAACTTTTGCAGGGGGACTTTACTCCTTTGCAGGGATGCTAGGTGTTCTTGTGGGGAGGAATTTAAGTAACAAAAATTCAAAAAATCGCATTTGAAGTATGGAACGTTCTACCAAATTGTGTAAAAGACCACTTTAAACAGGAAGTAATTAGAATTTGTCGAGTGATGAATACTTTTCGATGATTGGCCGATAACTATTATTCTCCTAATCTTTTCAATTTAAACGAAGTATTTGGATTCAACAGGCCAATTTCAAATTCTAATTAAAATTAGTCACAGACTTTACAATTTTATTAACTTGCAAACAAATGATTTTAACATGACCCAAAATAACATCTTTAAATCACTTTCGCTTTTGTTATTCTTCTGCGCTCAATTCCTCACTGCACAAGATGCCAAAACGATTGTTCAAAAGTCGGAAGAAAATATGAGAGGCAATAGTTCTATTGCTGAAATCAGCTTTAAAGTGGTACGACCTACTTGGAATAGAACGATGGAAATTAAAACATGGTCAAAAGGAACAGAATATGCTCTTATATTGATACAATCACCGGCTAAAGAAAAAGGCACTGCATTTTTGAAACGAAAAAAAGAAATGTGGAACTGGCTGCCGAGTTTGGAAAGAACGATTAAGATGCCACCTTCTATGATGTCGCAATCTTGGATGGGTACTGATTTTACCAACGATGACTTAGTAAAGGAATCTTCATCGGTTGAAGACTATCATCACACCTTATTGGGCGAAGAAACTGTAGAAAACTTCCTTTGTTACAAAATTGAGTTGAAACCCAAGCCGGATGCAGCCGTTGTTTGGAGTAAGGTAATTCTGTGGATTGAAAAGAAAAACTATTTGCAGCTTCGTAGCGAATTTTATGACGAAGATGAAATGTTGGTCAATACTTTGTTGGGTTCTGATGTACAAACAATGGACGGACGTATGCTTCCTACCCGTATGGTGATGCAACCTGCCGATAAACCCGGGCATCGAACGGAAATTACCTACAAATCCCTGAAGTTTAACCCCAACATTAACGATAACTTCTTTACCTTGCAAAACCTTAAACAGGTAAAGTAATTTCGATTCCTTACGTTACTTGCCCAAATAACACGTTTATGTTATTTACTTTAGCTTGGAGAAATTTATGGCGAAATCGAAGTCGCACACTTATTACTATGGCATCTGTTTTTTTTGCAGTGCTGCTTTCGGTTTTTACCATGTCCTTGCAAAAAGGCGTATGGGATAACCTGACCAAGAATGTAGTGAGTTTTTACGCCGGTTATGCGCAAATTCATTTGTCCGGTTATTGGGACGAGCAAGTGTTGGATAATAGTTTTGCCTATTCCGATTCGCTCAATCAAATCGTGTTACAACAACCTCATATTACCGGCACTACGCCTCGGTTAGAATCTTTCGCATTGGCATCTTCGGAACAATCCACCAAAGGAAGTATAGTAGTGGGTGTTGACCCTGAGAAAGAGAATATGGTCACCAAACTGGAAAACAAACTGACTGACGGCAAATTTATTCAGCTATCGGATACTGCGGTTTTAGTTGCCGAAGGGTTGGCGAAAAAACTTCAATTAGGGGTATCGGATACCATAGTATTAATAGGACAAGGCTATCATGGAAGTACTGCCGCAGGTAAATATCCCATTAAAGGGATTGTTAAGTTTGCCTCGCCCGAACTGAACGCGGGTATTGTTTACCTTCCTCTTTTGGAAGCTCAAAATCTTTATGGAGCACCCGGAATGCTCACATCTTTGGTTTTATCTTTGGATGACCCTTCTAATTTGAACAAGGTCGTTTCAAATTTGAGACCAATCATTGGCAATGCTTATGAGGTGATGCCTTGGCAAGAGATGATGCCTGAAATTCAAGAATTGATTAGAACCAAAGAAGGTAGTACCTATATAATAATAGGCATCCTATACTTGCTGGTGGCTTTTGGTATTTTTGGCACGCTACTGATGATGACCGCTGAACGCCGCTATGAGTTTGGGATGTTGATGGCTATTGGGATGAAAAGAAAACGGTTGGCTTGGGTGGTTTTGGTAGAATCTTTATTGGTAACTATTACCGGTTGCCTTGTTGGTGTGTTGGTCGCTATCCCTTTGGTTTCATATCTTCATACCCACCCTATTCGGTTTTCAGGGCAAATGGCCGAAATGTATGAGGGGTTTGGATTTGAGCCAATCATCCCGACCGTCTTTAGCCCTCCGGTCATTATTGAGCAAACCGTTATTGTAACTTGTATCGCATTGGTCTTATCATTGTATCCTTTGGTGAAGGTGTTTACCCTCAACGAAGTGGAGGCGATGAAAAGATGATAATACCAACACAAAATACAACTGAATAATTTTAAAACAAATATCTGCGTAAATCAGCGAAATCTGCGGGAGAAAAAATCTTCAATCTGCGAAAACTGCGGGAAAAACAATTTGATGATCCGTTGCGATTTGACAGCTTATAATTACTAACTATGATTACAAAAATAGCTTGGAGAAATATTTGGAGAAACCCTACCCGAAGTTTGGTCATTATGATTTCGGTCGCTATCGGTTTGTTGGCGGGGGCTTTTATTGCGGCTATCTATTGGGGCATGGGGCAGGAAAGGTTTCGAATTGCCATCGAAAACGAGATTGCTCATATTCAAATACATCAGCCCGATTTCACCAAAGATTTCACCCAAATCCCATCCATGCCACAGGCGATGGAAATGCTGACCACTATTAAACAATTGGACGGGGTAAAGGCTGCAACGATGCGAACAATTGCTATGGGGATGTTGGCTAATGCGACAGGTAGTGCGGGGATGCAAATTAATGGCATTGTGTCTGAGGACGAAGCCGCTGTTTCGCAATTGAAAAGCAAGGTGATTGATGGGGAATATTTCGTCAGTAAGAAAGCCAATGGACTTTTGTTGGGAGCGAAATTGGCCAAAAAGCTAAAGCTGAAACTGCGCTCTAAAGTGGTACTTACCTTTCAAGACAAAGAAGACAACTTGGTATCGGCTGCGTTTTGGGTGGAGGGGATTTACCAATCTTACAACACCGCTTTAGACGAGCGCAATGTATATATCCATATATCCGACCTCGAAACTTTGTTGGGATTATCGGACGAGACGCACGAGTTGGCGGTTTTACTTCAAAACGATGAATTGACCATTCCGGTTAAAAACACTATTTCCCAACTTTACCCCAACCTGAAAGTACAAGACTGGCAAGAAGTTTCACCCGATACGGCATTGGTTTTGTCCACTATGGGGCAGGCTTCGATGGTGTTTGTCATTATTATATTGTTGGCGTTGGCTTTTGGCATTATTAACACCATGCTGATGGCTATTTTGGAACGAACCCGCGAGTTGGGTGTGCTGATGGCGTTGGGTATGAACCGGATGAAACTGTTTTCGATGATACTGACCGAAACTGTTATTCTAGTCTTGTTTGGTTCGCCATTTGGACTTTTGATAGCTTATGGGATCATTAAATATTTATCGGTCAATGGCATTGACTTGACTGCAGTGGCCGGTAATACTATGGGCGATTTTGGATTTGGCAATGTGATTTACCCCGATTTACCCATTGACCAATACTTCCAAATCCTGATACTTGTCGTGATTACCGCCATTATCTCGGCCATTTTCCCTGCCATTCGAGCGCTTCGGTTAAAACCGGTTGAGGCGATTCATAGGTAATTGCGCGGATGTTTTATTCTCGGCTTTTGAATCATTTATTTTTCAATAAAGCAATCATTTGTTTGCAAAGTCTTATTTTCAATTAAACAATTCTTACCAATGGATACCATCATTGATGCGCACAATATCAGCAAGGTTTATAACCCCGATACCATCCCCGTTTATGCGGTGAACAATGTTCATTTGCATGTACATGCGGGCGAGTTTACCGCTTTAGTCGGTCCGTCGGGGTCGGGCAAGACCACGCTGCTCAATTTATTGGGAGGCTTAGACCGGCCTACATCGGGCAATGTTGTCATCAATGGAGTGGACATTACCCAACTATCGCCAAGTCAATTGATTGATTTCCGGTTGCACAATATCGGGTTTGTTTTCCAATCATTTAACCTCATTCCTGTCCTAACTGCCCGCGAAAATGTCGAGTTTATTATGCTCTTGCAAAATGTTTCTAAAAAAGAGCGCGATCAACGGGTAACGGCTCTCTTAGCCGAAGTGGGATTGGCTGACAAAATGAATGTCCGGCCGGCTCAATTATCGGGGGGGCAACAACAGCGCGTGGCGGTGGCAAGGGCATTGGCTTCAAAACCAAAATTTATTTTGGCCGACGAACCGACTGCTAATTTGGACTCGGTTGCGGCAACCAAACTTTTGGACATCATGGCCAAACTGAACCAAGAGGAAAACATGACCTTTATTTTTTCGACCCACGACCAACGAGTCATAGACCGCGCACGAAGGGTCATTACCTTGGTGGATGGCGCGATTACATCTGATACAGGTCAAACGCCAACCGATTGACCAAACTAAAATCCCGCCTTATGCGCAAAATTCAGAATCTGAAAGACCAATTGGTGGCAAAGAAAGCAAGCAAACTCTTTTCGGGTTTTTTATCAAACATGGAAAATGCTGCCGCTTCAACCTCCGAAACCGATGTTCATCAACTCAGAGTGTCGGTCAAAAAATGGAGGGCTTTGTTGAAATTGGCGGCTTTTAGCAAGGTGGGTAAAAAGGCTGATAAGTTTTACCCTCGTTACAAAAAGGTTTACCAAGCATCGGGTGAATTGCGTGAAATCCAACTCCATATCGGTCTGATTAAGGAAAGTCCGTTTAGCAAAAAATTGATTCCTTTATTGTCATTGCTCGATAAGCAAAAAATATCTTGCAAATTGAGGTTTGCGTACTTATGCCAACACCCGCAATTCTCTGATAAAAAAGCTGCTACCCAAAAGTTTACCGCCCTTATCAGCCAAATAAATCCAAAATCTGTTGCTCAATATATGGCTGATTGTATCAAACAGGCGGAAAAAGAGATGATTCAGTGCTCTTCTGATGAACAAAAACTGCATGACTTGCGCAAATTACTCAAACAGTGGCATTACAACACCCAATTTTTAGATAAATGTGGCTATTCCTTTCCTTATACTGATGAATTAGTGGCTATGTTAACCTCATTCGGAGAACTGTTGGGCAATTGGCAGGACAAGGATGTGGCTATTCAATACCTATATATATTAAGCACCGAAAAATTTCCATTAGATACCGCTACTTTTAATTCATTCGTGGAAGGTTTGACATTGGAAAAAGCCGATTTGTTGATACAAATCAACCAACGCATCTTGGTTTTATCGGAATTTCTGACCAAAATCCGCCAATGATGGTAATGCAAAAAATTAACTTCCACTGTTTAACCGGGTGGTTTATAAGTTTTGTTTTTTACCTCCTCTCCCAGCCTGCCGTTGCTCAATCCGACTCAATTGCACAAAAAAACTGGCAACTTGGCGGTTATGTCAAAGACCTTAAAACCGTTTCTTTTACCAATGACCTGAACACCCTGCTGACCGGTCAATTGATACATCACCGGTTGAATTTTAAATGGATGCCTGTTTCACGGTTTACTTTTGCTGCCGAGCTTCGAAACCGTCTGTTTTTTGGCGAGCAGGTAAAATACACGCCCGACTTTGCCAAGTCAGTTGATGTGGGGAATGGAATCGTTGATATGTCGCAAGTTTGGGTGGACAAAAATACACTTGTGTTGCATAGCATTCTCGACAGGCTTTGGGCGGAATATCAAACCGACAAATGGAGTATCCGCGCAGGAAGGCAACGGATTAACTGGGGCATTAACACGGTTTGGAATCCCAATGATGTGTTTAACTCTTACAACTTTTTGGATTTTGACTACGAAGAACGCCCCGGAACCGATGCCGTTAGAGGGCAGTTTTTTCTATCCGATTTTACCAACCTCGACATGGCAATCGCTCCCGCCATAAAATTCGATGATTGGATTGCCGCTGCAAAATATGGGTTCAACAAAGGGGGATATGACTTTCAAATCCTGATCGGAAAGTATAGAACTGATGCCGCAATCGGAGCGGGTTGGGCAGGAAACATCGGCAACGCGGGTTGGAAAGGGGAACTCACCTATTTCCATCCCTACCAAAATTTTACCAAACATCGCGGAACATGGAGTGCAGCAACCGGCGTGGATTATATGTTTTCAAAAGGTTGGTATTTGAATGCTTCCATGTTGTTCAACAGCGAGGGCGCAAATTCATTGGATAACCTCGCTGAATTGTACGCCTTTAACCTTTCTCCCAAAAGCCTGATGCCCACTAAATTGACCACAATGTTGCAGGTTGCCAAGAGTTTTACCCCTTTGTTCAATGGAAGTGCGGCGATGTTGTACTCTCCCAATGGGCATTTGCTCGCTGTTTTGCCCGCCTTGTCCTACAATATTGCCTTAAATTGGGATGTTGATCTCATAGGACAAGTGTTTTTTGCTCAAACCGGCAATCCCCAAACATTTAACAACTTGGGTAATTCCATTTTTTTGCGGCTTAAATGGAGTTATTAGCCATATTGAATACCTTTGAGCTTGGTCTTTCATTCATCCTGCAAAATCTCCCTGCTCATGCGCCGATATACATCCGTTTTAACCCTCCTTTTGTGCTTCACCCTTTCCAACCTTCATGCCCAAAGCACATACCTGCCTTTGCAAAGCCCCGCCTATCATCTGCTCGACCGGATTGAAATCAAATCGGGCAGTATTGACACCTCCTATATCTTTACCACCCTCAAACCCTACACCCGTTTTCATGCCGTACTGCTGACCGAAAGCATGGACGACATGCAGGAGGCGCGGTTCAGAAAACAAGACCGCTTCAATCAGTACTATATATATAAGGACAACAACGAGTGGACGGATTGGGGGCTTGTGCCGAGCAAAAAGCCTTTCCTCAAAAAGCTGTACCAATACCCTTCGGATTTTTTGCGCGTCAAACGCCACGATGAAGTATTGCTCAAGGTGAACCCCGTTCTTCACATGCAACTTGGCAAGGAACAAGGGGTGAAAGGCATTAGATACATCAATACGCGGGGGATTGAAGTGCGCGGAATGATTAACGAGGCACTCGGTTTCTATGGCTTTTTGACCGATAACCAAGTGAGTTACCCTGATTATGCGGGGGATTATATCGCTCGCCACAATGCCGTTCCCGGCGAGGGGCGGGTCAAGGATTTTGAAAGTATGCTGGGTGATAGCCTTTTTGCACGAGGTCAGGATTACTTTCATGCACGGGGTTATATTACCTTTCAACCCCTCGAAAGAATACGCCTCCAATTTGGCCACGATAAAAACTTTATCGGCAACGGCGTTCGCAGCCTCTTTTTGTCCGATTTTTCAAACAACTACCTCTTTCTGAAACTCAACACACAGGTTTGGCGGCTCAATTACCAAAACCTGTTTATGCAATTGACGGGTCAATTCAGGAACGCCGCCGATGGGCAACTTCCACGCAAATATGCCGCAATGCACCATCTCAGCATGAACATCACCAAACGGTTTAACCTCGGCATTTTTGAGGGCGTGGTGTTTGGCAGGGAGGACGGCGGATTTGAATTGAACTACCTCAACCCGATAGTTTTTTACCGCGCCATCGAATACCACCTGGGCAGCCCCGATAATGTCATTCTCGGAATGGATTACAAATACAACTTCCTCAAACGGTTTTCGCTCTACGGACAAGTGGTCATAGATGAATTCAAATTAGCCGAATTGAAAAACCAAACAGGTTGGTGGGCAAATAAATATGGGATGCAAGTCGGGTTGAAATATATAGATGTTGCAGATGTCAGCAATCTCGATGCTCAAATCGAATTCAACACCGTTCGTCCTTACACTTATAGTCATAACACCGAAAGCGGTAATTATACACATTTCAACCAACCCCTCGCCCACCCGCTCGGCGCAAATTTTCGGGAAACCTTAGCTGTCATCCGTTACAAACCGCATCAACTTTTAGACCTCAAGCTCAACCTGATGTATGCCCAATACGGTGCCGACATCGACTCGACAAATTGGGGTAGCAATATTTTCTTGTTAAATACCTCGAACAGACCGCAAGACTACGACAACAAAATCCTTCAAGGCGAAAACACCCAAATCTTGCTGGCCGATTTTTTGTTGAGTTATATGTGGAAACACAATCTATGGCTCGACTTTAACTATACCTACCGCCGCCAAAAAGCCTATACTCCTTCCAATACGCATTTGGATCATTTTGTCGGGCTTGGTTTTCGACTTAATATGGCTCGTAAGGAGTTGTTGTTTTAGGGAGGGGTTGGGATAAGACATTTTGGGGGATTACCACCTGTCGCAACTCTGTCGATAAGTATTTATTTGGAGTAATCCCCAAGATAATTGAAGCCCCGATTTATCGCACCTGAAACACAGCCATTTTTTGCAGATTGGGTTGCAGGAGTTCGAAATCGACAACTGAAATAGTTGCATCCAAATTAAAGTCGCCGTTATTATAGAAGTTTGGGATTGTTTGTAGGGTAAAGCCATTAAAATCGGCAATGGTAATCACTCCATCTTCGTTAAAATCGCCGGCAGACAAGGCAAAAATACCGGCAGCTACCATAGTTCCTTGCTGTAAGCCGCCCATAATATTGGAGGCATTGGTAAAATTGAGCGGTAAACTATTAGGTAAAGCATGAGTGGTTTCGCTGATTACTGCCAAATGGTTGCGGGTTTTTAAAGCCACCCAATAATTGCCAATCGGAACATCGGAAAAGGTAACGGCATTCGTTTCGCCGGCATTCGTGGCATCTCTAATTACACCATCGGAGAGCATAATGGCAGCTTTTCGGGCTACCACATTGTTGCCTGAAGCCCCATTCCGCAACTCTACCAATACCCAATCAACCGCATTAACAGGGTGATCGGCATTCGTTTCGGTTCCGTTATAATTAAAAGGGGGCAGATTGAAAGGTTGTGTAACGGGTAAAAGATTGCCCGAAGGGTGATTGCGGAGGGTGGTGTTCATGGTATTGGTGGCAGGGTTAAAAGCGCCTTCCAGCACTGCGGTCAATTTAAGTTGCAGGGTAGGTGTGGCTGCCTGTACTATTTTTGCAGTCGTGCCGCCGGTTAAAAACACGCAATTATCGGTGCCAAAATCAATAAAATAACCATAGCTGCCGCTTGTGGTAGCTGTCCATGCAGAAGTTCCGTCAGCATTTACTTTACAAACTGCCATTGCAAACATGGTTCCGGCAACCAAATAAGCGGAATTGTAGGCATCGAGGCGCATTTGAGAATGCGCCAAAAGGTTAAACGAAGGTCCGTCGGCATCGAGGTTTTCCCAAAGTAGGTTGCCACTTGAGTTGTATTTCATAAATACCGTTCCAAAACCGGAGTTAGGATAACCGCAAATAACAGGGTAGTCATCGGTTCCTACTTCAACCCTCATACCCGAAAAGCTGTTGAGTTTTTGCCATAATTGCTCACCTGTTGGCGTAAGTTTTTTAAGCACACTTCCGGCACTCGCAGGATTTTGTCCATGAATGAGATAGGTGTTGCCAAAAATATCGCCGGCAGCATCGGAGTAGGTAAGGCTGTAAATGCCGGTAGTATGCCAAATATGGTTGCCGTTCAGGTCAATTTTGGCATAACCGCTCAGACTGCCCGTAATGGATCTTGCCGTAATTAACAGGGCATTATCGGGAGTCAATTTTAAGTTGTTAGGAGAGCCTATTCCGTAAGCATCAAAATAAGTCCAGAGTTGCGCTCCTGCTGCACTAAACTTTTTTACCGTTGTTACAATCCCAAAACCACTGTTTCCTAAGCCCAATACGTAAATATTGTTGTTAGCGTCTATCAAACATTTTCGGGTGGATGAGCCGTCAAAATCGGTTTCATATACTACTCGCCATAACAAATTGCCCGAAGGGTCAAATTTCATCAGCAAACTGTTGGCATTTACCGGATTAGAGTAACCGGAACGTATTGTACCCGAAACTAAAATATTGTCTTCACTATCGGTTTCTACCCATGTTGCCACTTCGTGGCGGTCATTATTGGTATTGTCATAAGGAACTTCCCATATAATTGCACCCGAACTGTCTCTTTTGGTCAATGTAATATCGCCTGCCGGGTTGTAATCCCAATTGGCGGTATATACATTATTTTCGCTGTCGGCGGCTACCGCTACGCCACCCGGATAATTGAACCAACTAACCGACACCTGCGCATTTGCGGTAATTAGGGTAAGTATCAAGCAAAAACCAATGAAATTTCTCATATACTCTTTGTTTTGGTAAAATATAAATGCCCTTTTGCATAAGCGCAAAAGATTTTTACAGCAACAAAGATATTCTGTATAAACCTTTTTTCGCTACTGTAACATAAGTAGTTGGTTAATGGGCGGGCACAATAAGTATTGGAGCACCTTGGATGGGCAAATAAAAAATTTGCTCTGCCACATTATGGCAAATTCAGGTAAAACAGGTGGAGTATATGGTTCGTGAGTATTTGCAAAGTTACCGCTTCTTTACAACATTTTTACAATAGTTCTCCGAATATTCAGGGTAAAGTAGAATGCACTATTTTGACTAAATTAATTTTTGACATCTCTACAATGCGGGGTGAGGTATCAAAGAAGCATCCTAAAATCATAGAACTCTAATCTTGGGGCTGTTTTGCCACTAAATTTAAATTTACCTTATGCTTTAACCTATAATTGGGTTGCTATTTATCCAAACCCTGTCGCATAAGTTGCAGAAGCGTTAGACTGTAAGTAAATCCTGTTTTATAAGCTACGCGAGGGTTAGACTGTAAGCTAATCCTGTTTTATAAGCTACGCGAGGGTTAGACTGTAAGCTAATCCTATTCTATAAGATACAGGAGCGCAACTGTTTATCCAAATGTCGTAATAGAATGTCTTTACCCAAGCTAAAACACAAAAACCCACGCCGGCATGTAACCGACGGGGGCTTGTGTTTTACTATCCACTTAAAGCGGGTCTATTTAGATTGATGATGCAAGGCTTTAGTTTGTATGCTAATGCCTTCGGTGTTCACCAAACGACAGATATACATACCGTTTGGTAAAGCTCGTCCATCAAAATCAATCTCATAGACCTGATCCGCTTTTATTTCGCCCGTAAAGGGTTTGAGCACTATTCGTCCGGCTACGTCAAATACTTCCAATTGCAAAACATCGTCTTGCGGCCAACTGAAAGAGATTTTCGTTGCTAATTCAAACGGGTTTGGAGCTATTTGAATTAAGTCATTACTGACTTCCAACTTACCACGCCCGCGTACTTTTTTCGGAACCCAGAACCAACCAACAGTTGATTGTGCCGGATTACCGCAATCTGTAACAGTAACAATATACCATCCAACAGGCAGGTTAGTTAAGCTGTTTGAAGTGGCAGTCGGTGCGCCGGTCCATGTAGTAGGGCCGGTCCATTGATACTGATAGCCTCCTCCCGGGCAGGGAGTTCCGCCAGATACAGAAAGCACGAGCGTACCATTGTTTGTACCAAAATCAGGAGTAGTTGCACTGTTTACAATATTTAGAATACCGCCCGGATTTGTTGTGCCGTCAAGACTGCTAAATTCTAACAATCCAACACCGCAACCATTGCTATCGGTAATGGTAACATTCCATGTTGCATTATCGGCATAAACGATGTTTATCGTACCCGGTGAAGGAATACTGTAAACAACATAACCCGTATTGTTCCAAGTATAGTTGTACGGTGCCAAACCACCACTAAAGGTGATGACATTGACATTGTAGAACGTTGGGATAACCCCGCCTGAACCTTCATATATATTGGACGTTCCGGCTATTGGGGAAATTTGCGGTGGTTCTACAACCGTTACTGTGTTAATGCAAATACATCCGTTGGCATCGCTAACCGTTACCGTATAAGTACCTCCGCTCAATCCACTGATAGTGCTTACGTTTCCATAAGGACCACCGGGTCCACTCCAAGTATAGGTGTATGGAGCAATTCCGCCGCTTGCGCTTGTGGTGATGGAACCGTTATCACCGCCAAAACATGTAGGATTGGTAACGGTAGCAGTGCAGTTCAAGACTTGAGGCTGCGTCAGAGTTGCCGTTTGAACAACCGTACAGCCACTCGGGTCGCTGATGGTTACTGAATAAGACCCTGCCGCTAATCCCGTTGCTGTATTGGTACCGGTTAAACCGTTGCTCCATATATAGCTGTAAGGAGGAATACCTCCACTGGGTGTTACGGTAATCGTGCCGTTATTGGCACCAAAACAACTCACACCAAAACCATTATAGTTGGAGGATGATACACCGACAGATAACAAACTCACCGTTACGGTAAACGAACAAGTTGCCGTATTGCCCGAACCATCAGTTGCCGTATAGGTAACCGTAGTAGTACCCAATGGGAACGTAGAACCCGATGTATGTGTTCCGGTAACGTTGGCAGTGCCACAGTTATCGGTTGCCGTAGGCGGTGTCCAGTTAACCGAATTGTTACAACTCACGATATTTGCAGGACAGGGACTGAGTACGGGCGGTTGACCGTCGTTAACCGTTACGGTAAATGAACAGTTAGCCGAATTACCCGATGCATCTGTTACTGTATAGTTAACCGTTGTCGTTCCGGAGAAAGTACTACCCGAAGGTATTGAAGGGGTTACCGTAGCCACAGCACAGTTGTCTGAAGTCGTTGGTGTTGCCCAACTCACTACAGCAGTACATGACGTAGGAGATGATGCCTGAGTAATGTTTGCGGGGCAGGTAATCGTTGGCGATGTTGAGTCCACTCTGTTTACGGTAAATGAACAAGAAGCAGGTGAATTACCATTCCCGTCATTGGCGGTGAGCGTAACCGTAGTTGCTCCAACACCCGATACGGTTGTTCCCGAAACCGGTGATTGTGTAACTGTCGGCGTACCGCAGTTATCTGCTGTACTCACAGCACTATAAGCAGGCAAGGAAGCCGTACATGCAGCCCCTAAGGTTAGGGTTTGGGTCGTTGGGCAGGTAATCGTTGCCGGAATAAGGTCCACTCTGTTCACACTAAACGAACAAGAAGCGGTATTACCATTTCCGTCGTTAGCCGTTAAAACAACCGTAGTCGTACCCACTCCTGTAACCGTAGTTCCCGAAGCCGGTGATTGAGTAACAGTTGGAGTACCGCAGTTGTCCGCACTACTGACCGCACTATATACAGGCAAGGTAGCCGTACAAGCAGCCCCTAAAGTTAGGGTTTGCGTGGCGGGACAAGTAACCGTTGGAGGGGTGCTGTCCACTCTGTTCACGCTAAACGAACAGGAAGCGGTGTTTCCGTTTCCATCGTTGGCAGTTAAAACCACCGTAGTTGTTCCTACGCCCGTAACGGTAGTTCCCGAAACAGGAGATTGGGTAACAGTCGGCGTTCCACAGTTATCACCATTACTCACTGCACTATATGCAGGCAAAGTAGCCGTACAAGCTGCACCTAATGTTAAGGTTTGAGTGGCAGGGCAGGTAATTGTAGGAACTGTACTGTCCACTACGTTTACTGTGAAAGAACAAGTTGCGGTATTACCATTCCCGTCATTGGCGGTTAAAACAACGGTATTTGCTCCAACACCTGTAATGATAGTTCCTGAAGCGGGTGACTGAGTGACGGTAGGCGTTCCACAGTTATCACCACTGCTTACTGCACTATATGCAGGCAAGGTAGCTGTGCAACCGGCAACTATTGTTAAGGTTTGAGTAGCCGGACAGGTAATCGTTGGAGGAGTACTGTCCACTCTGTTCACTGTGAATGAACAAGTAGTGGTGTTTCCATTCCCATCGTTTGCTGTTAAAACAACTGTAGTTGCTCCAACACCTGTAACCGTAGTTCCCGATAAAGGTGATTGAGTTACAGTAGGCGTTCCACAGTTATCTGCCGTACTTACTGCGCTATAGGAAGGCAATGTAGCATTACAAGCAGCACCCAAAGTTAAGGTTTGAGTGGCTGGACAGGTAATCGTTGGAGGAGTACTGTCCACTCTGTTCACGCTAATTGTACAACTTGCGGAATTACCATTTCCATCATCGGCAGTTAACGTTACCGTTGTAGTACCCACACCGGATACCGTGCTGCCCGCTAAAGGAGATTGCGTAACGCTCGGCGTTCCGCAATTATCTGTTGGGTTAATTGCACTGTATAGAGGCAATGTAGCCGTACAAGAAGCATCTAATACCAAAGTCTGTGTGGTTGGACAAGACAATGAAGGAGCCGTCAAATCCAAACGATTGACACTGAACGAACAAGTAGCCGTATTACCATTTCCATCATCGGCGGTTAAGGTAACGGTAGTCGTTCCAACACCTGTAACAGTACTTCCCGCTCCCGGCGATTGCGAAACACTCGGTGTACCGCAATTATCCGTTGTGCCGGCTGCACTGTATAAAGGCAAAGTAGCCGTACAAGTACCATTTAGTATCAGGTTCTGTGTAACAGGGCAAGTAATTGACGGCGGGGTTATATCTAATCGGTTGACGGTAAACGAACACGTTGCTGTATTCCCAACACCGTCAGTAGCAGTTAACACCACCGTATTGGTACCGACACCGCTTACAGGACTACCCGCACCCGGAGATTGCGTTACGTTAGGCGTACCGCAATTATCCGTAGCACTCAAAGCACTGTATAAAGGCAGGGTGGAGGAACAAGTTCCGTCTAAAATCAGATTTTGAGTACCGGGGCAAGTAATGCTTGGCGGTACCACATCTTCTACCGTTACACATCGGGAGAGCCTTGTATAACAAAAATTGTCGGGTATTATCAATGAATTCCCTTCACTTCCGAAATAGTCAGCTTCCGTTAAATTGCCATCGTGGTTTAGCGCATACAGCATACATTCTTGCTGTGAAGCAGGAACAGCAATGTTCTCCATCCCGTTTTCATCAGTATCATCGGTGGAACCGAAAACAGAACCCCCGCAAACAAGCACAAATGTTAATTGATAGGTGCCGCTGTAATTGACGGTTGCTGTATTGACAGCCGCAAGAAACGATCCTCCCGGACATGCCTCGTAACAAGTGCAATCAATTGCCGGATTGATAATCACATCAACAGGTGTTGAAGAACAGTTGAAGCTATTCGTAACAATTATTTGAGAGTACGAACCCGCTTCAAGATTGCTGATGATGATCTGACCTTGTGGGTTAGCAATAAGTCCTGTCAATACTGTTTGCGGATAAAATGTAAAATAGTAAGAAACAGAATAAGTGCTGCTTGGAACCAAGCCGGAGATAATCATACTTCCTGTGGTTGGACCGGCACAGAGAACATCTGTTACAGTAACAACAGGATTAGGTGTCGGATTTACTGTAACACATCTATCCAACAAACTATAACAGAGACTATTGTTAACCGTTAAGGTATTTCCGGCACCGGCAACATAGCTCGGCGTGCCCACACTGCTGTCGTAGTTGATGGCATAAGCAATACAACTTCCCGAAGGAACAGAGTTGGGCAATGTAAATACTCCGGTTGCGTTTGGTGTACCGACAATACTGTTTTCGCAAACCAACACATAATCCAACATGTAGGGAGGATCTGTATTGCCAAAACTGACAGATGCCGTAAGTGTACCACCGGCACATGCTTCAAGGCAATTTTGAACCTGCACATTGCGGCTTATACTTGTTAAACAACCGCCAAACTCATCATAAAATTCAGGAACAATAAATGTGCCGTCGTGATTAATGGCCACAAGTGTATAGTTTCCTACCGGTTGTGGGGCAAAAGTGCCTGTATTGTTAGATGCGACTATCAAATTATTGCCATCGACAAGCAAGTAAACAACTTCGTAAGGAGGGGTGGTATTTGCACCCGATACCGTGCCGGTTATCGGCTCTGTCGGTGAAGCTGTGATTGTGCCTCCCGGGATTTGGGAATATATGTTCTGGTTTATCAGTAGTACAAAAGATAGTAACCACAACCACCCAAGCGTCCCACCTCTATAAGGTCTTATTTTTATGTTTAAATTCATTTGGAACTTATTTGGAGTTATGAAAAAAAGTGGTGAGCAGCTTTTTAACTGCCCACTGAACAGTAGCAGAGGCTTGTTTAACACAAGACCTGCTGCTGTTCACGTTGGATTACTATTAGTTGTCCCACTGCATGTTTGGTGAAGCATTACATCCGGGAGGACAATCTACTATGTTGGTAGTAGCCGAGAACGGTTGAATACAACCGGGGAATGCCGGTGTTGTTCCGCCATCGGGAGATACGCCGTTGTTAGCATCAGAACCACCGGTATAACTTCCGCTTACCGTTGATGTTCCAATTCCTGCCGGAGGGGTAAACGTATATGTACCGGGGCCTCCGCTAAGGTCAGTTCCGCTTAAAGTAAACGTACCGGTAGGTCCGGTTGGAGAACCTGTCAAAATAGCGGTAATATCCGTATCGGGAACACCGCCTGAACCGGAAGTACAGTAACTGCTCGCTAACCCGCTTACTGCAGGATTAGGATAGGCACATTTGTTTGTACCGGTAACTGTAGCCACCAATGTTCCACCGTCAAGACCAAGGTTATTCTCTACCGCTGCACGTACTTCAAAAACAATGGTGTAGCCGAGGTTATCAACATGGGTGAACAGTCCTGTTTCCCAAGCATCTGCTTCATTGAAGAATATTTCTGACCCATTCACCAAACCGGTTGTACCGGTAGAGCTAAGTATGGTTACGACAAAATCTTCGGGTACCGATCCGTTTTGAGAAACGAAAGTAACTCCGGCAACTTCGGTAAAGGTTCCGTCATTGGCAACTAAAGTAGCATTGTTGTTACAAGAACAAGGGTCAGTAAATGCAAAGGTGAAATTGAATGTACATTGATTAATGGTCAGATCCAAAATTTCACTATGACAGCCTACTGTGTTGGTATATACACCGCTTGCATAGTAGAACTGGCCGGTAACATCCCAAAAGTATTGGAAACAATCAGTAACTGTAGTCGTATTTGAAGTGCTTGCCGTAATGGTGAGGTTTAAAATCTCCGTATGACAACCGGTTATAGAAGAGTAGGTACCAGACGAAGTATAGGTTGTACCATTTTCAGCCCAAGTATAAGTATCACAAGCAGACTGTGTAGTGGTGTTTGAAGTGCTGGTTATGATAGTTAGGTTTAAAATCTCTGTATGGCAACCACTGACAAAGGTGTAAGTATCAGAGCCGGTATAAGTTGTTCCATTTACCGGCCAAGTATAGGTATCACAAGCTGAAATGGTTGTGGTATTAGAGGTACTTGGGGTAATGGTGAGGTCTAATATCTCTGTATGACAACCGCTAACCGAAGTATAGGTACCAGACATTGTATAAGTCGCGCCATTTACCCCCCAAGTATAAGTATCACAAACAGAAATCGTGGTCGTATTGGAAGTACTTGGTGTAATGGTCAGGTCTAATATTTCGGTATGACAACCGGTTACAGAGGTATAAGTACCTGATGTGGTGTAAGTCATTCCATTGACCAACCAAGTATAAGTATCGCAAACAGAAACCGTTGTCGTGTTAGAGGTATTGGCAACTACATTGACCGCAAAGACTGAAGATACAGGACTACCGCAACCGGTATTTACGGTATAGGTAATAGTCGCGTTGCCTGCTCCAATTGCTGTTACCAAACCCGAACCGGAATCTACTGTAGCAACTAAATCATCATTGCTGCTCCAAGTGCCGCCTGCTGTTCCATCGGTCGTATAAGTAGATGTAGCATTTACGCAAAGAGGAGAAGTGCCTAAGATTGTACCTGCACTAACAGTGGGGTTTACCGTAACGGTAGTAGTACCGGTAGCAGTACAACCTGCTCCATTGGTAACGGTTACGGTATAGGGTGTAGTAGAAGTTACAGCACTTGCCAACGGATTGGCAATATCGGCATTATTAAGAAATAAGGCAGGCGACCATGAATAGGTAGCGGCAGCTAATCCGCCGGTTACGATGATGGTGTAGTCCTCTGCTTGTCCATAGCCATAGGAGCCACATGGATCGGTGGGGCTCGTAAAATAATTCTTCACTATCCTCATACGCGTCGAACCATTTAATGCGGTGGGAGGTACGGTTACATTATTCGTGGCTTGCAACACACAGGCGGTATTCGCAATACTGCCGATGGGAACAGAAGTTTCAAAGACCCCGTTTTGGTCCCAATCGAAGAATGCCGTGAAGAAGTTTGTGAAGCTGCCATCGGTCGTACCGGATACGGTGATTGGGTAAATGGAACCGGCCACAACGTTGCCCGAAATAGCTGTGAAATCCTGCAAAGCACCACCAGCACCGGCACCGACTGCGCAGGCACTGGCATTGTCAATACCGGCAAACTGTACAAGAGAAATCGCTTCTACATTATTAGTAAAGGCGATAGAAGTACAATAAGCACTTGGTGCCGGTAAATTTACCTGCAACTGACTATTCTCACCCGGACAAATCGTATTGGGTGTAGCGGTTGTCGAGGTAATTACCGGGCTTGCAACGACCGATACAATCGTAGAACTTGTAGCGGTACAACCACCGACAGAAGTTACAGTAACCGTATAAGTTCCTGCAGCCACTAAAGTTGCACTTGCAATAGTTGGACTTTGCAAAGTTGAGCTAAATGTGTTGGGACCTGACCATGCAAAGGAAGTACCTATGTCGGTGGTAACGCTTAAGTTTAGGGGCGAACCAACACAAACTGGGCTGTTGCTGCTTGCTATGGCACCCGGTATCGCATTCTCTGTTACGGTTGTCGTTACTGTCACACTACCTCCACAGTTATCGCTAACTGTAACCGTCCATGTACCGCCTACATTAGCCACTTGTGTGGCAGTGGTACCGGCGGGGTTATTAGAGGGGTCTGCCCAAGCATAAGTAAATGGTCCTCCTCCATTGTCGGGTGTAGCAGTTAAGGTTACTGAGCCACCCGTACAGAACGAAGGTGAGGCTGGGGTAATCGTTGCAGAAGTTATTGGGGCACTGGGGGTAACCACAACAGATGCTGTATTAGAACAACCGCTAACCGTTTCTGTAATCGTTACGGAATAGGTTTTGGCTACCGTAATGCTGCTTGCTAAGGGATTGGCAATTGTGGGGTCTGAAAGCGTAACAGGAAGTGATGGGCTTTCAGACCAAGCGTAGCTAAATGCGTTTGGGGCGAAACTCCATGCTTCAGGAGTAGTAATATCATAAGATAGATTATTACGTGTAGCAGGAGCAAGCCCTACTGTTCCCGCAGCATTTTCAATACCCAACGATTTTGCCGACAAAACGGGATCCACACTATTTTGAACATGTATTTCAATATGTTGGTCGGCTTCAAAAATTTGTATCTGACCGGAAAGGTTTCCGTTGTTTGCAGCTGTGTTATAGTATTTTACGCCGTTATAATTAATAACGAAAATTCTGTTGGGAGACACTCCATTGGTGAAATAACTCAATTGACCTGCAACTTGAACGTTTAAATCATCGTGGCTGATGGCAATAAAGTTGTTAGGCGCGGCTGCGTCAGGAATTGTTTGTACATACGGTGAGCCGGTAACTCCGGTTTGAAATGCAACATAACCATTTGAATAGACCAAAATATTGGAATAGCTGGTTCCAAAAAATGAAAAATTAAATGGCAAAGCTACTGTATTCAATAAAGCATCATCTCCGGTAGCTGTATTAGTTACAGTTCCTTCTGCTGTTAATAAACCAAATGTAGTTGATGACATATTATAGCCAGATGCTGCGCTTCCTACAGCATTCAGTTGTGAACTACCGTTATTGCAAACAGTGGTTGGTGTTGCAGTAGCCGAAGCAGAAACCGGTGCTAAAACCGTTGCGACTGTAGATGCAGTAGCGGAACAGCCCCCCGATGTTACCGTTACAGTATAAGTACCGGCGGCAGAATTTGTTGCACCTGCAATGCTTGGGTTTTGTAAAATAGAACTAAAACTGTTGGGACCTGACCATAAATAAGTAGTACCTATGTCTGTTGATGATGATAGGTCTAGGTTACTGCCGGGGCAAATAGGTCCGCCATTGCCTGCGGAGGCGGTGGGTGTGGGATTTACCGTAATCATCAACTCGTTTGAATAACCTACAACAGGCCCAAAAGAACAATTTACCCGAAGACGATAGTAATAAACGCCCACAGCTAATGCTGCTGTTGTGTAGGAAGTAGCAGTAGCACCCCCCACATCGCTAAATCCAAGACCGGCACCGAAGGCTGATATTTCCCATTGATAGGTAATACCTAATCCCGTTTCAGCACCTACGGATGTCATTGTATAAGTTTGACCAGAGCATCTGGTTACTGTACCCGGAGTAATAGTACCGCCATTGGCAGCATTACATGGTAACAGGATAAACTCATCTGCTCCCATATCGGGTGTACTTCCATCACGACTATCTCCGTCATAATCAACAATAGTTGAAATTGGAGTAGCGAGGGCATTTACATTCACAGCATTGGGATTTGATAGGTCAATATGTAAATCGGTGCCTGAGGTAAAGCCGGGATCGGCAGAAATCGAGTTGGCGTCTTTACCTGTTGCCGTTTGCCAATCACCTAATGTTGTTCGTGCAGCAGCATTATAATACCCAACATTTCCGGATGGAACCAAATAATCGTTATAATTTACAACACCGGCTGAAATATTGGTTGTGGTATTTATATAGAAACCAAAAGTACCCGTGCCTACATTTTGATTGACGATAATGTTATTTTGGAACTCAGAAATAGTAACACCCGCTACTGTGGTAGCTACCGCATAGGTTACGTAATTCACAGTTGTTCCGGTTACTGTATTGGGCAATACTATGGTATTGTAATTTATTTTCTGAAGGGTAGCACCTGCAGTATATCGAATACCATAAGCTACAAAACCACTTAAAGCAGAAGTAGAATATTTACTTGCAACAACATTATTGATAAAATTGTTTGAAATCTCAATATCATTACAATTGGCTGCACCGCTAATTGTAATACCGAAAGCTCCATAACCACTTGTGCTGGGTTGCAAAATATCGTGAATATTATTCCTTGAAATTTTTAGCCCTGCATTTACCGTACCTACTTCAATACCTGCTATAGTGGCCGAGTAACCCGCGCCGCCGGCACTCACATCACCTACTCTAATATCATTCCTTTCTACCAATGCAGACAATGCACCGGCTGTAGCAGATGTATAGGAGAGGAAAATACCCCGTGAGCCAATATTATCGGTAGCGATAGAACTTCCAATTACATTGTTTCTGATAATAGTCCCTGTATTGGGGTAAGTTGCGCTTACACCTATAGCACCAATACCTGTGTAGCAACGGGTTATGGCGTTATTCTCAATTAGCGTGTTCAGGCTCGAATAAGCACCGGTGGTTACGGCTGTAGTATTGGACATCAAAATACCCCAAGAAGTAGTTGTTGCTACTGCTGTACTACGGCCACCAATGAGGTTGCAATTCTTAACCGTGTTGTTGTTTGCACCGTCTAAGCCCGTGGTGGAATTTGAGGCGAGGCGGATACATTGAGTACCGGCAGTCGTCGTTGTAACCATTTGAAAGGTAAGGTTTCTCGTGCCGGACGTGCCCGGGTCATCTCCATCAATCGTTACGTTGTCGGCACCTACTAATTCTATGATGCCGCGGCTGGCAGTCGGTGTGGCTGCTGAGTTTATTGTTACGTTGCCTGTGCAGGTAAGTAGAATGTTCGTATAACTTGACGTGCCACCGCTGGCAAGCAGTGGTGTTGGAGGGACTGTCTCGGTAGTGCTCGCCGTTACTGTAATCGTAATAGAGCCTTGGTGTGTACCGGCATTAATTGCTCCAAACGCAGCATTCACCGTTGCATAGGTTGTAGGACCTGTAACTCCGGCAGTTGCTGTTACATCTACCTGCGCCTGTAAACTTTGCATACTAACGCCCAGCAATAGTGTAAGGCTTAGTATTATCATGGCCAAATATCGCTCAAAAGCGGAATGGCACTCGGAAGGTAAAAATGTTCTTCTCATAAGAATCAATTTTTGTAAATGCTTGAAAATATGGTTATTAAATTTTTAATCGTTTTGCTGTTTTCCTTTCTTTACCCCGCTATCAAACCCTTATCTTTGATGAGATTCAGCACTGCTTGCAATTGGGAGTCTTTTGTGTGGTAAGTAGTATCTATCACAATGGCATCCTCAGCTTGGCGCAAGGGATTTATCTCTCTGGTAGAGTCTATCCTGTCCCTTTCCAACAAGTTTTGTTTGACCTCTTCGTAAGTAGATGGAATGCCTTTGGCTTGTAACTCGGCATAACGGCGTTGGGTACGCACATCTATATTTGCTGTTACAAAGAGTTTGAGTTCGGCATCGGGAAACACCACCGTGCCAATATCGCGCCCATCCATCACCACCCCTTTTTGTTGTCCCATCGCTTGTTGCTGTCGGACTAAAAAGGTTCTCACCTTTTCTAATGAACTTACTTCACTGACAAAATCGCTGACTGCTTTATCTCTTATTTGCGCTTCTATGTTTTGACCGTTTAAAAATGTTTGCGCTTGATTGTAGGAAGGATTGAGTTGAAAGGTGATTTGAATGTCGTTGAGTGCTTCTTCTATTTGAGGAGATTGATCTAAATCAATTTGATGAGTGATGAAGTAGTAAGTAACTGCCCGGTACATAGCACCGGAGTCTATAAAAAGGTATCCCAACGCTCGGGCTAAATCTCTTGCTAAGGTACTTTTACCACAAGAGGCGTAACCATCTACTGCAATGTTTATTTTGTACATCATTAAACATGCAAAAGTAGCAACTAAATGTCGCTTTTGTTACTTTCCGTTAAAAAATAACAATTTCATTACAAAGTCGGTCTGTATCCCTTTTCCAAAATTACCACTCAAAATTTATTGAATGTTTTTCTGCACCTGTTTTGCCCCTTTACGTGCTACACCTTACGATCAAGTCATCTGAATTTTGGAAGTCCTTATATAACAATAGCTCGTTTTTTTCCGGCTTTAGAAGAAGGAAGCCTTCGCTTATAGCGAAGTCTTCCTTTTTACAAATCTTTAACATTCGTGCATTCGTGGCAACCCTATAACTCATAACTCTTTTTACCCCTAAATCTCCTAAAGGGGACTTTTACCTGATTGGTGATTTCGGGTGCATTGGTTTTAATAAAACGTGAAGTTGGGATTAAAATCTTCTACAAGTCTTATTTTGAAAGGCTCTAAAAAGTTGATGTTTGTGTGTTATCAAGCTTCTTGGATGATGAAGCAGCAATTATAAGCAACTGCTTAGCGAACCCGAAGGGTTCACACATTTATAGTAGGGTTATCGGGCGGAAAATGCGACCCCTTCGGGGTCGAACGGGTTTTTTGAATGGCTAAATTCTATAAATGTTATATCCCTTCGGGATAATTGGGCTGTTTCGTTGTCATCAAAACCTGACAGACCGGAATTTTACCTCACGTTAATAAAGGTTTTTGCCTGCTTGCTTGAAGATTCCACAGGCTCATAACTCATTGTTTCGACAAGCTCAACAACCGCTCATAACTCATAACTCATAACTTCGAAAAATTTATAGGATAAAATAAAGGACAGGTAGTTGCATTTAATAAATAAAACTTTACCTTTATCGTAACCATCTAATAAATCCATTTACCAAAATCAATCCTCCTATGAAACCGTTTATCACTTCCACTATTTTGTCTGTCTTTTGTGCAGTTATTTTCTCGGCAGTAATGCTACAAACCTTGCAAGCACAGGCTCCCCAAAAATTCAGCTATCAGGCTGTGGCCAGAAACATTAATGGCATCCCTTTAACCAATACCGCTATTTCGGTCAGGTTAAACATCAACGATCTTACTGCCAATGGCACTACCCTATATAGCGAACGGCATGATGTTGCTACCAATTCCTTGGGGCTTTTTTCTATTGAAGCCGGCAACGGCACGGTATTATCGGGAAGTTTTGTGGGCATAGATTGGGCAGCGGGCGAAAAGTTTTTAGAAACCTCGCTTGATGCAGATGGAGCAACGGGTGGATATGTCTTTACCATCATGGGTGCTACACAGTTAATCAGTGTGCCCTATTCACTCCTTTCAGAAGAAACTAGGTGGGTGAAATTAGGTGGGGAGAATACAAAAGTCGGTAATAGTGGTTTTAATTTGACGGGGTCAGGCAATACAACAATTGGTTACAATGCGTTGAATTCAAATACATTAGGCGGCTACAACACTGCCACAGGAAAAAGTTCCTTATTTAACAACACTGAAGGTCAATTTAACACAGCCGCCGGCTTTGAAGCATTGTTTTCTAACACTACCGGCGAATCTAATACCGCCAATGGTATGTATTCTTTATATTCCAATACTACAGCAAGTCATAACACCGCTGTTGGGATTAGTTCATTATTGTCAAACACAACCGGAAGTTACAACACCGCTGTTGGCGCATATACCTTAGCTTCAAACGATGAGGGTGGATTTAATACTGCCATTGGAGCAGATGCACTGTATTACAATACCATAGGTAATAATAACTCTGCATTTGGCAATAGAGCTTTACATATAAACGACACAGGTTCTGACAACACTGCCACCGGCTATTATGCCTTATATTCAAACACTACCGGTGATCAAAACACTGCAAACGGCGTTGAATCTTTGCTTTACAACACATCTGGTTTTGCGAACACTGCCAATGGAAAAACTGCCTTACGTTCAAACACAGAAGGATCGGGTAACACTGCCAATGGAAAATCTGCCTTGTATTCTAACTCTACAGGTAACTACAACACCGCCATCGGAATAACTGCCCTATATAACAACTCTACAGGCGATTACAACACTGCCATGGGATATCAAACTTTATATAACAACTCCATAGGTTATGAAAACAATGCCATCGGAAAAAACGCCTTAGTTTACAATACTACAGGTTATGAAAACACTGCTGATGGCGTTGAAGCCTTATATTTTAACTCCGAAGGTTATGGAAACACCGCAACAGGAAGAAGATCCTTATATAACAACACAACAGGAAATTACAATTCTGCCATAGGAAGAAATGCTTTGTTTGCTAATACAACGGGTACTTTAAACTGTGCTTTAGGAAATAATGCTTATCCCACCAATAATGCACTGAGTAATTACACAGGATTGGGTTACTTTGTTGGCAGCGGAAGCAGTGCCGGCAACATGGTAGAAATAGGCAACACCAGTGTTAGCGTCATTCGCGGGCAAGTATTACCCACTACTTATAGCGATGCACGGATTAAAGACAATATTACCGCCGATGTGCCCGGTTTGACCTTTATCGCCAAACTTCGCCCAGTTACCTATAACCTGAACATCCACCGTCAAAACGATATGATGTATGGCAAGCTAAAACCCGATACATTGGATTGGGAAGGCAAATACGATATAGAAAAAATAAAAATGACCGGATTTATTGCACAAGAAGTTGCCCAAGCAGCACAAGAAGTGAATTATAATTTCAGCGGCATTTACCAACCCAAATCCGATAACGACCTTTACGGGTTGAGTTACAGTGCTTTTGTAGTGCCATTGGTAAAAGCGGTTCAGGAACAACAAAGCATGATTGACCAACAAAACGCCGCTAATGAAAAGTTGCAACAGGAAATCCAACAACTCAAAAGTAATGCTGCAAAATTAGAAGCCGAACTGGAATTGATAAAAACCAAACTCGGTTTTTAACGGTTAGTGGGAAAAGACTTTAGACAATAGACAATTAGTTACTCATAACTCTTTTTACCCCTAAATCCCCTAAAGGGCAGAGATGGTCAATTCAATAATTAGTTATA
>CALCIK010000054.1 GCA_937907475.1 uncultured Bacteroidota bacterium | reverse complement strand
TTTGTACTGCCTCTTTTACTGAATAGCTAACAAAATTTTGTCCAAAGTCTAAATTCTTTTAGGATACCGATAAGTTCCTGTCAGATATCATTTGGGTAACGGCAATTTGCCGGAAAAAAGCGTTGTTGAAAAAGGCAACCGTTCAACCCCGCATCAACCCCCTTTACACCCATTGATTGGTTTCGCCTCAACATTCCGGTACTTACCGAATAATCAGTTTCTCTACCACACGGGCGTTTTCGGATTGCAGTTCTAAATAGTACAATCCACTTGGAAAATCGGTGAGTTGGAGGGCGATTGCCGCATTATTGGTATTCGGGAAATGACGGTTGTACAGCAATTGACCGTTGGTGCTGTAAACGGTAGCTTTCAAATCAGAGTTCGCCAATGCTTGGTTGAGGATAAGGGTAAACTGACCGTTGCTGGCGGGATTGGGGTAGATTTGAACGGCTGAGGTTTGGTCTGCGCCGGAAATACCGGTACAATCTTCAACGGTAATCAACACTTCTGCCGAGGCGGTACAGCCGCTTGCGTTGGAAACCACAACTATGTAATTGGTGGTTTGCGAAGGATTGGCATAAGGCGCATTGGTCGTTGTGCTGCTCAAACCTGTTGCCGGACTCCATGAAAAAGAACTCGCACCGCCCGACACCATCGCCACCAATTGAGTGCTTTCTCCTTGACAGATGGTATTGTCCCACGCGTTGATGGAAAGTTGGGGGGTTGGTTGGACATTGAGAGTAATGGATGCCGTAGAAATACATCCGGCATCGGTCGTAATCTCCACTTGATAGGTCGTGGTTTGGTCTATTGTGGCTGTTGGGGTGGCACTATTGGGGTCGCTTAATCCGGTTGCGGGCGACCAAACATAGGTACTGCCGCCCGTCGTGCTGAGTTGTGCGGGTTGTCCGGCACAAACGGCACTTGTTGGTCCGGTAATGGTGGCTGCCGCCATGTCTTGGCCTATGGTGATGGTTTGTGTTTGGCTGCAATTATTGCCGTCTGTCATGCTGAATTCATAAGTGCCGGGGGCAAGGTCGGTTACTGAAACTTCGCCGGAACTGCTTGCAAGAGGGGTTCCGTTCCAGTAAAAATTGAGAGGGAATGTTGCCGCACCGTTGATGGATATTGATACTGAACCATTGTCAGCCCCCAAACAAGCGTTTTGCACGTTGGCTTCCATTGCTATATCGCTAAAGGTTTCAACGGTGGCGGTGGCGGCATGTTCACAACCGTTGGCATCGGTTACCCAGACGGTGTAATCTCCGGCGGCTAAATTTTCTGCTTGTTGGTATGGGCATCCCGATGCGTCGCTCCAAAGATAAGTAAACGGGGGAGTGCCCCCTGTAACCGTTACTTCGGCTGTTCCGCTATTGGTATTAGCGCATGTTTTTTGAACACTGATATCTAATTGTGGGGCGATAGGATCTTCAATGACTACTTCTCTTACAATTCGGCAGCCTATATAGTTGGTAACCGTTACGCGGTAGGTTCCGGCACTTACTCCGGAAATTATATCAGTGGTGTCTCCGCTTGACCATTCGTAAGTAAGCGGTCCGGCAATATCAGTAGGAATGACTTGTGCGCTGCCGTCAGCCCCGCTGGGACAGAGCGGGTTTTGTGTAACCAAATCGCTGATATAAGAATCGGGTTGACCAACCACCACAAAGGTATCCATAATACATCCGTTGGGATGGGTAATGGTAACACTATAAACACCTGCAACTAGATTCGTAGCAGTATGAAGCTGTTGCCCGTCCTGCCATAGAAACAAACAACCGCTAAACACGCAATTGCAGCCGGAACTGGCTACAGTTGCCGTACCATTATTGGCACCATAACAAGTAGCATCGGTGGAAGTGGTGGACAAAAAATAACCGCCCGTCACACAAGGGTCTTCTGTTTGTGCTTGGACGAACATACTTGTACTCAGAAGCAAATAAAGAAGGGCACTAGTACGCAAAGTGGAGAAAATGGTGGTGTATAAAGTTTTCATTTTTTTATTTGGGTTGATTTAAACTATAAAGTTAGGTAAACTATACAAAGGTGCAAAAAACAAGCCAAAATTTATACAACATGTAGTCCCAATGCGACAAATAAAGAGTAGTTTTTGTCTTGTGAGTTAATAAATTCTTTTTTGTTTCCAGATTCGGAGCAATATAAACCCGAACAACATACCGCCTAAGTGGGCATAGTGGGCAACATTATCGCCCGGGCTGTTGCGCATTCCCAAAAACAATTCTGCAAGCCCTAAGATGATGACCAAGTATTTGGCTTTTATGGGAAACAGGAAATAGACATACAGCAATTGGTTTGGAAACATGATGCCATAAGCCATCAACAGCCCATAAACAGCCCCCGATGCACCCACCGCTACGCGAAGGTTGAGGAAGTACTCTTTATAGTTGTGAACAAACTGCACCATGTCGTTGAGCAGTAGTTTACTGTCGGGCGCATTGGAAAATTTGGTAAAATTTTCTTCAAAACCGAGGTACTGCTTGTAGATATCGTAGTTGTAGCCTTCGCTAACCACAAATTGATGGTTTTGGGTAAAACTGAGGAGTGTATCGCTACCGGGGTTATTGAGAAAAGCGTTCATCAAATTTATTTGAGGCAGCAATTCAAAATAGGAAGAAAGCGAGTAAAGCAAGGCCGCCCCTATTCCTGTTAAGAGGTAAAAGGTTAAAAACCGCTTAGCACCCCAGATATTTTCCAAAACGGAACCGAACATCCAAAGGGTAAACATATTGAAGAGCAAGTGACTGAAGTTGCCATGTACAAACATGGTGGTAATGAATTGCCAAGGTCTAAACTCGGAGGCTGTCCAAACATGAAGCCCAAGTATTTGTGTTAAATCAATGCCCATTCCGCTTTTGAGTGCCGGAATGGCCAGCATGACCAAGACGTTGATGATCAGCAGGTTTTTCACCACTTCAGGCATTACGCTGAAGCCGCCGGGTTGTTGGAATTGCTGCATAAGGTTGTTGTAAAGATAGAGGGGGTATGAGTGTCAAATAATGTGTTTGATGCCTTTTGGGGCGAAACTTTAAACTAACCCTTTTTGCGTTCAAATTGTTTTTCAATGTCTTCTAAGGCATACTTAACAAAGGTGGGTTTCCCGTTTGGGGTAAAGTAGGGCATGCCACAAGCAAAAAGTTGATCCACTAAGGTGCGCAGTTGTTCGGTAGGCAGTTTCTCGCCCTTCTTAAGGGCATTGCTACGGGCCATGGTAAAGGCTAATACATCGCGGTGATCTGTTTTTAAGTCCGTCAAATGTAACTTGAACTGCTCGAGCAATTGTTCGATAATTTGTTGTTCTTTTCCTACCTGACGAGTATCGGAAGGAATGCCCCGTAAGACAAACGTGTGTTGTCCAAACTCGGCAATGTCGTAACCCAATGCATTAATATCGGGCAAGATTTGTTTCAAGAGTTCCGCATCGGGACGTGACAAGTCTATATTTTGTGGAAACAATAGTTGTTGAGTGTTATTGGGTTTATCCTTTGAGAGGATTTTCAGGTAGCGTTCGTACAAAATGCGCTCGGAAGCCGCTTGTTGGTCTATCAATATAAAACCCGTCTTGATGGAACTCAAGACATAGCAATTGTGCAACTGTACGGGTGCTACTTGTTCGGGCAGGTCTTTGTTGGATTGGTCGGCACCGGGCAAGATGATGGATTGTTGTGCTTCGGGCAGTTCGTTATCAATAGAAGGCATTAAGTCTTCTTCATCGGTTACCGGCAACGGATTAGTTTCGTAAAGTTCTTCCCAATTGGCAGGGATGGGGTTTTTAGAGGGTTTGTAACCTGACGCGTAGTCGGTTTTGGGATTCTGTTTACCACTCCCCTTTTCGGAATAACCCACCTTTTCTGTGTCAAGTTGTTTTTGGGTAGAGAGGTTGAAAATAGTCGGATCAATATCGTTTTCAAAATCGAGGGTAGGAGTAATGTTGTGCATCCCCAAAGCGCGCGAAACGGTTGTTTTTACAAAAGTATAAACGACCTGCTCGTTGTCAAATTTGATTTCTTGTTTGGTGGGGTGTACATTAACATCAATACGGGCGGGGTCTATATCTATAAAAATGAGGTAAAAGGGATAGGTTTGGTCGGGCAAAAGTTTATCGTAAGCGGTCATCACGGCATGGTTGAGATAACCGCTTTTAATGAACCGTTCGTTGACAAAAAAGAATTGCTCGCCGCGCGTTTTTCGGGCAAAATCGGGTTTTCCGACAAAACCATAAATGCGTATGAAATCGGCTTCCAGCTCAACGGCAACTAATCTTTCGTTAAAATTGGCACCCAACAGGGTTACTACACGCTTTCGAAGGTTGTCTTGCGGCAGGTGATATATTTCGGTTCCGTTGTGAAACAGAGAAAAGCCAATTTTGGGATTGGCAAGTGCTACCCGTTGAAATTCTTCTAAAATATACTTGTACTCAATGGCATCGGTCTTTAAAAAATTACGGCGGGCAGGGACATTAAAAAACAAGTTTTTCACCGCAATAGAAGTGCCTTCTGAAAATTGGCAAGGCTCGTGGCTTTTCACCTCCGAGGCTTCGATATAAACCAACGTGCCCAAATCGGCACCACGTTGTTTTGTTTTGAGTTCTACTTGTGCCACAGCAGCAATAGAAGCCATTGCCTCGCCCCTAAAACCCATCGTGCGGATAGCAAACAAGTCGGAGGCATTTTTAATTTTTGAAGTGGCATGACGCTCAAAGCACATGCGCGCATCGGTTTCCGACATGCCGCTTCCGTTGTCTATCACCTGTATGAGTTTTTTACCGGCCTCTTTAATGATGAGCTGTATTTGGTTGGCTCCGGCATCAATCGCGTTTTCTAATAGTTCTTTTACCACCGATGCAGGACGCTGTACTACCTCTCCGGCAGCTATTTGATTGGCGACTGAATCGGGTAAAAGTCTGATAATATCTGACATACTTAAAACTTAGGGTTTTTACAACACTTACGAGAAACGCTTTGGTACGAGCGTATTGAAATAGGGGAATTGGGGAAAAGAAGCACCCTGTTCGGTGTTTAGAGGCTTCGCGACTTGGCAATAAAAACCACCACAAACACTAACAAGAACGGAACAGCAACGGCTAAACTAACCTTATCAACCAAGGTAAGCAGGCTCACAGTAAGCAACCCTATCAACATGGCTACTCTGACGAACTGACCTTGTTGATTGTATCTGAAACGCTCAAAAGTGTTGGATTCGTTGCGTCCGGAAAAAGCACCGACTAAACGACTTCGGTTCTTTTGTTTAAAAAACGCACCGCGTTCCAACCTGATGCTATCGTCTTCTGCTTCGGGGTTGTCTTTGTCAGTTTGTGGGTCGTAGTATCGGGGTATATAGTTGAATTGCCTGTGTTGTGGCAGTTTAAAAAAACTGGAACGCCAAATTTGTTTGCTCATGATTTAGGAATTTTGAAAAAGGTGAATAACGAACTTGGACGTAATCAATTGTTGCTGGAATTGGGTATCTGAAAATGGTAATCCCAAATGTTTTTTCGGGCATTGATAAGCCTTCTTTGTTTTTGACCCCGCGTTCGGACAATATTGTTTTGAACCGTTAGCACGAAAAAAACAAAACATACTGCAAAAATACAAAAACTGCCGACTTTTAAGCTAAACAAGACTCAAGCACCCACAGTTTAAATCGTTGAACATTTGTGTCGTTAAGAAGTTGTGCGACTTTTCAAATGTAACTTATATAATGGCTACCTTTGCGGAAGTTGTTGTTGTGTTTTATCAAGTATAAAGCGAGGCAATAATTTAAAGAAATTTCGCAGAAAGCCGACAATGCAGTTTAAAAGTTACTATACCCTCCTTATAGTAGGTATTACCGCCTATATACTTGCCTCCTTATGTGTCATATATGAGGTAACGCCCTTTATTATTACCGAACTGGAGCTAAACATCATGTTGGCTACGACAGCAATCACTCACTTGCTGTTTTACAACCTCAATTCGTGGAACAAGTATCTTTTTAATGTTCACCGCCTGTTTTCGCGGGTCATTATTTTTGGCATTACGGTCATTTTGATTTCGGCCGTTGTGGCTTGGGCGGATGTAGAAGTGCTATTGCCCCCCGCAGGTGTTCGTTTGGTGAAAATGCTGCTGCTATATGGGGTCATGAGTTATTTTCTTTACACCCTGACCATGTTGCGCAAGTTGATGTTTGTGCGCAGAAACATTAGGGCGGAACGGCAATGGCAAGTGTTCTTTATGGTTTTGTTGTGTAGTGCCTTGGCCGGATTGCCTTGGAACGTTTTTCCCGGTTTTTTGAGATTTGCGGTCTATATGACGGCTTTTCTGGCATCTCTAAGTTTACTGAACCGGATTAAATGGGTGGCCGAACTAACACGGCGCGATAAATGGGTCATCGTCTTTTACCTGCTCATCGTGAACCTCATCCATTTGGCTGCTTTTCAGATTGTCTATAACACACAAGGGTTAGAGTATGTTATCAATATGCCGTTATACCACAACCTTTTTGGAACGGTTTTGATCGGAACAGTTTCGGCCTACTGCCTTTTTTCATTATTGGCACTACTGTTTACCCTTCCCGTTTCATCGGTCATTGAAGAACAAATGGCTGAAATAAACCGGTTTCAGGAAATAGGGTTGGCCCTGCAACGCCGCGAAAGCACCTTAGATATGTATCATCGTTTGTTTGAAGTATGCCTGAAAAACACTTCTGCTAATGCCGGATGGCTTTTGATGCACCCGCTTAAAAGCGAAGAAACTTGCCACTTTGTGGACATCTCCAGCGAACAAATAGGGCGCATCAATGTATGGATCAGTTTTAAGGATTTGGTCAAAACCGAACCCGTCAAAGGCTATAGTTATCACCCCAACTTAGATAAGTATCAAATTTTTGCGGAGGACGAATCGCCCTATAAATCGTTGTTAATTTTACCCATTTACACAAAACCGAATTATTGTGAAGGGGCAATTTGCCTAACGAAAGGATTTTCGGAAGGGTTTGACGAACACATGATTAAAGGGTGTCTGAGTTTTATCAATCAGGCTAAATTGGCACTCGAAAATGCCGAACTAACTAAAGAATCCATTCGCTCTGCCCGATATAAGGAAGAGTTAGACATCGCAACGAAGGTTCAGCAAGCCCTGTTGCCACAAACTTTTCCGGAATCGGAATTTTTAGAAATCGCCACTTTCAACGAACCGGCCAAAGAAATCGGCGGCGATTATTATGATTATGCACAAGCCAATGACAGACATATTTCGGTGATTATGGCCGATGTATCGGGCAAAGGAGCATCGGCCGCTTTTCACATGGCGCAAATGAAAGGCATTTTCCAATCGCTCATACAGCTCAATTTATCGGCCTCCGATTTTATGATTATGGCCAACCGTTCGGTATCCCGATGTTTGGAGAAGAACCAGTTCATCAGTGCTGCCTATATTTATATGAATTTCGAAACCAACCAACTCACCTACGCCCGTGCGGGACATAACCCGATATTGTATTACCGGGCTAATGACAAAGAGGCAAACTATATTGAAGGGGAGGGTCTTGGGTTGGGCATTATCAGAAACAGAAGCTACGCCAAATTCATCGGCGTTACCAATCTCCGCCTTCGACAAGACGATGTGATTGTGCTTTATACAGACGGGTTGGTTGAAGG
Organism: uncultured Bacteroidota bacterium; assembly: GCA_937907475.1. Classification (GTDB taxonomy): domain Bacteria; phylum Bacteroidota; class Bacteroidia; order Chitinophagales; family UBA2359; genus UBA2359. The sequence goes on along the minus strand of CALCIK010000054.1, from coordinate 28,668 downwards.
CAGAAAAAACGAAAGTGCCGAGGAACAGTATGGGTACGAAAACCTCAAAAACTGTGTCGTTCAACATGCCCACCTAAATGCACAAGAAATCACCCAAGCCATTTACCAAGATTTTGCACAATTTACCGTCAACGGCGACTTCAAAGACGATACTTCCATCATGGTCATCAAGATTAAGCAATTAACCAATTCTTGGGAACCAACCGCTTATGAAGAGTACGGAGACGAACTGCCGCGGGCCAGATTTTTTCCGGAAACCGATGACCACAGAACCTTTTAAGAGCAGTACTTTGAGCGGATTCGGATTAATAACGGTAAATAGATTAACTATTTACAAAACTATGGCAGTGCCGGCGCACAAAAAATAAGCGATAAACAAATACTTCCTAACTTTGTAGTAAATATCCCCACCCATTTATCTAACCGGCTTTTTACTCCATGAAGTTATCAACAACTGCCTACTTGCGTTATTGTATTTTTGCTTCTTTGTTCCTATCTATTTTCCCGCCCGTTACCCAAGTTCATGCCCAAACCAATATCAGCCTTGCCGCACAGGTTACCTATCCTGATGTGATGAGCAGTATTTGGGGTTTTACCAAAGGCGGACACGAATATGTACTCGCCTTTAGGCGAACCGGCACCTCCATTGTGGACATTACCAACCCGTCTGCACCAACTCAAGTATATTTTGCGACAGCAGTGGTAAATTCTGACTGGCGCGAGGGTAAAGTATGGGGCAACTACGCCTATATTACTAACGAAGGCGGCGGTGGACTTCAAATTATCAACTTCAGTGCCCTCCCTTCAGGAACGATTACCTCTTCTAACGTAACCAATTGGACCGGCGGCACCTTTAATAGTCAAACCATCAGTTTTACCAAATCACATACTATGTGGATTGACGAAAACGGCATCGGCTATATCTATGGTACAAACTATGGTGCCGGTGGGGTGATTATGGTCAATCTGGCAGCAAATCCTACCAACCCTCCGATTGTGGGAATCTATAATCAATACTATGTTCACGACGGCTTCGCACGTGGAGACACCCTTTGGGCGGCTCAAATCTATGAAGGTAATTACAGAGCGATTAACGTATCCAACAAAGCCAATCCGGTGGTCATGGCCACCCAAAGTACAGGCAAAACATTTACCCATAACACATGGCTGAACAACACCGGAACCCACGTATTTACCACAGACGAAACCGGTGGTGCCAGTGTAGAGGCTTATGACATTACCGACCTGAGCGACATTAAATATGTGAGCAAGTTTAATGCTACCGGCAGCACCGCCATCCCCCACAATGTGCATGTGAAAAACAATTTTTTGGTGATTGCCTATTACCGAGACGGTGTAGTCTTGGCAGATGCCACGCACCCCGAAAAAATAATTCAAGTGGGCAACTATGATACCTCGCCTTCTTATTCCGGCAGTGGTTATAACGGCTGTTGGGGCGTATATCCTTATTTCCCATCGGGCACAATTGTGGCAAGCGACATCGAAACCGGACTTTATATCCTTACCCCCACTTACGTGCCCGCCTCTTTTCTCAAAGGGGTCGTTACCAATGCCAATACCAACGCCGCCATCAACAATGTCAGCATACAGGTACAAGGCATGACCTCGGCAAACACCACATCGGGTTTTGATGGCAATTATATTACCGGAATGGCGGGTAATGGCACATTTACCGTTACCGTTTCGGCATCGGGCTATATATCCCAAACCTTTACCGTTACTTTTGTCAATGGGGTTACCCAAACACTCAACGTAGCCTTAGTACCAAACATACCGTTTTCTGCTTCCGGAACCGTAACCGATGCTCAAACGGGTCTGCCCATAAACGGGGCACCGATTTTCTTTACCGATGGCATCACCAACTATACCGCCACGGCTAACGCATCGGGCGTTTACACCATTTCCCTGCCCGGTACAGGTACTTATACTTGTTATGCCGGTAAATGGGGGTATCAAACTTTGCAGTTTACCAACCAAGAACTAACACCCGCCAACAATACAAGAAATTTCCCTCTCCGAAAAGGTTACTACGACGACTTTTTGTTTGACTATGGATGGGCCGTCAGTGGCGATGCTTCATCCGGTGCTTGGGTTCGTGCCACACCAATCGGCACTACTTACGATAACCTGCCCAGCAATCCCTACGATGATGTAACCAATGACTTTGGCGCCCAATGTTATGTAACCGGCAACGCCTCCGGTTCGTCCGGAACCGCCGATGTGGATAATGGGACGACTATACTCACCTCGCCTGTTTTTGACCTCAGTACCACACCAAATGCCCAAATCAATTATTACCGTTGGTTTAGAAATACCGGTGGCAGCGGTTCACCAAACGACCAAATGCTGGTTAAAATTAGCAACGGAACCAATACCGTAACCGTTCAAACCATTCCCTCAACTGATGCCAGTCAAGCGCAATGGGTTCCTTTTGCTTTCAACGTGGCCGATGTGATTACCCCAACCAACAACATGCGTTTGATTGTGGAAGTGAGCGATTTGGGCACGCAACATTTGGTAGAAGGTGCTTTGGATAAGTTTGAGGTAACCGTTCCGCCCGTAGTTTTTCAGGCCACTGCTTGGTTAAGCGGTGCTTATGCCGGATTGCAAATGAATACTACCTTACGCACCAACGGATTATTGCCTTCAACACAACCCTATAACCGTCCGCCTTGGAACTACAACGGAACGGAAACCGTCACCACATTACCCACTAATGCGACCGACTGGGTATTGATTGAACTTCGACCTGCCGGTAATCCCATTCTTGTTACAGAACAACGCGCCGCCTTGATTCTCAACAGTGGCAGTTTGGCTGATACAGACGGCAGTATTGGGGTGAAATTTTACAACCTTGGGCAAGGCGGCAGCTACTACGTTGTCTTGCGCCACCGCAATCATTTGGCGGTTGTCAGTGCCCTTCCCGTCAGTTTACCAAATGTGGCAAGTTTCAGTTTTAAAAATGCAACCAATGTGGCAGGAGGAACTTCCCAACTCGTTACCCTCAGTGCTTCCAACTATGGGCTACTCCCTTCCGATTTCGACTCTAACGGAATCATCACCGTTGCCGACTACAACTATTTTACCACTCAAAGCGCACTCATCAACACCTATTCCGATGCCGATGTTACTTTTGACGGATCGGTTACGGTATCTGATTTTAACGTATTCAGCCAATATGCCGGAAAAATAGGGATGGGGTTGGTGAGATATTAATTTAATGGTTAGCGGTTAATGGTTAATTATTATTTTTAAATGGTTAATGATATTTGAATTTTACCTCGCTTAATCAACACTTCTGAAAAGCACTAGTCGGAAGAACTGCTACTTCGAGGAAGGGAATAAGATTGGCACTAACCACTAAAAACTTACCACTAATAAAATGAAAGGTTTCCTGTTTACCGTCTGCCTATTGCTTGGACAATTATTGGCGACTTTAAACGCCCAAGTTCCCTTTTTTACCACCGTATTTGGTAATGAAGGGATGAACCAAAAGGCCGTTGCGGTTCGTCAATTGCCCGATGGTAGCATCTATGCAGCAGGCACGGCGATACCGGGTTTAATCGGCGAGGCAGACATTACCCTTTCCAAACTAACCGAAAACGGAAACGTACTTTGGACAAAATACTACGGAACAACCCGCAATGAACAATGCGCTTATATGGTATTGGCTACAGATGGCAATTTAGTCCTTGCCGGCGATACCGAAACGCTCAACGGAGATGCAGATGGTTGGCTGCTTAAAACCGATACCGCCGGTAACATCATCTTTTCGACCACCACTCCCGAATCAACATTGACCGAAACGTTCTCCTTTGTGCAACAAACGACCGATGACGGATATATCGCCCTCGGTTTTAAAACCAATACCCTCCCCGATGCGGTGGGAAACAGTTCTTATTTGGTAAAGTTTGACAGCAACGGCAACCTTGAATGGGAGCAAACCTACGGAGGGTTGAATAACGATGTGGGTTATATGGTTCGCCAAACTCCCGATGGCGGATATGTTTTTACCGGTGATGCACAAAGTTTTAACGACACCAACAACGTGGATATTTGGGTGGTAAAAACAGATGCCGAAGGCAATACCGAATGGGATTTAGTTATTGGCGACGATTGGGCAAACGGCATTAAAAGCATCATGGTAACCGACCAAAACGACTATTTTTTGACCGGTGAAACGGTGATAGACACCACCGGTTTGTTCGACATCGTGTTAGCACGTGCCAACACAGAAGGGGAACTCCTTTGGTACAAAACATGGGGATTGACCAACAGTACCGAAGCCGCTTTTTCGGCACTACAAACAGACGAGGGTAATTTTTTAATCACCGGTTACAGCAACCGTTTCAGACCGGGCGATCCTATCCATATTGTCCTCCTCCATACAGACGGCGAAGGCAACGAACTCGGGGTGAACTACTACGGCGGCAACTCCATTGATTTGGGCTACGACATTCAACCCTCCGTTTATGGTGATTTTTTACTCTCCGGCATGAGTTATGTGAACGGTGGAGGGAAGTATTATGTCCAATATACCGATGCACCAACGACCTCCAACCTTCCCCAAACCGTTGCCGAAAAGGAATATACCCTTCAACTGCTACCCAATACCGGTTTTACCAATTCTCCCATCACCCTGCAACTTCATGCCGCCCAAACCTGTACCGTTGACGTTGGGCTTTACAACCTTTCGGGGCAATTGGTGAGTAACGCCGACAACTTGTTCCTACCCGATGCCGGAACTTACCGCTATTCCCTAACCCCCAGTACAGATTTACCCGCCGGGCTGTATCTTTTCAACGCGCAGTTTGTCCTTCCCAACGGGCAAACCATTACCGCCACACAAAAGTACCTTTTAGTACCATCCACTCGGTAAAAACCAACCGATGAATGGAAGTTGGAACGAAGGTTAACCTTAATAGAAACACCCCCTTTCATTTTGGTTAAAAAAAGGACGGAATACAAGCCGAATATGCCAACAATGAACCGGGTTTTGACGCAGTTAATGGCAAATTTTAAGCCTATTAACGCGAAAAAGTGAACTTTAGAAGCATTTTTGTTGACTTTTTCCTCAATTAAAAATTCTCTTTTCAGAATTTAAGACCTCATTTTTGAAGAAAAAGACTTTTTTTCTGAGTTTAAAGTCCTTTTATTTTAATAAAAGACCTTTTTCCTTGATAAAAAATCCTTTTTGTTGATTTTAAAGGTCTTTTTCCAAAAATAAAGACCTATTTACGGAACAAAAAGACATCTTTTTTGAAGAAAAAGACCTTTTTTTCGGGTTAAAAGTCAACAAATTTGACCCTTTTTGAACATTTTTCACTATGTGTATAACGTATTTCGAGGCATTTTTTGACTTTGACTGCCTGTTTCGCTATAAAGGTAGGCATATTTTCATTGCTGACCCCCGTTTCTTATCACTTTGGGTGGGTTTTTTTTGCTTTGGCTCATATAGCAAATTTTATGTTGTGAATAGGTGGTTGGGGTTAGTTCAAATTTAGATTTTACGGGGTAACACTTTTTCTGTTGTGAGAGCAAGGGTAAACTATCCATGACTCTTTATTAAGGAGAGGGCATTTTACTTTGGTGCTTCTATTGTTTTGGGATGGGGTTGAGGTGAAAGGTGGCAGGGGATTGAAGGATTACAATTTTTTGGTGATTTATGGAATAACCTTTATCTTAGTGGCGAGATACGTATCCTTTAAATATTGTTGGGGTTGAGGGGATTGGAGGAAGATCGGGGGGTGAATTTAAAGCATGGCTTTGAAGGGGTTGGCTGGGTTTATCAACCGAAAGTATCTTAAACGAAATTGTAAACGACTAATGGAACTGCAACAACAATTTTCGCACATCACAAGGCTGATTACCGAAGCCAAACAGCGCGCCTACCAAGCCGTAAATCACGAATTGGTGGCACTCTATTGGAATATCGGTGAATACCTGCACTTGCAAGTAAGCACAAACACTTGGGGAAAAGCGGTGGTACAAGAATTGGCTAATTTTATCGCTAAAACAAAACCTACGTAAAAGGATTTTCAGCCCAAAACCTTTGGCGAATGAAGCAATTTTACGAAACCTACAAAGCCGAGCCAAAACTCTCAACACTGTTGAGAGAAATTCCTTGGACACAACACAGGTTGATTATTCCGTGCAAAACATCTCAAGAACGAGAATATTATTTGCGACTTGTGCGCAAAGAACGATTATCTAAAAGGGAACTCGAACGCCAAATCAATACTGCCTACTTTGAACGAGTGATGCTCGGCAATGCAAAACTCGCTACAACGTAGCGAGTTTTACCACAAGATATTACCAACGTGTTTAAGGATACCTATGTTTTGGAACTCCTGCACCTGCCCGATACACACCATGAAAAAGACCTCCAAAAAGCCATTGCGTAAAATATCACCAAGTTCTTATTGGAGTTTGGACGCGATTTTGCCTTTATGGGCGAAGAGTACCCGCTACAAGTAGGCAATCAGGATTTTGTTATTGATTTGCTGTTTTATCACCGAAAACTCCGATGCTTAGTGGCCATCGAACTCAAAATAGAACGGTTTAAACCCAAACACCTCGGACAACTCAATTTCTACCTCGAAGCCCTCGACCGTGATATAAAAACCGAAGCAGAAAACCCCAGCATCGGTATTTTGCTTTGCAAAGGTAAAGACGATACCGTAGTTGAATATGCCCTCAGTCGAACCCTATCGCCTACTCTCGTAGCCGACTACCAAACCCAACTGCCCGATAAAAAGCTATTGAAACAAAAATGGGAGGAAATCCTAAATGCTTTAGATATTGAGAACGATGACTAAACTAAAACCATGTATGGAAAGGGTTTTAGCCTGAGCAATGTATATTTAATGCGGCAGCTTTCTACCAAATCCCCAATTCTCCAGATGCTGTCCGGAAAATTGGAAAGGCTTTCTTAGTCGCATATTGGTGTGACAATACCTATTGAAGACTCATAAGACTTAAAGCGAAGCCTTCTTTTTTACTGAAAATCAGCGATCTATTACCTATAAACATAACAAGGCTTAAACACTATATTAGCATTTAAGCCTTGTTTAAGCAGAACCCTTTGTAGCTGGTACTGTCCAAAGTTCACATGAAATGTGGGCGGTACACAATACTGAAGCATGGTGCAACAGGTAGAAGTTTACATTGCCGATAGGATAAGCAACAAAATAAACAAAAAAAATGCAGCTCGGACAATGGCAGTAAAAAAGTCGTCATGATCGCAGTAGGGGCAACGATTTGAGCAGTGACAACAACCACCCGAACCTCCTCTGTTGTAATTTGGGAAAATCATGGCTGATAAATTTTTAGGTTAACAATAAAGGAATATCTTTCAATTTGGATTTTTCAACTGCAATATACATCAGTCATTCATAATCATCAAGCTTTTTCTCACTTACATCAAACAAATTCTGTTAATTTGCACAATAGAAATATAACAGAAAGAAACCTTTCGGATAATTTTCGGGTTATATCAATTAACAGAAAAATAGCCTGTTTTTCCTTGTTTCACCTCTTTAATGTTTGTTTTTGTATGAACATAACTCTACACCCCTATTATCAGCATTTATTTTGGGAACTCCTATCACAGTATTTAGAATTGTCCGAAATGGCTACACTTAATCGGCAGACAAATTTGGAAAAAAAATTAGGACTTAAAAAAGACGTGTATTATAAACTGCTTGGATTTAATCAACCGCAACAAGGCAATAATATCGATAACCCCGGTTCTTATACCCTAAGAGTAAGCACCCTAAATGCCATAGCCGGATGTTTAAAACATTGCAAAAATTGGGATGAAATGGTACAACTCTACCCTCTGCCCGATACCGCTGATTTTAACAAAATACCCACTATTCATTTCCGAAAACTATCCGAAACCGACCGCGAACTGATTCGCAAGGAAGTTAAGATTGCCTTGGAAACTAAACCTCCGGTATTTAAACCTGCCAACTACACGGATTTAACCCCGCAAACGTTACCCGCCTCTACAAAAATCCCTGCTTTTACGGGTTTTTTCCTTCTCTTGTTTTATGTAAAAGGAGACAGACGCTTCAGAGCGCTGCCCTTGAAAATTTCAGAAAATTGCGATGTTGAAATGAAACGGTTCTCCGATTTGCAATTGCATGGGAAGTTGGAAAAACGCGGCAGCAATTGTTTTGTGCACCTTTTCTATCCCGGTTATCTTCCCCCTAATCATCACCACCCTAATCCTAACCCGTTTTCATTCATAACTAATACACCCGAAAATACAACTACCCCACTCGATTCTTTTACCATAACCTTGCTTACTGCACGCAGCGAACGCAGTACTACCCGAAATGGCGTAGGACTTTGCAAACGAATTACAGAAAAAGACTACGAAACTTTTGAATTAAACGATAGTTTTCCGGAATTGGATTTAAAGCAATTCCCCTGCAATATTACACCGGGAGATATTTACCATCTTCGGAAATACTATATCTACGAGTATGATCATAACCCTTCAAAATCCGCCTCCCAAGGCGACTTAATTGCCAAGCACAACGCCAATTTTTTTGGCTACTTCAGGCGCAACTCAGATGAAAACAGTATCACTAAACTTCCTGTTTCTATTTCAAATGGTTTTATGGTGATGAACCATACCCATGAAGGATTGGAGTATGAAGGAGTTTTAACCTTTAAGCATCCTGTACTATGGGTAAGAATGCGTACCATTCATAACAGCTTAAACTTTCCCGAAGAATATTTTGCCATTCAATTAACGCTAAATAGCATTTCCTTAAAAGACATTGCTATCAACAGCACCATTAGCGGATTATACCTTGCCACCCGAAGCAAAGACTCTGCCCCCATTTGCGGACGTTTTATTCTGGAAAGAGCCGATTTTGATTACCAAACAACCAAAGGAGAAATACTGCCGTTAAATAGCATTAGTAACCCAAACGTAAAGGAGCTATTATTGATTGAAGGGTGAAAAAAAAGCAGTATATTTGGACTTTGGACAAACAGCTATAACCCCTATTTCGCTTTGAATTTGCAGAACATCTGTACTACCAAGGAATTACCGGAAGTTGCAGCTTGTTTAAAAATTGCACAAGTTCGGAAGGAAGGAAAAGGGGCGTAACAAGCGAAGCATTGATAATGGATTTGGTCATGGGGAAACACAATATTTCACAATAACCTATAAAACCAATGGTAAACGAGATTATTATTTATCAAACAGCCGATAATCAAACAGTCATAGAGGTGCAGTTTGACGGCAGCACTGTATGGCTTATGCAAAGCCAAATGGCAGAGTTATTCGATCGAGAGAGAACAGTTATTACGAAACACATTAACAATCTTTTCAAAGAAGGTGAATTGGACGAAAAAAGCAATGTGCAAAAAATGCACATTGCAAATTCAGACAAACCTGTCGTATTTTACAACTTAGATGTCATCATTTCGGTAGGTTATCGTGTCAATTCAAAACGAGGCACACAATTCCGTCAATGGGCAACGGAACGGCTAAAAGATTATTTGGTTCAAGGCTATGCCATCAATCAAAAACGCTTGGACGAATTGCAGCAAGTCGTAACCCTCATCAGTCAGGGCGGCGGAACTGAAGAGTTAAAACTGCATGAGGCAAAAGGCATGTTGGACATTATCACCAACTACACGCAAAGTTTCATCTTGCTCAACCAATACGATAGCAATAGCCTTCAAACGCAAAACCTCAATGAAAACATTACCTACGAAATAGAATATGAGGAAGCATTTGCTGCTATTCAGGAACTAAAAAAACAACGGATTGCCTCCACCCAAACAGATGCACTCCAGATGATTCAGAAAATAAGCGAACGCAGTTTCTGATTATCCTTGTGGTTAAACTTGGTTTACGGTAAAAACCGCTGTTTCAATTCAGGCGTAGGTATTCGGCAGTTATCTTCTTTACCAAACCACCGGTACCGGTTTTTGGCAATAAAGCCATAGACCGAATCGCGCAAAAACGCCGGCACAACAATAAAGATATAGGTCAGTTTCCAAAGTCCGTCCAATTGGCGGGCGACTTTTAGAGCGGCGGTTGATTTGGTGAAAATGCTGTCGTTTTCTATCAACACAAAGGTATCGAAGTTGGTGGTGGATAACCCGAATTTTTCTAACAGTGCGCTACCGGTTGGGGATTGTAAAGAGGTAAACACAAATTTACCCTCCGAGTCGCGGTCTATAATAAATTGAACGGCTGCATTGCAAAGATTGCAAACCCCATCAAACAAAACAATTCTGTCGGCTTCCATTTCTAATTGCGATTTTAGATTTTAGACGTTAGACTTAAGACAATAGACATAAGAGATAGGACAACTTGTATTGAGCTAAGTTTAGGTAAATCGTAAATTCTCCGAGTCTTTGTGTGATATATTCAATCGCAATCACCTCTTCCTCACCGGCAACGGTATAAACGCACTGGTTTGTGCGGCATATTCTTCAAATTCGGGGTTGCCTTTGTATTTTCGTTCCAGCATGGGAATGCCTGATACACCAACGAGCAAATAGGTAATCAGAACCGGACTTACCAAGGCGAGATACCAATATTGAAGGGGTTGAACCATTAAGAAAACACCCCACCAAACCAATGCTTCGCCAAAGTAATTAGGATGGCGCGAATAACGCCATAAACCGGTGCGCATGATTTTACCTTTGTTTTGTTTATGGGATTTAAAAAGAGCCAGTTGAAAATCGGCGATGGCTTCAAACAAAAAGCCAAAGACAAAGATAAACAACCCTATATTGTTGTACCCTTTCCAACCCTGTTCGGGTTGGTTTGCCGCTAATAAGATGGGTAAGGCGATGAGCAACATAAAAAATCCTTGAAGCAGAAAAACCTGTAAGTAACTGCGCCACAACCAATGTTTACCCCATTCTTTCCGCCAAGCGGCATATCTGAAATCTTCACCGATTTTAGCAGTGTTGCGTTGAAATATATAACCCGATAGGCGCACTGCCCAAACGGTAATACACACACTGACCACTAACTGCCTGGCTGTGGCAACATCGGTAAAGTAAAAAGAAAACCATGCCAATAGCACAAAGCCTAAGCCCCAAGCAATATCGGCAATGCTATTGTCTTTTTTGATGACGGCCAACATAAACCATAAGCTCATATACCCCAACACCAAAAGTAAACTGATTGCAAACAGTGCCATTTCACATCCTATTTTGTATTAAACAGTTGTATTTAGGGATGGTTCACCAATGACAGTGCCCGTTACAGTTATAGTTTTGGGGTAATGAGCTTATGACCGTGTGGAGGGTTATCTTCAAATTGCGGTAAGAAAAGTTTCGTTTACCCATCCTTCTTGATTGTCAGCCAACACTACGCGCACCCATCCGTTTACCCGTTCGTTTTTATGCACTTTGATGCCTGCCGAAAGGGTGGTGATTTCTTCGCTCGTGTCGGCGGGTCCTTTTTTTAACGAAATGGCTTCTTGCATCACGATGGCGTAAGCCTTGTTGGTTTCGGCTTGGTAACGGGAGTAGGCAAAAGAGGTGAGCAACATAAAACCAATCAATGCGGTTAGTGCTGCCGCAAAAGTTTGTTTTTTGCGTTGTACTGATTCGGTTTGCTGAAATAAAACTCCGAAGGCCGCTGCGGCAAAAAGTGCTAACACACCCAATATTGCCCAAAAACCGGATGGCAGCAAGCCTGTGAGTTTTTTCCACCACAATCGGTAAAATATCTCAGGCAATTCATCAACGGGTTGGGTAATACGCGTTTTGGCTAATTGCAGGTTGTTTTGTGCATTTTTGTTGTGTGGTTGAAGCCTTATCGCGCGCTCATAGTTCAGGATAGCCTTAGCTGTTTGTTGTTGTTGGTAATAAGCGTTGCCTAAATTGTAATACAAAGCTGCCGATTCAAAACCACTGCTGACCACCGCTTCGTACAGTTCGGCCGCTTTTTGGTAGTTGTTGGATGTAAAAGCCTCGTTTGCCTGCTTCAGTTGTTCCTTGGCGGCAGCGTCTGCCTTTGCAATGACGGGCAATGCCAATAGGAAAGCCACCGGAAGCAGCAGTGCAACGATATTGGTCAAGTGCCGGTATAGGTAACTAAGATAACGCATATTTATTGGGATGGTCGTCAAAGAAATAAAGGGTTAAGTGCCTTGTCAAAAATAGCAATCATTAATCAAAGGGTATAAGCTCGGTTAGTTTATCACCGTCTTAATGTTGTGTGTCGTTTACTCCTGCACGTTTTCGGAAGTGTTTTTCAAATCTTCTTCTACCTGTGCAATGGCGTTTATGGCGTTTTGGTAAGTGCCTTCCATATCTATGGCATTTGCCGAAGGTGCGAACAGGGCAATTTCACAGTAACCGATAGTTTGAAGCAGGCGGTTGATATTGTCTGAACTTACATTGTTTTGTTGCAAGATAGTAGCGATATTGTTTTTGTCTAATTGGCTTGCAGGTATATGAACCCTGTCACTCAAGTAGTTCCAAATCGTGCGGATGACCTCGTCGTAAAAAGCGCGCCGGTTGTTTTGTAGCTTATGAGTTTGTGCGGTTGCCAAACGCTGTATCGCTACTTTTTGAGCCATTTTTTGCCTAAGTTCTTCGGGGTCTAACTGTTCTTCTTTCCGTTTGGTAATCAGAACCGTGGCTACAGCAAACATCAGGAACGGCAGGGTTACTAAAGCATAATATAAAGGTGACCCAAATAAATGATAGCCTTGGCGATATAAACTCAAACCGGAGTTTAAAGGGGCGAGTGTCTTTGGCAGGGCTTTCGTTGCAACAGGCTTTGCGGTTTCCTTACCCTGCTTGACATTTAAGATGATGGGTGGTGAACTTGCAGTTTGATAGGTTCGGGTTTCGGGGTTGAAAAAACTAAACTCTATAGCTGGCAATTGCTGCTGTCCGGCTTCCGATGGGATAAGGGTGTACTCGTAAATTTTTCGACCTTTTACCCTGTCTTGTTGCACAAAGTTTTCTTCGTCCAGCATAGGGTCGAAGGTTTCGATGGAGGCAGGGAAGTTGGGTTTGGGCAGGTCAATCATCTTCGTATTACCACTTCCCGTAATCATGATTTTAAGTTGTACCGAACCGTTGGTTTCCACATTTGGGTTTCCGACAACTGTTCCGATTTCGTATTGCCCTACCGCTCCGGTAAAATTGTCGGGTTTACCATTTTGCGGCAAATCTGCTATTTCGAGTTTAAGCGGGTCAGTGGTGATATTGACCTCTTGATTGCTGTAAAAGAAACCGCCCCAAAACCCGCCGCCGGCTTGTTGGTTGGGAATTCGGGCAATGACTTGTACATTCATCGGGTCTATTTCCAAAGGTCCTGAACGTTGTGGGAATAAGGCATATTTTTTAATATCAACAAACCTGAAATCTTCTCCTTTAATAGTCGTGTTTCCCGGTGTTTGTTGAAAAGTTGGAGTGATATCTTCCACCCAAAATCCGGTAAACGAGGGGGGAGATTTGACCGCATAGTTCCCTATATCTACATTAGTATAGAGGCGGTAAATCACCGTAACCTGTTGACCGATGTACGCTTTGGTCGTATCGGGAAACACACTAATCCATACATTAGGATTGCCTGCTGTGGCATTATTTGAACCGGATGGTGGTGAAGTGGGCTGATGTTGGGCCCTAGGGTTAGGAGTTGCTTTGGATTGGGGATTCCTTCCGGACGATACGCTGACTGTTACCTTTTCACTCCGAAGGGTTTGGCGTTTATCGGTGGTGATAAGGGCAGGAGGGATGGTAAAAGTGCCCGCTCTTTTGGCACGCAATACAAAGCCGATGCTCACCGAACTCGATGTCCGCCCATTAACAAACTGTACACTTTGCGATTTGTTTGGACCGCCTACTATATAAAAATCATCGAGCGAAGGAGCTTGAAAATCAACCATCCCTACATTTAGCAGAGAATAGGTGATTTGAAAATTTTCGTCTGTACTGACATTAACCGAAGAAGGGGTAACCGAAAACTGTTGCGCCAACACATTGGCAGTATGAAAAACCAACGATATCAGCACATAGAAGGTCAAGTTTACAAGATTGCACCTGAACGAATAGCTCTTAGGCGCATTCCGCCTTTCTGCTACGCTGTTTAAATCGGTAAAGTGGTTAAATGGTTGCTTTCCTGTGTTCATGGCTATTCTTTAGTACGTACTGTTCAATGTTGTTGTATGGAAGTAGTTACCAGTCTTTATCAACTCTTGTTTTGGTCGCTTTACCTTGCCGTTGTTTGAGTTTTTGTTGCACTTTCAACTCTTCGTTTTTTAGAGCTTCCAACAACCTTTCGGTTTCTTCTTTGCTTAGTTTTCGTTCTGTGAGTTGCTGCTGTTGCTGCTTATCTTTTGGGTCTTTCTCCTCTCCTGCCTGTTGTTGTTGCTGTTCTTGTTGTTCCTTATTTTGTTGGTCTTGCTGTTGTTGGCCTTTCTCTTTTTGCTCTTGTTCTTTGTTTTGCTGATCTTGCTGTTGCTGCTGCTGATCTTTCTGTTGTTGGTCTTGTTGCTGTTGTTCGTTTTGTTTCTGTTCTTCGCTCTTTTGATCTTGCTGCTGCTCTTGGTCTTGGTTTTGTTGTTCTTGTTTCTGCTCTTCTTCTTGCTCTTTCAACTTTTGAGCATACGCCAAATTGTACTTCGCATCTTGGTTGTTGGGATTTCGGCGCAAGGCATTTTTATAGGCTTCTATACTTTCGGGAATTTTTTTTGCCTTCAACAAGGCATTGCCCATATTGTAAAAAGCATTTGATTGGTAGGTTTTATCGGTTCCGGCTTTTGTGATTTGTTCAAACTGCGTAGCCGCTTCTTCATAACGGCCTTGTTTGTACAGGCTGTTGGCAAGGTTAAAGTTGGCGATGGGGGCTGTTTTCGGATTGTTTTTTTCTGTCGCCTTGCGGTAGTCTATTTCTGCCAATGCGTATTCGTCTTGGTTGTATTTTTGATTACCCTGCCTGATCAGACTTCGTTCAGATTGGGCAACAGCTTGGACGGCAGGAAAAAAAACAATACTGCCCAATAACAGGATTGCGCCGATAGCTTTTAAATAAAAGATTGAAAAGGTTGCCTTCTTCATGTTGGTTAGTTTTTTATGGTTTCTTTTTCTTGACCAAAGATGTTCCATCCCGCCCATCGAGTATTTTTGCGCTCGGAGGTAAAGAACTCAATTAGCAGCAACAATAGTGCAATTGCCAAAAAGTATTGGAACTGTTGGGCATATTCGGCTACGATATGGTCTTCAAATCGGCGTTTTTCTAAAGTGCTGAGGGCAGTCAACACATCAGAGGCTTCGTCTTTGGCACCCGTGATTCTAAAATACTGACCATTTCCGGCTTCTGCTATTTGTTGCAAAATATCTTCGTTCAGCTTTGACAATATATACTCTCCATTGTCGTCTCGCTTATAGTCTGCTTTGCGGTCGTTGACATAGACCGGTATCTTTGCCCCCTCTACCGAACCAATGCCGAGGGTATAAATAATCAAACCATCATCGGTTGCTTTTTTTGCCATCGTTGTTGCATCGGCTTCGTGGTCTTCGCCATCAGAGATAATGAGCATGGCTTTATGCTTTTTAGACTCAACGGGATAGGAACGGGAAGCCAGTTCAATGGCAGCACTGAGTGCCGTCCCCTGTGTGGGTACAATATCGGTGTTGATGGTTTTGAGAAACAACTTGGCAGCGGTATAATCGGCACTCAACGGCATTTGCAAATAAGCGTTTCCGGCAAAAACGATTAACCCGATGCGGTCGTCTTTCATGTTGTCCACCATGCGCGAAACCAATTGACGCGCCCTTTCTAAACGGTTGGGCTGAAGATCTTCGGCAAGCATACTTTTCGATACATCTATGGCGATGATGATGTCAATGCCCTGACGGGTTACTTTTTCCAACTTAGCTCCTATTTGTGGATTGGCTAACCCTACTACGATAAAAAAGTAAGCAGAGAGGTAAAGCAAAAATTTGGTTTGTTTTTTTTGAGCCGAAAAATCGGGCATCAGGCGAATCAATAAGGGGGCTTCTGCAAAGCGTTCTGCTGCTTCGCGCTGCCATTGTAAAGTTGCCCTAAAAAACCACCAAAACACCGGTATCAGCCCAAGAGCATATAACCAAGTACTATTTTCGAATTTAAACACCTTGAATAGGAATATTTAAAAAGTTAATCGTTTTAAGAAATGCCCCTGAAAAGGGTATTTCTTAATATTATTTCGAGAGCCAAAAGGAATGCGGCCAAAAAAGCAAAAATGTGAAAATGCTCGGTAAACCGGCTAATCTTGGAAACCTCAATCTTTGTTTTTTCCAACTTGTTGATTTCTTCGTAAATTTGGCGAAGGCTGCTGTTTTCGGTCGCACGGTAATACCGCCCTCCGGTCATTTCAGATATTTTTTGAAGAAGGGCTTCGTCAATCTCTACCGGCATTTTTTGATATTGTATGCCAAAAAAGCTTTGTACCGGATAGGGAGCATAGCCGCGTGTTCCTACGCCAATGGTATAAACCTTTACCCCTGTTTGCAACGCCGTTTCGGCAGCAGTAAGGGGGTCTATAAATCCGGAGTTATTAACCCCGTCCGTCAACAAAATAATGATTTTACTTTTGGCTTTACTTTCCTTCAAACGGCTGACGGCAGTGGCTAATCCCATCCCAATGGCAGTTCCGTCTTCAATCATACCGCTTTCTATTTGTTGCAAGAGCGTACTCAACACATTATGATCGGTCGTTGCAGGGCATTGGGTAAAACTCTCGCCGGCAAACACCACCAACCCGATGCGGTCGTATTTTCTGCTTTTGATAAATTCCAAAGCAACCTGTTTGGCAGCCCCCAATCGGTCCGGTTCAAAATCTCGGGCCAACATACTGCCCGATATGTCGATGGACAAGACGATATCAATGCCCTCTGCCGTGATTTTTTCTTCGGCAAATCTATTTTGCGGACGCGCCAAGGCAATGACCAATAAAACAAAAGCAGCGATTTTAAACACGGTTAAGTAAGGAAGCAGCCGCGACTTGAAAGAGCCGACATTCCGAAATGCCGATAAAGAAGACATTTTTAACTCGGGGTACTGCTGTTGGTATTTGCGCCATTGCCAAACTATCAGCAACGGCAGTAAAAGCAACAAAGCAAAGAAACCCGGATTGGCAAAGGTGAGGTTGGTTAAAGACATCTGTATTTTCGGTCATCTAATTGTTTGAACGCTGCAAAATTAACCAACTTAACGGCTACCTTATGCAAATGAGCTTGTTTTTTAACGCTTATTAAACATTAACGAGCGATACAACCCTATTTAAAGGGCATTTTAGCCCTACTCTACCCACAATCCATCCCCTAAAACTTCCTCCTCAAAAATAATTCAAAAAAAACTCCACCCCGATGGTTACGAAATTCCGCCCCGATGTACCAACCTACGAAAACCGAAAAAGCCAACAAAAACCAACAACAAAATCAAATCATAAAATTTACCAAAAACCAAAAAAACAAACAAACACCATGAAAAAGTTAATGAATTTCGCAGCAGTCGCTATCGCTCTTTTGAGCAGTTTTTTTGCAACCAACAACGCTCAAGCACAAATTATCGGTGTTCCGAGCCTTACTCCCGCACAAGTGGTGAACTATGTTGTTCAAAACTACAACACCGTATCGTTTACCATCGCCACCAACGAAACCGCCGATGCTAAAATTATCCCCGTCAGCACTTGGGCAACAGGCAGCATGACCAAAACCAACGCCGCATGCAAGTCGCTTAAAAGTGCCCCTACTAACCGCTACCACACCCAAGACGAATACACAGACGGTTTGTTCGAGCAACAAGACCAAGTAGAATTGACCCTTTTGGGCACAGGTTGTGCAGGTCAGGCTACTTTGAAAAGAGGAGCAACTGTGTTCAACATCAATATTATGGGCGTAATCAAAGGTGCTCCCGGCGTTGGCGGAAAAGACACTTACCTGCTCTACGGTACTTACGGAAATGGTAAAAGCTTCATCACCATCAGTTTGTGGAACTTCGTACCCGTAGGATAATCAACCAAAGCTAATTTATTTGCAACAGCCTCCGACAGTTTTTGTTGGGGGCTGTTTTTGTTATGGGGTTTTGTGTGTTGATGGCAACAATAAGCATCTCTCCTACCTCACCACCGCCACCTTCCCCCTCGCCAACACTGCACCGCCATCTTCGACCACATAAAAATAAACCCCCACCGGCAAATGAGCAACCGAAAGGCTATGACTTGTCTGCCCTGACGGAATGGTAGTTTGTAAAACTTGCTGACCGGTTGGGGAGAAGAGGGATATCTCCCAACTTACCCCTAAATCCCCTAAAGTGGACTTTGAAACCCACTGCAAGGTTAGGGTGTTTTGAGCGGGGTTGGGATAAACGAGTATGTAGTTCTCCCCTTTTAGGGGGTCGGGGGGTAAAATGCCGGGGGGTAACCCTACTGTTTGAACAACTACTTCTTGTGTATAGACCGATGTATCTGCACAAACCACCAAGGTGAGCGTAACGGTATAGCTGCCGTTTTCTTCGTAGCTGTGGTTTGGATTTGTTGTGTAAACCGGAGGGTTGCCGTCTCCAAAATCCCAAAGGTATGTGCCGCCTTGCTCGATATAGGCGTTTTGGCTTAGGTTGGTAAAGAGGATTGTGCCTCCGGTATCTTCATAGCTAAACGCTGCCTGCGGATTGGGTGAGATACCGAGGCAGATGGTTTGGGTATGGGTGGAGGTATCATTGCAAACGATGGCTTGGAGGGTAACGCCGTAAACGCTTTCTGCTTGGTAGGTGTGGATAAGCGTATCCTGATTGCAGGGGGCGTAGCCTTGCCCGCAGATGAAGGGCGGGCTGCCATCTCCCCAATTTAAAATATAATGCCCGCCGTCTATGCTGTCGGGATAGGCGTATTGGCTTTGGTTGGTAAACAAGTAGCGGTTTGGAAAATCGGGGTCTTGGGCAAGAGTAAACTGTGCCTGCGGCACTGTAAGCAACCCCATACAGTTGGTTTTGACCAACCATGCATACGCATACCCCTCTGTTTCCGACAACATACTGTCTTTTCTGCCCACTATCATATATCCGCCATCTAAGGTTGGGGTCATATCATAAGCATACTCATGAGCATTCCCACCGAAGCTATTAGTTTGATTGCCATAAGTCCTATACCATAAAGCATTACCATCTTCATCGGTTCGTAGTATGAATATGTCTTGATTGGCTGTGGCTATATTATAACTAAACCCTGCGGTCATATAGCCATCACTTAATTCAGACGATCCAAGTATCCCTCCTTCACCGTAATCTGAAACAAAGTATCGTTTACCCCAAATAAAATCTCCGTTTTCTGAGGTTTTTAACAAATATGGTTTCATTTTTTGTGCCCCAATGATGGCACTTCCACCACTTATTAAAAAATCATTTGAGTTAGTTTGAATAAAAGATAGTGCCTGATCCATAGACCCAACATTGTGTACTTTGCTCCACTCAACATTGCCTATCGAATCAATTTTCATCAACAGCATATTCCCTTCGGCAACTACAAAATCGTCCCAGTTCATATTCACACTGCCGGTTAGGTAGTAGCCGCCATCGGGGGCTGCTATGACATCTCTAAATTGGCAATGACTATTGAATATTGGATATATTTTTTGCCATTGTTTTTCGCCTACTGCATTTAATTTTACTACATACAGCGTATAGTGTGAATAGCCCCCATTCACCAAGTACCCCACAGATAAGTACCCTCCATCAGCAGATCGGGTGATTCGGTAAGATCGAGAGTCGGATGTTGTAACACCGTAATTACTTAAACTCTGCAAATATCCGGCATTATTGACAAAATAACTGCACATGGTATTGATGCTGTTTCCTATATAATCTTCTGCAAGGGTACCAGTCGTAGCATAGTAACCAAAGTTGCCTTGTATAACATCAAAAAGCAAGGATTCGCCTGCATTATTAAACAAAGTTTGCCAAACAATATCGGCATTCTTTGTAATTTTGGTTGTATGTGCAAACCATTTTATTGGTTCGACATAAGTATAATTTCCAACTAATACAAATGAAGAATCCGGCAAGGCTATTACGCTTTGTATGTCTTGTACATCCGCCCAAAGCGGAAGTGTTTTTTCAAAATACTTAGGTTGTGCAAAGAGAGAAAAAACAAAAAAGTAACATAGTATTGAGATAATTGCCTTTTTCATCAGCAAAAGATTTTAAGAGTTAAATCAAAAGCAACACAGAGCTATCGTCTCAAAGACAGCCCTGTGTTGCAAGCAAGAAGCCGTTATTTTACAATAACTAATTTGTGGTAGCTTATGGGTTTGCCATCTACTTTAATATGATAAAAGTAAATGCCCTGTGGCAGTCCATGTGTTTGAAAACGCATCAAACCATTGCCGGTAAGTTGGCGGGTTTGTAATAACATTCCGGAAAAATCGTAGAGCACAAACTCTGCTTGCCGGTTGCCGGCGAGCCGATATGTCATACAAACCTCATCGGAGGCAGGGTTGGGATAAACTTTGCCAAAAGCAAATTCTTCGTCTCCGGGTAAAGTTGTTTTAAAGTTGATGTTTTCAATCATCAATTGTTGTAGAAGAGCAGTATCTAAAAAAGCAGGGAAATCGGGTAAAACAGCAGGGTACTCCTCGCCACGGGCAATCAACAACATTGTTTGTGCATGATGGGCAGAAGGCGAGTAGGCTGTGGCAATGTCGCGTAAGTCGGTTTCTTCCTGAGGGGTCAGTTGCAGGTAGGTACGATTTTGACTTTTCAGTGCCCATTGAATTTCTGCTGTTTTTCGGAAATGTTGTTGGTCGGGCGTGGTTGCGGGAAGGGCTGCCAAAGTAGCATTGACCATAGCGGTATCGCTTTGCTCCATGTATTTTTGAAGCAACAGACGTTGAGCAAAGTCGTTGTTGACGCTTTGCAACAGGTTAATTGCGGCTGTGGTATCGCCCTCTTCTTCGTAGAAGCGAGCTTTACGCAACATTTCATAGTTTAAATGGCTCGTAACATCCATTCCTCGTATTTCATTATCACTCAACAAATCCCGGTTTTCGCAGTTTTCTTCGGGGCTATCTGGAGGTGAACATAGAGAATTGGTTACATTACCCGTTATGGTAGGCACAAATCGGGCAACAGTTGGTATATCGGCTCGATGGAAATAGGTAAACACACCACCGGTTTGTAGCGCTATGATGTCGGTAAAAATAGTCGGCAAGCCGGGTATCGGGTTGAAAACATTGTCGGCTGGGTTTTGAGCAAATTGGTTACACAAACCTTGGTCATCCAAACTTCCAACAGTTTGGAGTGTGCCGTTTACCACATAGTCTTGTGTGGCAATGGCAATAGCGCCGAGGTCAAACCGGTTGCAGGTAATTTGTACCCCGCCTACTCCTAAAGAGCCATTATCACCAAACGCCCAAACTCCAACGGCATTGCTGTTAAAATCGTTGTTTTTGACTCTATTGGGGTCAGATCCGGTATTCATCAAAATACAACCAAACTGATTGTTGTTGATGATGTTTTGATTTTCGATATTGTACAGGCAACCGCGAACAAAAATGCCTATAAGGCCAAGGCTGTTTGGGGCGGTATTAATACCGTTTTGGATAACACTCATAGAAGTGCCGCTAAACTGCATCGCTACACGGGAATTGTTGATTTGATTGTTGACCACCTTATACTGTGACGATACCGGATTTATATCGGCAGAGGCGGCAGAAATACCCACCGTACAAAAATCCATTTGATTGTTATAGATTACAACATTGGAGCAATTTTCGGCACGGATACCGTATTTGAGTCCGGTGAAACCATTGCCTACCGTGTTTGCGGGGTTGCCTATCTCTACCGCTTGGTAGTTAAGCATATACACCCCGGCTTCGGTTCTTGGCATTGTAAACAAATAGGAAAAGGGATATTTTAAGCCATCTGATACAAAACGTGCCAAATCCAAAGCGGTTCGGGGCTGACCGATATCTATATTGTTAAACCAACTTAGATTGATGCCATGAAAGCAATTATAGAAGGTTACTCGTGAGCCGTTAACAATACATACCCCACCGGAAGTGGCCACTGCGTTTGAATGATTGATGTAATCGGTGAGGAGTACGGCAGTCAGTGTGGGATAAAGGGTGGAGTTTTGCGGGTTGAAAATGGCATTATTGTCGAATTGCAAGCCTATATTATATACATCCATTATTGGCAGATTTTGGGTAGCAATACCAATAATGGCATCTTCAATCAACACATCGTTTTTTGCAGCTACAACTCCAAAATTATCAAATCCGGTGCCGGTATCGAAACCTCTTTGGCCGCCCAAGTAGCCGGGGCCCTCTACCTGAATGCCTTGCCAAACACTGTTGCATAAACCCGATAAATGTGTATTTCCCTGTATGGAAAGAAGAGACAAACGCGCACCTTTTCTAACTAATATTCTAGTGTTTGGACTAAATATCATGCGCATGTTTTGTAGGGTAAGGGAAACGCCGGCCGGCACGACGATATCCACGTCCAACAAAACGGGGTCGCCGGAAGATACCAATCCGAGGGTGACAAAATCATTAGAAGTGGGTGTCCATGTTGCGTTTGCGGGAACAACATAAGCAGGTCTGTCATCGGTAGTTTCATTATTGGTTACTTGCAGCATACCGGGTTGCAAGGTAAACCCAATGGTATCCAAACAACATTCTAAGGTGAAGTTGTTGTTTATTTCTTCTATGTGCATAGGAAGACAACAAAACTCAACAGTGGTTACTTCGCTAAATGTAGCCGTGCATCCCCATTCATTGCTAATCTCATAAAAAATCAGATAAACCCCTTCCATTCCGACAATAAAGTTGTAAGTTGAATCATCAATGACGACTTCATTATTGTCGGGGTATATTACAGTAAGCACACCGCCGGATGGCATTGGGGATAGTTGTACAGTATCGTAAAGACAATACTGGGGCAGCAGGTTTTCTATATCAGGCATATCGGGTAGCGGGTTTACTGTTATGGTTACTTCGTCGGAGGCGGTGCATCCGTTGACATCGGTAACAGTTACAGAGTAGGTAGTAGTATCGGCAGGACTAACCGTAATGGTCGAATCTAAACTGCCGCTGTTCCATTCGTAGGTGTTGCCTCCTGTAGCGGTAAGCATGATGGTATCTCCAAGGCAAATGGCATTATCGTTGCCTGCATCAGCAATTGGTAATTCGTTTACAGTTACAGTTACATCGTCTGTGGCGGTGCAACCGTTTTCTGCGGTAACGGTTACGATGTAGATGGTGGTAGAGTCGGGGGTTACGGTTATAATTGCTGTGCTATCACCGGTACTCCATTCATAGCTTATTCCCCCCGTAGCGGTTAAGTTAACACTGACACCTTCACATATTGTTTGGTCGTTTCCGGCATTTGCTATTGGCAGATCGTTTACGGTTACAGTTACCTCATCAGTGGCAGTGCAGTCGTTGGCATTGGTCACGGTTACGACGTAGATGGTGGTAGAGTCGGGAGTTACTGTAATAATTGCTGTGCTATCACCGGTACTCCAATCATAGCTTACCCCTCCCGTAGCGGTTAAGTTAACACTGACACCTTCACATATTGTTTGGTCGTTTCCGGCATTTGCTATTGGCAGATCGTTTACGGTTACAGTTACCTCATCAGTGGCAGTGCAGTCGTTGGCATTGGTCACGGTTACGACGTAGATGGTGGTAGAATCGGGGGTTACAGTTATAATTGCTGTGCTATCACCGGTACTCCATTCATAGCTTATCCCCCCCGTAGCGGTTAAGGTAACACTGTCACCTTCACATATAGTTTGGTCGGTTCCAGCATCAGCTATCGGCAAATCGTTTACCGTTACGGTTGCTTCATCGGTGGCTGTGCAGCCGTTGCTATCGGTTACGGTTACGGTATAGGTTGTAGTGACTATGGGCGATACCAAAATAGAAGCTGTGGTATCGGAGTTACTCCAACTGTAGGTTATGCCTCCGCTCGCCGTAAGGGTGTCTTGTTCACCTAAACAAATAACCAAATCACCCGGAATGATAGTTGCAGTCGGTTCTACTACAGTTACATAAGCAGTCGCAGAACCTGCGGGACAGTCTTCTTGACTATTTGGAACAGTATAAATAATAGAAAATGTACCGGGCCCATTTTCAGCAGGGTCAAATGTGTGGTTAATTGTATCTATTACCGCTGTTCCACCCCAAACACCACCTTCCGGACTTGGATTTAAGAAAAAGGGATCATCATGAATACAAACTATTTGAGGTGGTGCAGTGAAATCCGCAATGGGCGCCGGTGGGCAGCAGTTGGTTATAACGTTATAGTAAGCGGTTCGTATTATACATTCGTAATCGCCGACTATTGGAAAATCAGGAGTTTCTGTGTTTATTAACCTTGTTACCCGATATTGAGCTAAGGAGTCACAAATAATAGGAGTTGTATAACTTGGGTCGTTTTCGTCAGGAATCAACACCCACTCATTAAGTGTATCAATGAATACCTCCCATTCATAGTATATATTGGGAACTATTTGACAGGAATCAGCTACGATAGTAGTTAAACTGCAACATTCTATTGATATTTCAGTGGTGTCTTCAGTTAAGGGGAAAACATCTTCTACCAACACAAAATCATCAATAAGCAAGTACGCAGATTCAACTACACTTGCAGAAGGAATTCCCCCTGTAACTAATAACATATTAAAAGCTTCCTCGGATGTAAAGCATCCAATAGCCTGCCTCCACATATCATCTGCTATATTTTCTTCAAAATAAGCTGTTTGCCCCGGAAGGCTTTGACAGTTGTCAGTGTCGTGAAAGATATTAATTTGCAATTCTTCTACGTTGTCGTTGTAAAAATAATATATTTGTGCTGCTTTTCTGTAAAAAGATAGAATGTATTTTGTATCTTCTTCCAATGGCAGAATGTTAGTTGCAGCAATTTCACTAGCAAAAACTTGAAAATTCAGCCCTATTACCCCATTGCTTGGAGACAATGGGGTGGATGTACTAAAATAATCAACAGAGCCAGCACAAGGATACCAGCCATCAAATTGTGGGCAATTTTCCAGCCAGTTGGCTAATAGTGGGGTATTTGGCACCATGGGAGGAAACATAGGAAGTCCATAAATAGTATCCCCCGGGCATCCATTAATCAAAGTCGGGTTACATATATGGTTACATTGTTGTTGATTTTCACATCTAAAACAAGGCATCACATGAAAATAAATAAATGTTGTATTAGCCTGTTCGCCCGTTACCTCGCTGATAGGAATATAACTCAACACGTTTAAACCTATACTGGCATTTGTAATGCTTATCTCGGTAGCAGAAATAGAAAAAACAATATTGCCAACTATCGGATCAATACATAACAAATCAGGGTCGAAACTAAGGTCTAAATCTGTAATGACCCCTATATCATTTTCCATAATATCGCTAAAAGGGATGATGAGAGGAATTTCATCAATGATGTCGCAAGCGGAAAAAATATATTGATCGTGGCAGTTCGCTCCATCGTCATCTACGCCGGCGGCAATATTACCACATTCCTCCAATTCGGAAGTGTGAAAAGAAGGATAATCGCCATTACCATAATTGCCACTGATGCGATAACCCAATGCACAAAGCACCATCATTTCTTCATCTGTAAAAATGCGGTTGGGGGTGAAGTTTTCCATTTTAGCTTTCATTACATAAGGATTAACCACTCCACAATTAGCATAACTATCGCCAAAATGACTCAAACTACTACCTGATAAGTATGGATTGGGCGCAAAGATTGGTAAGCTTAATGGAGGCGTAAAGGTAGTTGGTAAATTATCAGCAATGTTGTAATTGAAATGAATGGCATTGCATCCACCTGATAAGCTCATCAACAACCCACTATTAAAACCGGTAGAATAACAATTGTCAAAATTATCTATTAATGGTGAATTGTCAATGGCCGGTAAGGCATACAAGTATTTGTCAAATCGTGAATACAAGCCGGTGTTTGATGGAATATATACATTATCATCAAACTTGCTGTTCCCGTCCCCATTTATTAAAGAGGCAATGCCTAATAAATGCCCAACTTCGTGAAGTACAACAGTGTAGAAGTCAGGTCCGGTTAGCCCTCCCGTTTCATTTAAATCATAATTCCATTCTAGCGTTTCGTGAAAGTTCATACCTATTTCCCCGTGATAATAAGTGTCTGTGCCTATAACATACGGAAATGAAGTAGGGTCTTCACCTCCGTTAATGGTACGCCAAACACTGCTATGTGTGATGCCCGGTTTGGTCATCATTGGTGTAGTAAAATTATAGTGAAATGCTCTTGCCCTTCCTAAATTAATACCTGCGGTAGTAGGGCCTTCTGAAAAAGCCAAAACTTTAATACGCAATGTAGGCGGCACATCAAGACAAGTGGGGCTTGCAACGAGCAGATGTGCTATATCTGAAAACACTTGGCAAACCACACTTTGTGCTTCGGCAATTGTAGTAAAACCGTCTTCCAAGCCTTCGGCATCAAAAAAATCTAACTCTACATTAAATAATACCCCATCACCGGCAGCAATATCACAAGTGTTTAACCACATACGATTTGCAGGGCGGGTAACATCACTAAGGCTGTAGGAATTACCATAATCGTCATTAATTATGAGCGGGCTTTCAAACATAGTATTAGATACTGCCGGAGGAATAGTATCATACCACATTACAGGCGGTTGCCCCATTAACACATTACTCCCCCCCCCCATACATAATAGGGAAAGAGATAAAAACAATACCATAGCTTTAAGTGAAAAGCTGCTTTGAAATCGAAAATGTTTCTTCATGATTTTTAATTTTAAAATTAGTGAACATTTTTTTAGATGAAGTTTGTTCCCATTTTTTTAAAATCCTTGTAGTGAGCGGCAATATACAAAACGGAATTATTGGTTGTAATGAAATAATTAGAAATAAAAATGGGTTTCTTGAAAATTTCAGTTATTTTCAATTGTTTTTTAGCGGGTTTGGTGTGAAACTGTATTGATTTACAAGGAGTTACATGAACTCTCTGTCTATTGAGGAGTGTGGTTTGCGAGCAATTTTTTTTTCCCTGCCACACCCAATCCCTTCTACCGGTGTTTGAGAAGGGTGGATTTACTTCTAATAACACTCAATATATGACATCAAACGACTACGCCCCCTGTCGAGCGACAAAGCCTTTTTGCCTAATGGGTACTTTTCAATTTTGTAAGATGTCTTCACAAAATTGGAACAAGTCTTCGCAAAATTGGAACGGGTTGCAACCAACTAAGAAAAACCTCTTCTCAAAGTTTGAATGAAGCAAAGCATTCGAGGAAAATTCCATCGCAGGTTTGGAAAGAGGCAAAGTCTATTGTCTTATGTCTAATATCTTTTGTCTATTGTCTTCCCTCAAAAGTCTTCTTTCAAAAAAAACTTCGCATCGGTGATTACGAAACTCCGCCCCGATGTACCAACTACCGAAAACCGAAAGCCAACAAAAACAAAAAACAAAAACAAATCATAAAATTTACCAAAAACCAAAAACAAAACAAACACCATGAAAAAGTTAATGAATTTCGCAGCAGTCGCTATCGCTCTTATGAGCAGTTTCTTTGCAGTATCTAATGTGAATGCACAACCTACGGGTATTGCAACACCGACCCTAACACCGGCACAAGTGGTGAACTATGTCGTTCAAAACTACAACACCGTATCGTTTACCATCGCCACCAACGAAACCGCCGATGCTAAAATTATCCCCGTCAGCACTTGGGCAACAGGCAGCATGACCAAAACCAACGCCGCATGCAAGTCGCTTAAAAGTGCCCCTACTAACCGCTACCACACCCAAGACGAATACACAGACGGTTTGTTTGACCAACAAGACCAAGTAGAATTAACTCTTTTGGGCACAGGTTGTGCAGGTCAGGCTACTTTGAAAAGAGGTGCAACTGTGTTCAACATCAACATTATGGGCGTAATTAAAGGCGCACCCGGTGTTGGCGGAAAAGACACTTACCTGCTCTATGGCACTTACGGAAACGGTAAAAGCTTTATCACCATCAGTTTGTGGAACTTCATACCCGTAGGATAATCAACTCTTAACAAATCCTTTTTTTGAACAGCCTCCGACAGTTTTTGTCGGGGGCTGTTTTACGTTACTGACACCTAACTTCAAGAATTTCATAAGATGTCGTTTATTATAGGTGTCGGTAAAGTTTTATAGTTTTTGGTTTGTATCACTTTACCGATACCTAAACTTTATGTTTTGCCTACTGTGTCGGTAACGTTTGTAACCTCCAATGTGTTAAACAAAAGCTAACACTGAACAAGTAGGGGTGAGGGGTAAATTTGGATTAGTAACCCAAACTTAGGTGTTCAATCAACGACTGATGGTTAACCTTCAAAGCAATGTTTACCCCTAATGAGAGCCTGTTGATGAAAAGGGTGAATGTATATACTAATGTCGCTACCTTTTCAAAAAAGCAATTCCTTGTGTTTTGATTTGCTCAATCTCCGTGAAGTTACAGAGTTACAGTTAAATGAGCAAGAACGTTTCGTTTATGAGCAAGAACGTTTCGTTGATGAGCAAAAACGATTCGTTTATGAGCAAGAACGATTTATTGATGAGCAAGAACGCTTCATTGATGAGCAAGAACGATTCATTGATGAGCAAGAACG
>CALCIK010000053.1 GCA_937907475.1 uncultured Bacteroidota bacterium | reverse complement strand
AATTCACAATTCACAATTCACAATTCACAATTCACAATTCACCATTCACCATTCAAAACGCTTGCAAATCAACAAGCCGTTTGTAAGCACCCTGTTGGGCGATGAGTTCCGGGTGCGTGCCGCGCTCGATGATTTCCCCTTTTTGGAGGACGATGATTTGGTCGGCAAATTGGATGGTAGAAAGGCGGTGAGCAATAACGATAGAGGTTCGGTTTTGCATCAGTTTGTAAAGGGCATCCTGAACCAGTTTTTCAGAAGCCGAGTCGAGTGACGAAGTGGCTTCGTCAAGGATTAAGATGGGGGGATTTTTTAGCACTGCCCGTGCAATAGTTATTCGTTGGCGTTCCCCGCCGCTAAGTTTACAACCCCTGTCGCCGATAAGCGTATAATAACCGTTGTCGAGTTGGGTGATAAACTGATGGGCGTTGGCAATTTTTGCGGCTTCCATCACCTGCTCTTCGGTAACGGGATGGTGAACACCAAAAGCGATGTTGTTAAAAACCGTATCGTTAAACAAGATGGGTTCTTGGGTAACGATGCCGATAAGATTTCGCAAGTCTTTCAAAGTATAGCTTTGGATATTGGTATTGTCCAACAGGATTTCCCCATGGGTTACGTCGTAAAATCGAGGTATCAGGTCGGCAATTGTAGATTTCCCTGCTCCCGATGTGCCCACCAATGCCATGATTTTACCTTTAGGGATGGTGATGTTGATGTTTTGCAACACGGTTTGTTTTTCGTAGGCAAAACTGACGTTGTTAAATTGGATTTGTTGGTTGAAACCGGAAATGGGAAGGGGATTTTCGGGGTCTTTGATTAGGGTGGGTGCATCGAGTATTTTGGCAATCCGCTCGACAGAGGCAAGCCCCTTTTGGATATTGTAAAAGGCTGCGGAAAATGCTTTTGCAGGAGGGATGATTTGAGAAAACACGACTATAAAGTAAATAAACGTCTCGGCTTCGAGGGGCAGCGATTGGCTCAACACCATACGCCCGCCTACATACAACACGATAGCGACAACGGTGATGCTCAAAAACTCGGATAGCGGCGAAGACAGGTCGCGCCGGTGCAGCATGTGCCGGCTGAGTTGGTAAAAGGCTTGGTTTTGGGTGTCGAACTTAGCGATTTGTTTGTTTTGGGCATTAAACCCTTTGATGATTTTCATGCCGCTGATGGTTTCGTCAATGATGGTCATCAACATGCCCAATTTATCTTGCGCTTGGTGGGATTTTTTCTTGAGCGTTTTCCCGATTTGTCCGATAATGAGACCGGTAATGGGAAGGATGAGCAGCACAAACAGGGTTAACTGCGGGCTAATCAGAAACATGGTGATGAGGTATGCCAACACGGTGAGGGGTTCGGTAAAGGCGATGGCCAACATGCTGATGATGCTGTTCTCGATTTCTTGGATGTCGGAGGTGAGGCGGGTAATGATGTCGCCTTTGCGCTCCTCGCTAAAATAGGAAACGGGCAGGGCAACGACTTTGGTAAAAGCATCGGAACGAATTTGTCGAATGGTGCCGTTCCTCATTTTCGCCATTGCATACATCGCCAAATAGCGAAAGAGATTTTTGAAAAAGAAGATGAGGGCAACTAAAATACAAACCACCATCAATGCCTCCACCTTACCGTATTGCAAAATGAGTTGGGTCATCCCATAGTTAAAAGCATTTTGTGCCCATTGAATAGATAAGGAAAATGCTTGCGGTGCGGTTTCAACAAGCGGTTGTTTGTCAAACAACAATCGAAGAAAAGGAATCACCATCGCAAGCGACACGACCGAAAACAAGATAGAAAGCAGGTTAAAAATAACGTGAAAGAGGGCTTGTATTTTAAACGGCTTGAGGTAATGTATCAATCGGGAGAAGTTGGTCATGCTGAAAACTGAATTTGAGGTATAAAGGTAGCAGGTTTTGAGGCAAAAAACTTGCTGTTCAAGATTTGACAAGTCAATCAAGACATCGAGCAATTGACTTTACCTGTGCAACTATAATATCGGATAGATTGTTTTAGTTCTTTGCCTGTGAGAGGATGGTATATTTGCCGTTTTTTTGTACCATTGTTCTTTGAACGGGACGATGGGTTGGAAGGTAGGTGAAGGCAGGCGGCGGATTTGCGTTGCCGAAAGGATTAAAATTATACATTGCGGAGTTAAATAAATATCATTATGAGCGTAGAAAGTATTAGACAAAGACAAACAGCCTCGTTGATACACCATCATTTAGCCGATTTGTTTATCAAGAATGCCGGTAAATATTACAGCGGGGCATTCGTTACGATCACCCAAGTGCGGGTAACGCCCGATTTGTTGTTAGCCCGAATTTACCTCAGTGTTTACAATCAGCCCGATAAAAACGCAACGGTTCAAACGATTGCCGATAACTACCATGTCATCCGCCACGATTTGGGGGCAATGTTGCGACATAAAGTGCGGCGAATACCGGAGTTAGCGTTTTATTTAGACGACACCTTGGATGAGGTGGATAAAATCGAAGAATTGTTTGGCAAGCTCAAAGAAGAGGGGTTTAGTGCAGAGGACAAAGACGATTAGCAATTGCACAAAATGGGATTGCAAGAATGCTTTGTCTTAAAATATCGGGTTGAAAAGCTACTGTAATAACAATAAAGGGTATTTTTGTAAGGTAAATACCAAATTAACCTCATCGAAAGTAAATCTATGGCCACTTATTCTACCGATTTATTCGATTTAATAAAAGCACTGACCGTTACCGAGAAAGCGTATTTTAAGAAGTATGCTTACAAACAAAACACCGATGCCAAAGACAATCCCTATCTGCGACTATTCGATGCAATAGACAAGCAAGAGGAGTACGACGAAGAGAAGTTGGTTAAAAAGTTTGCGAAAGAGAAGTTTGCGCAAAAGTTTTCAGCGGCAAAGAATTACCTCTATCAGTTAATTTTAGATTGCCTGTCCATGTACGATGCGGCGGGTGTTTCGCTACGCCACAAGTTGCGGATGCAGATACGGAATATCGAAGCGTTGATAGACCGAGGTTTGATGGAACAGGCTTTGAAGAAAGTAGAAGCCACCCGTAAATTATTACATCCCGACAACATCATCAATCAATACAGTTGGCATATCGAGTTGATTAACCTGCAATTGGAAATCATGCCCTATAAGACCGAAACCTTTGACGAGCGGATGAAATTGCAAAACGAGAAGAGCGAGATATTTGCCATTACCGGAAACTGCCAAGAATACTACAACCTTTACCTCAAATCTCTGCATTTCTTAAATCAAACCGGCATCGGACAATTGGAGCGATATAAAAGGCATCACGACGACTTCAGAGAAGTGGTGGCTCATCCGTTAATGTCCGACATTAGTTTAGCATTGTCTTTCAACGCGCGATTGTTTTACAGCAATACGTGGGTGAATTTCTACATGGGGCTTGGCGATTATTACAAGGCCTTAAACTACGCCGAGCTTCAACTCGCACAGTTCAGCGTTCCCATGTTAAGGACGGCAAATGTTCAGAAATACATGGTTTCGGTCAAAGGCGTGTTATTGCCGATGATAAAATTAGAAGAGTACGACCGCTTTGATAAGGTAGTTGCCGACACAGAGAGTTGGTATTTGGAAAACCTCAACAATATTACCCCCGAGTCGGTCAATGTGGTGATGGATGCCATTTACGGTGCGCCGTTCGATGCCTTTTACTACCAAAAAAGCTACCGTAAAGCATTGTCTTTAATCCCAAAGATGCGGGAATATCTCGCCAATGCCTTTGCCCAACGAAACAAAGGTAACAACCTTCAATATCGCCTGAACATTGCGGCCTTGTACTTTTACGAAGGTAAATTGGACGATGCCTTAACAGAATTAGATTTGCTGTTGAACGATAAAGATTTCGACACCTTACCCATCATTCACGGAAGTGCCCGCATCCTGCATTTGCTCATCCATTTCGAGCTAAAAAATGAATTGTTGCTCGAAAGTTTAGGGCGGGCAACCTATCGGTTTTTATTCCAAACAGAATCCAATTACCAAGTAGAGTCTCTCGTGGTTCGGTTTATGCGCAACAGTTCCCAATTCGCCAACAAGAAAGAGATGATGGAGGGATTGGTAAAACTACTGCAAAAGTTAGAAGGATATTTAGACGATGAATTTGAGCAAGACGCATTCCATCGCATCAATTACATAGGTTGGATAAACAGTAAGTTGGAAGGATGCACGGTCATGGACTGGACAGAACGTCAAGCAGCATTGGTAAAAGAGAAAAAAACAGTGGAGATATAAGAATTTACGATTTACGATTTACGATTTACGATGTAAGACTTTAGACAATAGACAATAGACAATAGACAATAGACAATAGACATTAGACATTAGAAATGAAACAAGAAAATTCACCATTCACCATTCACAATTCACAATTCACCATTGACAATTGACAATTCACCATAAATAACTCATAACTAAGAAAATGCAACACTGGCTCATTAAATCAGACCCCGAAACTTACGGCTGGCCCGAATTTGTCGCTAAAGGCACGGATATGTGGGAGGGCGTGCGAAATTATGCGGCACGCAATAATTTGATGGCGATGAAAACGGGTGATTTGGTGCTGTTTTACCACAGCGTCATAAACCCTGCCGTAGTAGGCATAGCTCGTGTAGCAAGAGAACACTACCCCGACCCTACGACAGAGGATAACCGTTGGGTGGTGGTGGATTTTACAGTGGAACGCGCGTTAACACATCCCGTCTCGCTCAAAGCAATAAAATCTACTCCGCTTTTTGCAAATATAGGTTTGGTAAGACAAAGCCGCCTCTCGGTCATGCCGCTTACCGAAACGGAGTATGAAGCGATATTGGATATGTCGGAAAAGGAAGAAGGGGAGGGCGTTTAGTGGACTTTGGTAATATCGGGTTGCCAATAGACAGCAGCGAGGGATGCGTTTCTATATTCGATTTGGGTGACAAACTCTAAGGTATCGCCGTTGCTGTTTTGTGCCAAAACTTTCCGATAGGTGTAAATAGCCGGAGCGTTGCTTTCATCACCTGTCTGATTGAAAACAACATCTTTTTCAGAAATGGTTTCGGAAGAAAGATATTTAAGCCGGTAGTATTTCAATTGTTTTGCCAAATGCTCAACTTCTTCGTTCACGCCATAGTTTCCCGCAACATACTTGCGGTAAGTCAAAAAACCTATAAAGATGGCAATAGCCATCATCAGCCAAAAAAAAGGGTCGCTAAAAATTTCGAGGTATTTGCCTAACACGCCGCCTTGGTTTAATTGGTAAAATTGTTAAAAGACAGGGGGTAAACAAACCATAATTGACTTTAGTTGATTGTTAAGGTGTCAAAAGAGAGGAGGCGGTAAGAAACTTTGGCATTGTCGTATTTTTAGTGCTTTTGGCAAGTAATTATTTTAGAGCGTTTGATGTTCCTACAAACTACTTTTGGAGTAAAGCACATTTATTGTAGTTTTGCATTCCTGTTTATTCGTTACTTAATATTTTAACCAATGCAGTCTATTGTTGAAGACATAAAAAATCAGTTTGCCTACGGCAGCATGGTTACGCGTCTTATCTTAATAAACATCTTTGTTTATATAGCTGACAATGTTTTACACTTGCTGTTTTTCCTAATCAGCCTCCCACATGTGTACGATTCCTTTATGAATTGGCTAATGGTAACCGCTTCGTTAAGAGAGTTGGTTTTTAAACCTTGGTCAGTTGTTACCTACATCTTTTTACACGAAGGCATCTGGCACTTAGCTTTCAATATGATGACCTTTTATATTTTTGGTCAAATATTGTTTAACTACTTAGGCAACCGTAAGATATTGCCCATATTTATCTATGGAGGGATTGCAGGCGCGCTCCTTTGCGTGTTAATGTTCAATATCTTGCCCGCCTTGCAGCCATTTTTGCACATACCGATGTTGGGAGCATCGGCTGGGGTCATGGCAATCGTTTTAGCAGCCGCAACCTTACAACCCAATCACGAAATTTCCCTCATTTTATTGGGGCCGGTAAGGATAAAATATATCGCCCTCGCCTTTGTGTTGTTAGATTTGACAACGATAGCAAAAGATAATCCCGGAGGTCATATTGCCCACCTTGGCGGTGCCATATTCGGCTACCTATTTATCAGCCAATTGCAACGAGGGAACGATCTTTCCATTCCTTTTAACAATTTTATAGAAAAGGCTTGGCTATTTATACAAGGCATTTTTAATAAAAAACCGTTACGCGCCAACAAAAACCCCAAACACTTTACCGGTACAAACGGTACATATAAAAGCACTACTCCCCCCAATGCTTCCCGCCCCATTTCCGACCAAGAAAAACTTGATGCCATTTTGGATAAAATAGCCCACTCCGGCTACGATAAATTGAGTAAAGAGGAAAAAGAATTTTTGTTTAAAATGAGCAAAGATTGAGGGGGCGTTCCAGATATGCAAACTTTTGGAAACTGAAAGGGAGTAGGGATAAATTAAACCATTGCGGTTGAAGGATATTGTTGAACCAAAAACATAAGAACACAGATGTACGAACACATACTTTACGAAGTGGAAGAAGGGGTAGCATTGATAACACTCAACCGCCCCGATAATTTTAATGCTTTTGTAGAGCGAATGAACGGCGAATTGACCGAGGCGGTAAAGAAAGCCGGTAAGGATGCTTCCGTTCGGGTCATAGTTTTAACCGGTTCGGGCAAAGCGTTTTGTTCGGGTCAGGATTTGAAAGAGATAAAAGACTTGGTGGGCGATCGCAATTTGGCCGAATCGGTCGAGCGGCGTTATAACCCCATGATTCAAGCCATTCACCAATGCCCAAAGCCGGTCATCTGTCGAATGAACGGAGTGGCTGCCGGAGCGGGTTGTTCGTTAGCGTTGGCTTGCGATATGATTATAGCCTCAGAAAAGGCATGGTTGATTGAAGCATTTGTGCATGTAGGGTTGGTATTGGACAGCGGGTCGTCTTACTTTTTACCGCGCATTGTGGGCATGAAAAAAGCCTTTGAAATAGCAACAATGGGCACAAAAATCAGCGCGCAGGAAGCCTTGAGTTTGGGATTAGTCAATCGCGTTGTTCCTCCCGAAGAATTAGATGGAGCGGTGAAAGAAGTAAGCGATTATTTTGTAAAAGCCCCTGCCAAAGCTGTCGGTTATATCAAAAAGATGCTGCAACAATCCTTGCAATCCGACCTTAGCACCATGCTGCAACAAGAAGCCTATTACCAACAATTGGCCGGTTTCTCTTCCGATTACAAAGAGGGAATAACCGCGTTTATCGAAAAACGTCCACCGGTCTTTACCGGTAATTAAGGATTTTATTGTTCAACTCATTTTTAGACGAAATCAAAATTGGAGTATTGAATTAGTCCACTCAAAAGAATACTACTATGCGCCTAAGTTTTTATTTGAAACAGACATTCCTCATTGCATTAATTGGGTTGCTTCTCGGTAGCGAAGCTATTGCACAAAAAACGGCATCGTTGCCCAAATCTCGAAGCAAGAAAACGGCTCCGGTATATGCTAAAACCATTACGGCAGCAGAATTGCAAAAACATCTGAACATTTTAGCTTCTGATGAATACATGGGAAGGGGTAATGGTCAAAAAGGAATTGAATTAGCCGCAAAATATCTGGCAGACCAATTCGCTGCCATCGGTATTCCCCCTTATAAAGGGACTTATTTTCAGGAATATCCCCTGCAAAGACAAGCATGGGACAATCCTTCGGTCAGTATCAACGGAAAGAAGTATGACTTTATGAAAGACTTTTACTGCTTCCCGCGAAGCAATAAAACGCTTCAATATACTGCCAACGAAGTGGTGTTTTTGGGATACGGAATTGAAGACAGCCGCTACAATGATTATCAGGAACCATCGGGTGAGGCGATTGATGTGCATGATAAAATAGTCGTAGTATTGAATGGCGAACCCCGATTACCCGATAACAAGTTTTTACTGACCAACTCGGCAGTTGCCTCCGAGTGGTCGAGTAATTGGCGCAAAAAGGTTGAAACTGCCACTTCTAAAGGGGTCAAAGCATTATTGGTCATTGTAGATGAAGTGGAGAAAAACGTCAACCAATACAAACACTTTATCAACACCGAGTCGTTTGAACTAAAGCCTCTATCTAACAACAGCAGTACTTCTAATTCGCTGTACATCAGCAGGCAAATGGCAGAAGAATTACTTCAAACAAACATCGCCGATTTAGAAAGGAAACTAACTAACCACCCGTTTAGTTTGGGTGTAACCACCAACCTGCAACTGGATATTACTAAGAAAGGGGAGGAGGTATTGGGTAAAAATGTATTGGCTTATATTGAGGGTGCAGATTTGAAAGATGAGGTAGTTATACTCACCGCACATTACGACCACTTAGGTATTGATGAAGGGGAGATTTACAATGGGGCAGATGACGATGGTTCGGGCACCGTTGCGTTGATTGAATTAGCAGAAGCCTTTTGGCGGGCAAAACAAGCAGGGAAAGGCCCTCGGCGAAGCATTTTAATCATGCCGGTTTCGGGCGAAGAGAAAGGATTACTCGGTTCTCAATATTATACCGATGTCAGTCCCGTGTTTCCACTCAATAATACTTTAGCCAACCTAAATATTGACATGATAGGCCGTATTGACCCCGAACATACCAATGGTGACTATGTTTACATCATCGGTTCGGACAAGTTAAGTACCGAATTGCACCGCATCAATGAAAATGCCAACAAAACCTATACAAAACTCGATTTAGATTACCGTTACAATAAACCGGATGACCCCAACAGGTTTTATTACCGTTCCGATCATTACAATTTTGCCAAAAACAAAGTCCCGGTGATTTTTTACTTTAACGGCACTCATGCCGATTACCACAAGCCGTCCGATACGATTGAGAAAATTGATTTTAATGCCTTACACAAACGCACATTGTTAGTGTTTTACACCGCATGGCAATTAGTCAATCAAACCCCGCGAATTGTAGTGGATGTCAATAAGCCTTAAAGCAGGCTTTTCTTCCTTTGATAAATAATTCCCTACAATTTCTGCACATAAATTTGAACGTTAACCCAACAATTCTTTCCCGATAAAGAAAGAACGTAGCACAATACCGTAACCATGTTGGGCTTTTAGGCTGGGCACTTGGGCTTTTAATTGCCAATAGTATCGGCCCGGTTTAATGTCTGAAGGTAAGGGTACGGTAAAAGATGTTTGTTTGGGTGGAAGTTGGTAGTTCTGCAAAATAAACTCACCCTTGTTGTTTTTGATGTTCAACACCAAAGGCACTTCGAGTTCAGTTTTTAGAACAATGTTCATTTCACCGGATAAGGAGGATTCGTTCTCCGGAAAAAGGACTTGTAATTGTGTTTGCGAGCTTCCGTTTGCACTGCGGGTGGTGTATGATTCAAATTCTTCTGAAACAGCAAAGTCTTCTATTAAATCGGATATAGAGTAAACTTGTTGGTTGGTCTTAAAATCAATCTTATCTAATTGCGTCTGTTCGTCAGAAGTGAACAAATCCATTCCTAATGATTTTACCAAATCTTGCGCCTTTAGCAGGACATTTGCCGAACGTTCATTGGCGATTTGTTCCATTGCATCTATCAGCAATTTTTCAGTTAGCACTTCTTGGGCAAATTTTAAATTGCCATCCATCTGTTTTTCAAATTCATGGAGTTCTTCCGCTTGCAGGTTACCGGCAAGGAATTTCCTTATGATTTCAAGATTTGACTTTTTCATTTTTTTCTTTTAGTTGGGTTTCGGGAAAGGAATTTTTTTACGATTTCTATATCATTCCATTCATCTCCAAGTGTTGCGTTTAAGATTCTGCTTAACTTTTGTCGGCAACTGTATAATTTACTTTGAGAGGAATTTTCTGATGAGGTAATTTTTGTCTTCATTACAATCTTTTTATGCGACCAATTACTAAAGACATGTAGGTAAAACAGTTTTCGACATTTGGGCGACATCATTTTAATACCGCTGATGACATAAGCCAAAAGCTCTTTATAGGCATAGGTTTCTGAAGTACTTACATATCCGCTGTTGTCCAACAGGTCATTGTTTTTATTTTCGTTTAACTCATTTTTCGGCTTGACATTGAATGGTCTCTCTTTACTTTTCTTTTTCAAATTTTCCCTCCACTTGTTTTTGTAAATTCCTGTTACATAACGCATGAAAGGAATGGGATTACCGGTTTTCTTATCTGTTAAACTAAACTCCGGTTTAGCACATTGTTTTCGAAATTCTTCTATGGTAACCCAGGTTAAGTCATTTGCTTCAATGGAATTACCGCCGTTCAAAGAAAGATAGATCGACACCCGAATAAAAAGTTTCTTGTAAACCAATATAAATGCCTTCTCATTGCCCCCTCTAAATGCTTTAATAATTTTAAAGTTGGTATCTAGCAATTTGCTGTCGTCTTGTTGTTCATTCATCTACAACTATATTATTGTCTTTCGTCAAAAATAATCAGCACAAAAATACTTTTTTTTTGATTTTCTTTGATTATTTAACATTTGACTCCGATTTTTTAGTCTTTTCGACTGATAAACCCCATCGTTTTATCAAACATGGGTTCGACTAAATATGAAGGAGTTATTGGGGGCCTCCTGATAATAGCGTACTTTTGCGCTCTTTTTGGGATGATCAGTACGCTGATTTTTACATTCAATTTAACAACAACACACTATTATTTAGTCATGCAAGTATTCAAATTTGGTGGGGCTTCTGTTAAGGATGCTGCCGGCATTCGCAATGTTGCCGAAATTTTAAGCCGTTATACCAACCAACCCTTAGTAGTGGTGGTTTCGGCAATGGGGAAAACGACCAATGCCTTAGAAGAGGTGGTTCAGGCATATACTCAGGAAACCGGGCAAGCCCTGTCATTACTCAACAAAGTGCGAACCATGCACTTTACCACAGCCGATGAACTGTTTTCGGGCGATAAACAGCAACGGGCTTATACCGATATGGAAAACATCTTAGCTCGTGTGGAAGAAATGCTAGAGAAGAAACCTTTGGCAGCCTATAATTTTATCTACGACCAAATTGTTTCGGCAGGCGAACTATTGGCAACTCGTTTGGTGAGTGCTTATTTGAATTTCATCGGTATAGAAAATGAATGGTTAGATGTGCGGCAGTGCATCAAGACCGATAACACCTATCGCGAGGCTAATATCAATTGGGAAGTCAGTAATTGGCAAATCAAAGAGAAGGTTTTTCCGCAATTGAACGAAAAGAAAATGCTGGTAACCCAAGGGTTTATCGGCGCAACGATTGAGTATTTTACCACCACTCTAGGTCGCGAAGGGTCAGACTATACTGCGGCAGTATTTGCCAACATCTTAGATGCCGAAGCCATGACCGTTTGGAAAGATGTATCGGGCATTTTGAGTGCCGACCCTCGTTTGGTGTCGGATGCGGTTAAAATTCCTCGTTTGTCTTATTACGAAGCGGTGGAAATGACCTATTACGGCGCCCAGGTGATACACCCAAAAACCATTAAGCCCTTACAGAATAAGAGTATTCCGATGGTGGTTCGGTCTTTTATCGAACCCGATGAACCCGGCACGATTATTCATACCGAAGACACAGTGAATGTGAAGGAGATACCCCCTATTGTGGTGATTAAGAAAAACCAACTCTTGTTGAACGTGCGCAGCAAAGATTTTTCCTTTATAGCCGAAGAAAACCTCAGCACGATTTACAACTTGTTCGCCAAACATCGGGTAAAGGCTAACCTTAGTCAAAACGCCGCCATCAGTTTTTCAGCTTGCGTTGACAATGTTCCATACAAAGTAGAGCCGCTTTTGGACGATTTGAATGAACACTACAACGAGCGCATCGTCAGTGATTTAGAACTCATCACCATACGACATTATACTGAAGAAACAATCCGCCGATTTAGCGAAGGACGTGAAGTATTACTGGAACAAAAAGGGAAGAATACGGTGCAGCTGGTGGTACGCTAATGGTGAATGGTGAATGGTGAATTGTCAATGGTTGTTGAGCCTGTCGAAACAGTGAATGGTGAATTGTCTATTGTGAATTAGGGTAATCGAATTTAATGCTGAAATCTATATGCCATGTTTCTGAAACTAAATCATAAAAAGTTAGATGTCTATCAGACTTCAAGAAAATTTGTGTTTGAATGTTACAAGCTATCAATGTCATTACCTTCTGATGAAAAATTCGGAATGATTTCACAAATAAGGCGAGCTGCTCTTTCGGTTCATTTGAACATTGCTGAAGGTGCATCCAGAAAATCTGAAGTTGAACGAAAACGATATTATGAAGTTGCCAGAGGTTCAATTATAGAAATTGATGCAGCACTTGAAATTGCCAATGATCTTGAGTATTTAAAAAGTGTAAACTCCGAAACTCTTGAAACCTCTATGATAACATGCTTCAAGCTACTCACCGGACTAATCAATTCAAAAAAAGAAGAAACTAAATAAGCACTCACCATTCACAATTGACAATTCACCACTCAAAATTGACAATTGACCATTCACCATTCACAATTGACCATTCACCATTCACCATTCACCATTCACAATTGACAATTCACCACTCAAAATTGACCATTGACAATTCACCATTGACAATTCACCATTCACCATTCACCATTCACCATTCACCATTCACAATTGACAATTCACCATTCACAATTCACCACATTTCAATACCTCTGGATAGGCGTAGGCCTCATCGCCTTTCTATGGCTACTTTTCAAAGAAGCAGCACCTTACGGCAGGCATGTTCGCAAGGGGTTTGGAATGAACGTGAGTAATCGGTTGGGTTGGGTATTGATGGAAACTCCGGTGATGATTTGGGTTTTGCTTTTTTACTTTTTAGGCAATGAAGACCGTTCTCAATCGGTGTATGTATATTTGTTCATCGGGTTGTTTTTGCTACATTATATACATCGCAGTTTTATTTTTCCGGCTTTTTTGCGAACCAAAGGTAAATTTATGCCTTTGGCGATTGTGTTGATGGCCTTGCTGTTTAACATGGTCAATGGGTTTGGATTGGGCTATTACTTTGGTCATTTCGCCCATTACCCCGACAATTGGTATAACGGATGGCAGTTTATAGTCGGAATTACCCTGTTTTTTACCGGCATGGCCATCAATCTATGGAGCGATTACCGACTCATAGCACTAAGAAAACCCAACGATACCGCTTACCACATTCCTCGTGGCGGGCTGTTTGAGCTGGTCAGTTGCCCAAATTTACTGGGTGAACTGATTGAATGGAGTGGTTTTGCTTTGATGACATGGTGCCTCCCCGGTTTTACATTTTGGTTTTGGAGTATGGCCAATTTAGTGCCCCGCGCCTTGGCACATCATCGTTGGTATCATCGTCATTTTACCGATTACCCACCCAATAGAAAGGCTTTAATACCTTGGGTATTGTAAAAACATGCAACAACTCTATTCTAAGACATTTGTTGTACCTTTGTTTGCCTCAATTACTTTAATCATCATATTCTTTAGCCCGCAGATTTCGCAGATTTTAGCAGAAATAGCAATGCTTCTACCGACATTTCACATTTCACAATTGACCATTCCCAATTCCCAATTCCCAATTCCCAATTCCCAATTGACCATTCACAATTCACAATTGACCATTCACTATTCACCATTCACAATGAAACATCTAATACCCCTACTCCTGTTTTTGCTTACTACGATGGAAGTTTTCGGACAACAAACCATAGATGCCACCATGCAACACGATGGCATTACCCGTCAATATCGCCTCTATATACCTGCTGCCTACAATGGCAATACAGCCGTTCCCTTATTGTTTAACCTGCACGGCTATGGCTCTAACAATTTACAACAAACCATTTACGGCGATTTCAGAGGCATTGCCGATACCGCCAATTTTATCATCTGCCTGCCCAACGGTACGCCCGATGCAGGAGGAAGTTTGCGTTGGAATTCTGGATTTGCGACCGGTGTTGACGATGTTGGGTTTATCTCCACGTTGATTGACAGCATTTCGGCCAACTATTCCATCAACCCGGCAAGGATTTACAGCACCGGCATGTCCAACGGAGGGTTTATGTCGTTAACCTTAGCCTGTGAGTTGTCCGATAGGATAGCCGCTATTGCATCGGTAACGGGTAGTATGACTACCCTTCAACAGGCAACCTGTTTGCCACAACGCCCCATTTCTGTCATGCAAATTCATGGCACGAGTGATCCGACCGTGCCCTATATCGGTTCGACCGGAGTTTTACCCATCGAAACAGTGGTAGATTATTGGGTATCTTTCAACAGTTGCCCCGATAGCCCCATCTTAACCACGGTTCCCGATGTGAATACCACAGACGGCTCTACTGCCGAGCGATTTGATTATATGAATTGCGATGCCGCAACATCGGTTGTGTTTTACAAAATCACCGGCGGCGGGCATACCTGGCCGGGGTCAATCATCATGCTTGCCGGCACAAACAAAGACTTTAACGCCAGCAGAGAAATATGGATGTTTTTTAGGCAATACCAGCACCCCGATTTCCCCGAAGTGGTGTCAGTTCCGGCGTTGCCCATCCAATACCAATTTACCGCCTACCCCAATCCCTTTACCGATGTCTTACAACTCAACAGCCCGCTTGACGATGTAAAAGTGGAGATGTTTGATGTAAAAGGTAAATTGCATCTTTCCGCCAACATTTCGCAAAACACCAAAACCTTAAACTTATCCGATTTACCCGATGGCGTTTATTTCCTTCACTTTCACCACCAATTAGGCACACGCGTGCAAAAAGTGGTGAAATGGTAAGTGTAGTTTAAGGGGTTACCTTAACTTTCAAACGTATCCGACACCTTTTAGAAAGTGCCTCTTTAAGTATATTTACTAATCAGGTGTCGGTAACGTGAAGATTATGTTTAGGTTTGGAAAAAGGAAGCCTTCGCTTTAAGCGAAGTCTTCCTTAACGACTGCTTACAAACGTTACCGACACCTTTTAGAACCTGATTCTTTAAGTATATTTACTAATCAGGTGTCGGTAACGTAAAACGCAAATTGAGTAGCTACCAAACTATCGCCCCTTTCCGATTAACAGGCGATGTATAGGTATCAGCCGTAATCGAGTACTTTTCTAAAGCAAACCGCATGGACTGCGCAACGGAATAGGCGGCTTCTTCCCCATTGGTAAAGGCAAACATAGACGGCCCCGAGCCGGAGATACCAAACGAAATCGCACCTGCCGCCAATGCAGCCGACTTTACCTCGTCAAAATGAGGAAGAAGGTTCGCCCGATACGGTTCTGCAAAAACATCCACCATACTTTCTGCCAACAACGTCAGGTCATTTTTGTACAATGCCGAGGTGAAAGCAGCGATATTACCCGTTTGCCGGATGGCATCAGGCATGGATACTTGTTTGGGTAAAATATCGCGCGCTTCCTTGGTCAGGATTTCGATATGGGGGTGAATAACCGTAACATACAAGCCTTCGGGAACGGGTAACTCAATCAAACTCAACGGATGATAGCTGCGAATTAACACAATACCGCCCAACAAAGAAGGGGCAACATTGTCGGC
Source organism: uncultured Bacteroidota bacterium (assembly GCA_937907475.1). Lineage (GTDB taxonomy): Bacteria > Bacteroidota > Bacteroidia > Chitinophagales > UBA2359 > UBA2359. The sequence continues at coordinate 20,841 of CALCIK010000053.1, read as the reverse complement.
ATGTCGCGAGCCGCTCGCAATCACCTCGCCATCCAACGCAAACTCCACCAACTCGGTGCGCGTCAACGGATTTCCCAATAAAGCATTCATTGCAACGACCCCTGCTACCGCGCTTGCCGCGCTCGACCCAAGCCCGCTGCCAAAAGGCATTTTCTTTTTAATAACCACATCCACCCCCCTCGGCTCGGACAAAACCCGTTCCAACAAAGTAAGGATACCGCCCGTAGCAGTGTTTTTTTGAGGATCTAAAGACAGCTTACCGCCATCCCCTTCGATAGAAACGATGCGAACTTTACCAATATCATTCCACATCACCGTTACCTCATCGCCCGGCGCATCAATGGCCAAACCCAACACATCGAACCCGCAATTCAAATTAGCCACCGTTGCCGGCGCAAATGCTGTTACAAACATTATTTACGATTTTAGATTTTAGATTTTAGACTTTAGACGAAAGACGAAAGACTTTTGATTTACGATTTACGATTTTAGATTTACGATTTAAGAGTTAAACCTATTCACTATTCACAATTGACCATTCACCCATTCATCATTCACAATTAGTTGTGGAGGGTAAAGGTACGACTAAAGTCAAAAATCGCTTCAATGACGAAATCAAATAACCCTATATCCTCTTTTCTTGAGTACCGATATCAACTCATCTGTATCTGCCTGCTTAGAATTGAGCAAATTATTGAAATCTAACAAAGCTGCCGACATACATATCGTCCTCATGATTTCAGATAACCCGGTATTTTGCTTGTGATGTTTTGAAGGCATCTTGTCAATCTAAATTTCTCTATTGCTATCTATTTATGCAATTTGCTTCAATAATGTTAGTTGTTGTCATGTCTTGAGACACATTGCCACAACCAGCACACTTTGTGGTCATATCGCTTGACACATTGTCAAGTAGAGCGTTCTCTGTAGTCATATCGCTTGACACATTGTCACGTAGAGCGTTCCCTGTGGTCATATCGTTTGACACATTGTCATGTAGAGCGTTCCCTGTGGTCATATCGCTTAAGACATTGCCATAACCTGCACACTTTGTTGCCATATCGCTTAAGACATTGCTCCATGTTGTGCAATATGCTGTCATATCGCTCAAGACATTGCTCCATGTTGTCCAACATACTGCCATATCGCTCAAGACATTGCTCCATGTTATGCAACATGCTGTCATATCGCTCAAGACATTGCTCCATGTTGTCCAACATACTGCCATATCGCTCAAGACATTGCTCCATGTTGTCCAACATACTGCCATATCGCTCAAGACATTGCTCCATGTTGTCCAACATACTGCCATATCGCTCAAGACATTGCTCCATGTTGTGTAACATGCTGTCATATCGCTCAAGACATTGCTCCATGTTGTGTAACATGCTGTCATATCGCTCAAGACATTGCTCCATGTTGTCCAACATGCTGTTATATTCCGTAAGACATTTTATGGATTTTCAATTCTAACAAAGTACAAGTATAATGGTACTTGACTTTAAGAAGCATATAAAATAAGTATGGGCAGCCCGCATACATAAGATGCTGACTGCCCAATACTAATTTCCAATTGTCGGTAGCAAACTGCCCTTCGCAACTTGCATTTTGCCCGCTTACCTCACCACCATCAACCGAATTTGAGACGTTTCGCCGGAGGCTGATTGCAGAACGGCGTAATAAGTGCCCGATGGCAGATGGTTCATATTAAAACTGATCTCGTTTGGAGAGCCTGCTTGGGTTGAACCGTCAAACAATAGGGCTACTTCCCGTCCGTCTGCTGCTATTACCTTGAGTTGAATATGCTCGTTTTTGAGCGCGGTAAAGGCAACTGTGGTTAGTCCATCCGTTGGATTGGGATATGCGGTCAGGTATTCAAATGCCTGTGTAGCCACCTCGGTTTTACCCGAACAAGCCATTACTAACACCACCGTATTGGTAATGCCTTTGCAGCCGTTTGCATCGGTAACCGTCAGGTTATATGTGCCGCCCATCGAAACCGTAGCATTTGTTCGCACAGGGTTTTGAAGGGTTGAACTATACAAGTTAGGTCCTTTCCACGAGTATGCAATACCGCCGCTACCAAACAGGGTCATGTTTGTGCCGGTACATACAAGGCTGTTGCTGCTTGCTGTTGCAATGGGCAATGGGTTGACTGTAATAGTTCGCTCGGCAGTATTGGTACAACCATTAGAAGTAGTAACCGTTACCGAATAATCACCCGACATGGCTACTGTAGCGTTTGATCTGGCAAACGAGGCAGTGGAAGCGGTAAATCCGCCCGGGCCTGCCCATTGATAGAAACTTCCACCGGAGGCGGTTAAACCGATATTGGCACCGGCACAATAGGTTAAAGTTCCGCTGATATTGGCTGTGGGCACTGCCAAAACCGATATGTTTTTGGCAACAGTACCGGTACAACCTGCGGCGTTGGTTACGGTAACGGTGTAATTACCTGCATTTGCAGCAATCATGCCTGTGCGCTCCATCGTTTCACCGAAATAGGTAAATCCTCCCGGCCCGGCCCATGAATAGAACTCGCCACCGGTTGCTGTCAGATACAAGGTGCTGCCATTGCACACACTTGCAGATCCGGTGATAGTTGCTACCGGTTTGGCGTTAATCGTTACCACGATGCTTGTTGTTGATTTGCAACCACCCGTACCGGTTACGGTTACGATATAAGTACCGCTCATCGCAACCGTTGCATTGGTGCGGGTCATGGTAGCAGTGGAGGCACTAAAGCCCGGACCACTCCATGCGTAAGTCGTGCCGCCCGATGCGGTAAGGCTAAGCGTAGAACCTGCACAGATAACATTGTTGCCGGTTATAGATGCAGTTGGCAGGGCATTGACCGTTACGGTTCTGCTTGTCGAAGCAGTACATCCACCGGAGTTAGTAACCGTTACAACATACACACCCGCCATAGAGATGGTTGCTGAAGCACGGGAAAGTGCCGCCCCTACCGAGGTATAACCGTCCGGCCCACTCCATGCGTAAGTCGTGCCTCCCGATGCATTAAGGGCAATAGTAGTTCCTTCGCAATAGATAAGGGTTCCGGTAATGTTAGCAGTAAATGGGCTGCTAACGGTGATGGCACGATTTGCCGTAGCGGTACAGCCTGCTGCACTTGTTACAGTTACCGTATAAGTACCGGCCATTGCCGATGTTGCACTGCTTCGGTTCATGGTCGCAGTGTTGGCGGTAAACCCACCCGGACCGCTCCACAAATACGATGTTCCACCGGAAGCAGTTAAGGTAATCGTTGAACCGACACAGAAGTTGTTGTTGCCGGTGATACTTGCCGAAGCACTATTTGTGGTAACGCTTACCGCTGTCATTACGGTACAGCCGTTTGCACCGGTAACCGTTACTGCGTAAATCCCTGCCATAGCGTTGGTAACATTTGTTCGGTTAATGGTGGCTGTGTTGGCAGAATAACCACCGGGGCCGCTCCATAGATAGGAGACCCCTCCCGATGCGGTCAGGGAGAGCGTTCCGCCCACACAAGCACCGGTGCTGCCACTGATACTTGCAGCCGGTGCAGTTCCAACCGCAACCACGACATTGGCTGTTGATGTACAGCCATTGGTATTTGTCACTGTAACCGTATAAGTGCCCGCCATAGCAAGTGTCGCATTATTTCTGAAAAGATTTGCAGAGGTCGTGCTATATCCACCCGGCCCACTCCAGGAGTAAGTGCCCCCACCCGTTGCGGTTAAGCTGATTGCCTGACCCGTACAAACATTTGTAGCTCCGCTTATGGTAACAACCGGATTGGAATGAACGGTAATATTCGTGGTAAGGAGGGCACTACAATTGGAAGAATTGGTAATAGTTACCGAGTATAAACCTGTCATACTGTTGGTAGCATTGACTCTCGTCAAAGTGGCACCCGATGAAACGTAACCATTCGGGCCACTCCATTGATAGTTTGATCCGCCAAAAGCGGTAACAGAAATAGTCGAACCTACGCAAACGCTATTCGACATCACCATCAAACTACCCGAAGGATAAGAGCCGACAATAACATTAGTAGATGCCGTGGCGGTAAAGCCCAACGCACCGGTAACCGTTACCGTATAAGTTCCCGACATGGCAGTGGTAGCATTGTTGATAATCGGGTTTTGGGCAAACGAACTGAAGCCATTTGGGCCATTCCACGAATACGATACCCCACCAGTTGCAAAAAGCAATAGTTGGTTATTTTGGCAAATCGCACCATTGTTGCTGGCAGTTGCCAATGGCCCGACCGATATAGTTGCATGACAAGTCGCATCATTGCCATTACCGTCGTTAACCAAAAGCGTAACCAAGTAAGCTCCTTCGGCGGTAAAAGTATTAGGTGTAACCGATACTAGATTAACCGTTCCGCAATTATCGGTACTGCCATTGTTGACCTGTCCGGTGGTAACGGTTACAGTACTGCCCGGCCCAAGTTGAGTATATACATTTTGACAAACAGGAACCGGTGCAAGGTTGTCTATTACTGTTACTGTACGTGTGCAGGTTACATCTGCTTCGCAATCGCTTTCTACTGTCCATGTAACATCAACACTACCCCCGGAAGTAGGAGGTGCAGCACTGGCATTATTAGTCAATACTGCATTACAGCCCCCGCTAAAAGTAGCACCGGCTACCCACGCATCAAAAGCTGCGTTTATTGTTGACTGATTTTGGCAAGCTGTTATGATTAAATTCGTTGGGCAGTTCAGTATAACGGCAGGTGCTGCCGTTACGGTGAAAGTGCGTGTACAGACCACATCCGGTTCACAATCGCTTTCTACTGTCCATGTAACATCAACATTGCCGCCGCAAGCAGGAGGTGCAGTAGTGGCATTATTATTCAACACTGCATTGCATCCACCACTGTTTGTAGCACCGGCCACCCACGATGCAAAAGCTGCATCTATTGTCGTTTGATTCTGACAGGCTGATACTACGGCATTCGTTGGGCAATTGAGTAAAACGGCAGGTGCAGCCGTTACCGTAAAAGTACGAGTAAACGATTCATCCGGCTCACAATTACTTAATTCAGTCCAGGTTACGTCAACGCTACCGCCACAGGCAGAAGGTGCTACAGTAGCGTCATTATTCAAAACGACAGGTTCAATTGGAGTAGAAACCAATACCCGGTCGAAATAAATTCTACCCGTTATAGCACCGGGGGTTGGGTTAAAAGTAGTTGCAGGGGGCGTATAGGAAGGTATCCCGTTGCTGCCGGAAGTGTAGTTTTCTTCAGAAACATAAATCTTCCCATCATTAGAAATATCAATGGCGGTAAATTGAGAAAGAGAACCTCTTGTAAAAGCACCAAGCTCAGGAGTAACCAAACTTGCACCGGCACTACTCAAATCAGCTTTGAGATATCTGGCTATAGGCTGAGTCGGCGAAACTTGTCTGATTACATAAAGAGTGTCTTTGTAGATAGCGGCATCCGCAGAATTACTCAAAGTCACAGTATGTGTAATAGTAGTACCATTAGCCGATACTCTTCTCACCTGATTGTTACCTGTAACAAAAGCAACCCCATCTTTATCCACAACAAGCCCAACCCCACCGGTCATAGGAGGAGGTGAGTAACTCATATCTTGAACGATTGCCGGCAAATTACTCACATTATACTTACGTAAAATATTGCCATCTGTAACAAACATGAAATAATCGGAACCAATTTTTTGTACGGCTACTCCAAGAGGCCCGGAAATGGATAAAACGCCATAGATAGTGCTCAAGTCAGCACTGTATATACGCACAATATTAGCAGGAGATATGCTGGATGAAAAAGCTGCATAAAGATATCCTCTATCATCCGTGTCCATTGATACGGGTGAGTTAGGTGTGGCTGCCCAATTAAGGAAAGTGCCGGTGCCGCCACCTGCATATACCGGCTGTCCACCAACCTGACCGAAGCCTCCTGTTCCACCCGGCATCCCGTTACCAAAAATAACATGATCTGTTCCGGGAACAGCCAATATTCCTGAACTTACACGTCGTATGGCATTAGTACTGACGTTTGGGCTTTGTATGTTGCCTGTATAAACAGAACTTCCATCTTTGCTTACAGCCATACTCCTAATGGTTCTCGTTTGAGCTATGGTGTTTCGCTCTCCAAAATAGTCAGACTGTACATTCCAAACAAATGGGCAACTCCCACTAATTGCAGTACTGTTCACCCAATCTTCAAAAGCCTCGTCAATTACTAATTGATCCTGACAGGCATCTTCGATGACGTTATTAGGAGGAGTTTGAGCACTCACGCTCATGTCACCCAACATCAAACATGCCAATAGTATTGGTTTGAAGAGCAAACCCTTCCACCCAAACTCAAGGAGGTCCATTTTAAACAACTTGTGGGAAAATAAGAATAAAGGCAGGGCAACTAAGGCAAAGAGCCACTTAGCTGTCGTTAGTGTTTCAAACAAATACGGGGCTAACGCTTCTAACACAATAATGATTAAAGTAATCATCGAAAGTGTTTTAAGGGTTAAGCACGAAAGAAGTAAGTGTAGAAATTTTGTTTCAAGTTTTTTCATGATTTGGTAATAGTTTATAGTGAAGTTATCGAACAAATTTTTTGACACTTGAGCATTTGACTTGATATTTGTTGCACAAATCGCCTCGATAAATGCTTTATCAAATACTCTTTTATTGGGAGGGTTTGTTAGGGAATTCCCTTTTTATTTTTTTTGAATCGGTTATTTATTTAACCATTAAATTTCAGACTACATAATTTTAGTAATAATTAAGCCTTTATAAGTGACCGTATTACCGGACACATATTTTGAATAAACAGGCACTTTGCCCAAATTGAATGTTACTTATGTGATGATTGCTGATTTAATTTTAGGTTCAGCTATATGCCTTAAAATACACAAAAAGTCTTTATTTACAAGGCTTTTGGTTACATTAACAACATCAAAACACATGAGTTGGAAGCATTACAATCCACCAAATCAGTAGCACTGAATATACTTCGGTGCAAACCTAAAAAAAATACTCAAAATAAACAATGGTTATTAAAATATTATTTTACTGAAAACAAATACAATTTCAACAAGTTTTAAATTGTTTTACAGTATTTCTGAAAACATTCTATGCTTCTGAAATTTTCTGAAAATACAAATAGTTTTCAGTCTAAAAAAGTAGGGTTGAAATAAGCAATCCAATTGTTGTATGAAATATGTTTGAGTTTTGGATTTGCAGCTTTGAGACTGTTATAAAAAGTGTGTCAGTACAAATTGCAAAAAGCAACAACATTCGTTTTGAAAAGGAAGAAAAAAGACTGAAACAAGTATTTTGTCAATGTCATTGTTCATTCAGTGTATAGATAGGGGTAAATCAACCTACCTAATGCGGTGATGGCTTATTTGAGAAATGCAGTATATTTGTGGACTACAGTTAGAAAAATTTCATAACAATAAATTACAAAAACAACAATTTCAGCTTTGAAAAGGAACAACAAAAAGACAGAAATAGACCTATCCTCGGATATATTCCATTATCCGGAGTTTGAAAAAGATGCCATATAACGTTTGTCTGCCGGGGATCGGTTATTAGGAAAAGAAGGTGTGTTAACAGGCTTGGTTCAAGGCTTGGTCAATGCAGCATTCATTATCCGGCGAGACAGACACTTAAAATCAGATCGCTCGAATGGGGTATCTAATCGCCGAAATGGCTATACATCGAAGACCTTAAACACAGAGAAGGGAGCAGCCCGTAAGGATAAAGATGAGGTCAGTGCTGACCTTAAAAAGATATACACAACTGCCGGCGAACCCGAAGCGAGAATAGCCTTAGTAGGTTTTGATGTAAGTGGAAAGTAATAATCCAGCATTGCAAAGACTTCTGAAAAAGAGTGGACAGATTTAATGGTGTTTATGGATTTCGGAGAAAATATCCATAGAATGATTTATACCACAAATCCTGTAGAAGGGTTGCACCTTCAAATACGCAAAGTAATAAAAACCAAGGGTTCATGGGTGAACGCAAAGCTCTGGTCAAGCAAATTTTTCTCATTTTGGAATATGGAAGAGGCGGGTGGAAAACTAAAGTTTCAAATTGGAGATTGATTGGTATCCCATGAATTGAGTAACAGGTTTGAAGACCGTTTTACCAAACATGTTGAAGTGTAAGTAGCTTATGAAAAGAAGCAAAGAAAAAGCAAGCCGGGTTGGTTACCAAATTTCACCAGCCGTAACAACTCAAAAATGAAAAGGTTTGAGTAGTGAGGCTATTGAAATGTGGAAAACTATATAACTAAATTACTTCTAAATTCAACATACTTAAACAGCACCAATTTTTTAAAAATCATGTTTGACACACTTTTTCGAAAAATCACAATTAAATTTTAAATGTAAAGCAGATGGTTTATAAAAATGGTTGCATAAATGCCTATTTTTAGTTATAAAATGGGTGCGTTGAGCCATGAAAATGAATTCTTGACGTTTGAAAATAAATTCTTGACGTGTGAAAATGGGGTTCATGTCCATAAATGAGTTACTTCAATCGTTTGATATTGGATGTCAAATAGTTGTTCAAGATCTTTATTTTAAAGGCTTGCAGGAGTATTTTTCTTATCAATTCTTAAATATACTTTATGATATTGGCCGATAAATAGCAATTACCAATTCAAAATCAACGTTTCATCACCGTCTTGATAGGGGCTTCCGAGTAAGAACAATTCCATCATCTCATCATTGGCATTAAATGAATAACCTACTTTTTTAGGGGGCGTATTTGGGTTTTCCGGATTTTGATCGGTATTGTCATAGGTAACAAAAAAATGGATTATGCTCCCTTTTTCTAATCGCAATAACTTGGGTAGTTTGTATTGCAATTGCCACGCAAATCGCCAATGATTTATTTTAAGAAGCGGGATAGTATCGTTGTTCGGCGTAATGCAATATGCCAACATTTGTTTAGCTAAATGATGAGCATGTGGCATGATGGAAAAAATAGAAAAATCCTGAGCTATAACTTTGGTACTGTGTAAGGTTACGGTTTGATTTGGCGGAATATTGAACTGACCTTTGGTAAATAATTGCGTTCCATGCAAATCAATGGACTCAACCGGCCTTGGATTTAAATTTTTATCGGAATAAAACACAATACTGCCCGAATCCCTTTGTTCTATTGGGCTTGGAGCATAATGTATCAAATACATAAATCCACTTCCTGCCGGAATGAATTTAGCAAAACCTTTTGGAAAAAATTCACCAAATTCTGCGTTTTGCCCCGGCAACCATCCGCTTAAATAGCTGAAATTACCTGTAGCGATTTTACTTTCATACGTTGTCGCATCTCCGATTTTATTGCGATAATCATCGAGAAAAGGCGGACATTCATTGGGGCGGCAAATCATAAGCTCTGTATGATGTACCGCCTTATTGTTAGTTTTATTGAACTGAAAGCCAGATACCCAAACATCGGAATTTGAAGAATTTTGTAAAAGAATTCTTTCAAATCTGTCGGTGTTATTACTCGGAATAGTTAAAGCACTTGGTAAGGGAAGCGATACTGTTTGTGAGTTTTGAACTTCAGCCCTACTGTTTTTACGTTTTGAATATTTGTTTTTTTTGCCCGACTTTTTAACAGGTAATCTTTTGCCTTCAGGAGTATTGTTGGCAATCCATGATTTCAAAAGCTCGATTTCTTCGTGAGTCAGACAGTTTTGGTTGGCATAAGAGCGATAGTCAGTATTTGCCGGAAAAGGGGGCATATATCGAGAGTTGGTAACTTGCACAATCATTGTAGCGCGCTGAACGACTTCGGCGTAAGAGGTCAATGAAAAAGGGGCATCGCCGTTTGGGCGATGACACGAAACACAATGTTGGTTGATAATCGGCTGAATGTGTTGGTAATAGTTGGGTTTAGTGACCTGTTGAGCAAATCCGTTGGCAGTGGAAAGCAAATACATCGCAAGAAGCCAATTAGGGATGTTTTTTAGATTCATAATGATGAATGATACAACCGACAGCAGGTTGGTGTGTGAATGGTAATGTTTTTTGGAGCAACAAGCTATCTATGTTTGATTGCAAAAAATGTTGGGTAGGATAGGGGCGTTTACTTCCGATGTCAGCATACAGGTTGTTAATCGCTCCGTGATAACGCAAATCCCCTTTCGCATCATATAAAAATACTTCAGGGGTAATTTGTGCGCCTAACAGTTGCGACCATTGGTGGTTAGTGTTGATGTTGACGGGCAGATTAACTTCATATTTGGCGACAAAGTTTTTTAGGTCTTGCTTGGTTATAGGTGGTTGCAACATGATTTGAGATGATAGCAGTGCTGTGTCGATTCCTTGTGAGATTTCTCGAATGTACTTGGTCATTTGTTGGCTAATTGGACAATTGCTGTCTATAAAATAGACTATGTTTATTTTATTTGTCTGCAACAATTCTTGTAGCGAAACTTGACTGATTTGTGAGCGTGAAATCAGGCAAGCGGATAAGCCGGTAAGGATTAAAGAGAAAATGATAGGTAAGAGATTTTTCCCACTCATACGTCAAAAGATTGTCGAGTTTATTTGATTATACAGTAATTGCAATTGGCTTCAATACAAGCAAGGGAAAGGACGTAATAACGAATAAAGCTACAAACAAAAAATGCACGGTTAAAGACTGTTTGGTTGTTTTTCCATGAATTAAGCCTTTTACGATAAAATTAGGGGTATTTTTCCGAAAAGTTTCCGAACTTTTCCGTTTATTCTTACTTTTGTTGTCATCTTCAAAAAATAGAAATGTAAATATGTCCATTCGCAGTTACCCCTTATTATTGATTATTACACTTTTATTTTCTATTCCTACAAAGGTTTGGTCTCAAAATGGGAGCCGCTCATATATCTATGATTCTCCCCCTCCGCCATTTATACCCGATGAAGCACAACTGAACGAGTTGATGGATGGGTTAAAATGTGCATTATCCGATTCGCCATCTTCGAGCAAATTAGGGCAATATTTTTTTGATATGCCTTTGGCCGAGCAATATATTGCTTACTTGGAAAGTAAAGAATATCCCCAAATCAACCAAAATATGGCCCCTGTTTTTGCCCAATGGTCATCAATGGTAAAAAAGACATTATCGTTATACATTGGTAAGTTACAGGAAATCAAAGTAGTGGCGACCAAACAAAGATTTGGAACAGATTCGACCATGAAAATAGTATCCCCTACTGTTCATTTCATATTCAAAGATGGCTCATTAGAGCAGCATAAACTGATGTTGATAGATTTTAACGGTTATTATCGCATTTTGAATTTCGAAGAATAGTTATTCGGACATTTTTAGAGACCTTGCCTTTTCAATTTATTAGAATCAATCCCCTAATTATGCCCCAACCAATACACACCAATTATAGCAAACATACTTTAGCCTTATTTATCCTAATTTTTTATTGGTCGCAGTTACTAGAAGCCCAACCCACCCAATTAAATGATGGGAGGATAAGGCTTAGAGTATGGCTTCATAAAGTATGGACGAATGCCAATTGCGACGATTTGGGCGTTCAAGAATATGTGTATAGAGGAATTAGAGTACGTCCAAGCACAGATATAACCGGTATTGGTTGGTCTCCAACAGGGGTGAATGTTCGAGCCGATGGCGATGAAAATCGCTGGTGGACAATGGGGCAATCAACTTTACAACTTCCTGCCGGAAGTGCAACATGGCCAATGACAGTAACCGGAAACGGAGTGAATTTATTGGATGTTTCCTATCCTGCTACAATTGCACCCACCACCTTTGATTGGTCTGTTGCCGAAATGTGGGAGGATGATACAGGCTGTCCAGCTTTAGCTGTTTTATTAGGTTGTTCAGAAGGTAATCCTTGGTTGTACAATTCTGCATTTTGTTGCGGTGCTCTTAATGATGATAATTATGTGGGTTACATACAATCATCTGTAGTTAACCCTTTCAGAGGAGGTCCAAACGGACAAGTTCATTATGTTCAGTCTGACGTAATAGGAGGTGGTGAACAACAAAGTTATTCAATAATATTTGCATTTCAATGGGATTGGGTTGATCCGCTCCCCCCTTTACCTACCTTATCTACAAATCAATCAAGTGGAGGAATCGAATATCAAGATGGCCCATTGACTTTAGAAGTCCAATTGATGGGTATTTGGAGCGATAGCGATTATGATTGGGGGATTAATTGTGTATTTGGTGTTGCTGATAATGAAGATTTACGAGTGCGGTGGAGAGCAAGAGATAATTTAGCAGGTTTTGTAGGAGGTTCCACTTGTATCAATTCTTTATCTCAAGCCTCTCCACAATGGAACACAGGTAATCCGATTACTTCTTTATTAACTCGAAACTACACAGCACTTCAGACCAACTTCAAAGAATTTGAAGTTGAGTTTGAATTATGGGAGGAAGATTGCAATGGTGATTGTACTTATGACCCTGCCGGATGTTTATTTGGAGTTGGGGGGGATGATGCCTATTATATTGGGACAACTGGATTAGTGAATTGGCGAAACAGCATCCCCACCTTACAAGGGCAGCCCAATATTTGGAACTATTTAGATTTCCCATTGCGTGCCGGTTCCGGCTCGTACAACAACTGGACGGCATGGATTCGCTATCGTTGGGTACAAGCAGCCCCAACAGTTACCATCGTTGCTCCCAAGGACCGAACTTTATGTATTGGTACGCCTACTACACTATCAGTCAACGCAACCAACGCTACTTTTTACCAATGGCAAGTAACCGATGTTACCGGTGATGATGATGGTGATGGAAATGGATTCGTTGGTTGTCCTACAAGTGCAACATGGACAGACATTCCTAATGCTTATTGGAAGGATTATATACCCCCACAAACCCCGGGCACTCGACTATATCGTTGTGTAATAAGTAATCGAACGGGATCCGGAAGTTATACAACATCCGGCCCTAGACTTAATACTGTTGTCTCTGATTGCTTTAGGGTTACGTACTTTCCTTATGCCCCACCAATCATCAGTAATGCTTGTGGTTCAAGCATAGTCGGAGGAGTAGCATACAGTTTTACCTTTCCTATTGTTCCTGCTGTAAATGCAGTTGCCAATGCTTCTTCTTATACATGGTCGGTGTCACCCTCAGCAGGGGTAACTATTTCAAACCCAACCGGAACGTCAACCAATATCACATTCCCGCCCCCCAGTGGTTCACAAGTTTATACAATAACACTAACTGTGGGAGACGTATGTCCGGCGGTGAATGCTGTCAGTACTTGTACGGTAACTGCTACTTCGGATTATTGCGGATTCGTTTATGTCGCACCACCCGCTTCGGGTGGTAACGATGTGAATATAGGTTCACCCACAGCACCTGTTGCCACTATTGCACAAGGGTTAACCATTGCTGCCAACTCGGGAGGCACGCGAACACATATAAGGGTACTGGAAGGCAGTTACTCGCAATCAATAGTTTTAAATTTGGCTAATAATATAATTTTAGAGGGCGATTACAGGATAGTTTTAGGAGAGTGGGTAAAAAATAGTACAGCACTGACAACTATCACTCTATCCGGATTTGAAAGCAGTGTCGTAACCGGTAGTAATGATATTGAACACCGAATGGGTTTTAAATCAAATAACCTAACAGGTTGGGTCTTGCAAGATTTGAACATAACAACTACTGATGTAACCGGTCAAACGCCTAGTGGACGAGGGCGTTCCAATTATGCACTTTGGATAAATAATTCAAGTGGGTATGAAGTTGTGAGGTGTACTATTAGTTCGGGAGCAGCAAGTGCAGGTGCCAATGGAACTAATGGTGCTAATGGAGTTGCAGGAGGTGCTGGAGGTTCGGGTTCGGCAGGAAATCACGATAATGAAACACTTAATTTACCTGGCGGAGCCGGTGGTACTTCTCCATGTGGCTGTACTGGAGGACAAGGAGGACACAATTCATATGTTGCCTTTTATGCTTCAGCAGGCAATACTGGTGCTTGTATTGGAGGTAATGGTGGAACTGCCGGTGGAGACAACTGTTGTTATACTTCTATTTTTGGTAATCCATCTTGTTGTAGTAATCCGGGTAATGGTGGTGCTGGTGGAAATGGGTTAGTGGGTTCTACCGGTGCTGTTGGGGCAGCCGGATCAGCAGGAAACCATTTAAGTGGATATTATATTCCAGGCTCACAAGGAGGGAATGGTACTGCCGGTGGATGTGGTCTAAGTGGCGGCGGCGGCGGAGGAGGAGGTGCTGAATATGGCGGTTTATGTAACGATGGCTCTGGTAGTAGCGGCGGCGGCGGCGGCGGCGGCGGAAGTGGTGGTAGTGCGGGAACAGGAGGCTCTGGAGGAGGAGGGTCATTTGGGATTTATAGAACTAATTCATCTGGTGGAGTGAATATATTGAATACCAATGTTGCTTCCGGAACTGCTGGTACTGGAGGTAACGCAGGTGCCGGGGGTATTGCTGGAGCCGGTGGTGCGGGTGGAGCCGGTGGTAATGCAGGGAATTGTAATGTTGGCAATGGTGGGAACGGTGGTAATGGTGGTGCCGGTGGTGCCGGTGGTGCCGGTGGTGCCGGACAATCCGGTATTAGTAATGCCATATCTACTGATGGTTCAGGATCAAATTTATCTGCATCAATCCCATCGTCAGAAATTACTGCAAATTACCATCAAGGTTGCACCAATTCCAATATTACACTCACTACGCCTTTTACCGGAGTAGCGTTTACATCGTTTGATACCGGTGGCAGTATTATTAATAATATCACTTCTTCAACTTCAACTTATACTTCTACATCAGATCCTTTAGCAATCTATTATACTTCAATTGGGAAAAAGGATTTGGTGATAGGTGGAAACACTTACTACGATTTTATTCATATAACAACTCCACGTACCCTTCCCACAATTGATGGATTGCCTTCTACGGTCTGTGTTGGTCAAAACAATGTTACATTAGCTTCAACCCCAAACAGCCCATCAATTGCAACGGCTTTTGAGTGGTCTATTCAACTAATGCCTGTTATAGGTTTAGCTAATCCGGCACCTATATTTTTTTATGTAGAAGATCCGGGATCAATCACATTACCCAACAGCACTAATTGTGCAATAACATATCAAATCAAGTATCGGGTTTATGACGAGTGTTGTGGATGGTCAATATACGTTTTTGCCAATATTACTGTAGAGCCACCCATCAGTAACAACACTATAACCGCACCGGCAACAGTCAATTTTTGTTCAACCGGAGATCCTGCTAATATTGTAGGCTCATTACCATTAGGAGGAACCTGTGCTTATTCATACCAATGGCAGGAAAGCTTTAATGGTGGTGCGTTTACAAATGTGGCAGGGGGAACAAGCCAAAGTTATGATCCTCCTCTTTTAAGTACTTCAGGAACATATCAGTTTATTCGAATTGTTACTTCGGGTATTTGCTCTGTTGATACGAGCAACTTCTTAACGATTACTCTTTATACGCCTCCCACAGTTTCAATTTCTCCCAATCCTGCAACAGTTTGTGCAGGACAAACTTTACAATTACAAGGAAATCCTATACCGGGTTCCAATCCAGTTACCGGTCAAGTTTGGTCAGGTCCGGGTGCTACATTTTTAAATAATGTCAACTTGATTGATCCTGTTTTCAATGCAGTATCTTTGATAGGAGGGTCATATAATCTAACTTTTACAGTAACAGATGCAGTAGGTTGTACAGCTTTCAGTCCGGTTGTAGTAACTGTTGCTCCATTACCTATCATTACTAATGCACCCGCTCCGCTCAATATTTGTTCAGGGCAACTTGCGTTTTACAATCCCAACAGTAATTTAGGTTCACCTCCTACAGTTTACTTCTATAGTTCAATAGTCACATTAGGTGTAGTTAGTGGTAATACAGCTAATGGTAACGGTACAATTTCCGATGTATTAACTAATACTACAACAGATCCGGCTACTGTTGTTTATACAATAACTCCGGGAACACCGGCAGGATGTGCCGGTACTCCAATTGTTTTTTCCGTAAATGTTTCACCTGCACCGGCTGTTCCGATAGCTGCTGTTGACCGCAACGGATTTTGTGCGGATGATCCCGGCAATATATCACTCTCAGCATCGGGGGGTGCAGGGACAATTTTACAATGGTTCACAGGAAGTTGTGGAGGTACATCTATAGGAACTGGTAATCCGTTGGTCATTGCTTCTCCAACGGTTACAACCACTTACTATGTAAGATATTCAGATGTTTGCGGCAACTTATCGGGTTGTGCTACGGTAACAGTAAACGTTAGTCCTGTGCCTGTTGCAAACATCACACCCAATCCTGCGAATGTGTGTTCCGGATCTTCACTTAGTTTAAATGGAAATCCAAGTGGTGGATCAGGTATCTTTTCAAACCATACTTGGACAGGTTCAGGAGTTGGGTTTTTAAGTGCAACTAATATTGCAAACCCAACTTTTAACGCTCCGACTGTCATGGTTCAAACTACCTATACTTTAAATTATTCAGTAACGGACAATGTCGGTTGTCAATCTACACCGGTAAGCAGAGTAGTTACAGTTAATCCAAATGATATTGCATCGGTAGCTAATGTGCAAGCATGTCAAGACGGAAATACGTACATGCCGGTCGTAACAGGTGTTTTAGGAGGAACTTTTTCACAACCTTTTGGGCTAAGTATTAACAGTGTTACCGGAGCTATTAATGCGAATTCTTCAAGTATTGGGAATTACATCGTTGTTTATAACACTGCCGGTGCGCCTACCTCTATATGTCCAATTACCACTACTTTTTCAGTAGCCATATCTCAGCCTGACATTGCCATCATAGATCCTTTAGAAATTTGTCAGGATGGTGGTATTTACATACCCAATATCTCTTTCGGATTAACAGGAGGAACCTATATAGGATTTTCTCCGGTGGGCTTGAATATGAATTTATCAACGGGTGAAGTTTTTCCGAATTCCAGTACTCCTGGGTTTTATGTAGTTACTTATAACACTGGATCTGATCCAAGTTCAGCATGTGCAACGGATGTGTTTTTTGATGTTATTATCTATCAAGAAGACCAAGCAAGTATTTCCAATGCTACTATTTGCCAAAGTGCCGGTTTATTTACTCCAACCGTTGTTGGAACACAAGGAGGCACCTATTCTTCATCTCCCGGTGGGTTGAGTATTAATGCAATTACCGGAGTAATTAACCCAGCCTCAAGTTTTCCTAATACTTATACCGTATCTTATAATACAGCACCTACCGGTTCATTGTGTCCAACTATAACCACTTTTCAGGTGGTTATAGCAACAGCACCGGCAACACCTGGTATTATATCAGGACTTAGCCCTGTTTGTCCGGGTACAACTACTACTTATAGTATCGCTCCCGTAGCCGGAGCAACCTCTTACACATGGACAGTGCCGGCAGGAGCAACAATCAATTCGGGTCAAGGTACAATAAGTATCAATGTTACCTGGGGTGTTACTCCCGGTACAATATCTGTTTTTGCTTCAAATAGCTGCGGTAATAGCCCCCCAAGAAACTTAAATATTGCAGGGGATACTCAATATCCCACAATTACTTGTCCTGCAAATATTTCAATACAAGCCGATGCGGATTGCTCTATTCCTATGCCGAATCTAACATGGGTTAATGGTACAGTTTTGGCCAATTCTCTAACCGAGTTTTCCTCCGTACAAGGTTCTAACAACTGGTATTATGGAGAATATTTTGCTTTTTCTAGTTGCAATTTTATACAATTACCCACATGGAGTGGCGGAACCAGTCAATGGCAAAATTCTCAGCCATTTAATACTCCTTACCTTAATGCCAATAGCGGACATCCCGGCATTACAGATTTTAAATGGGCGGTACGGCGTTGGGTGAGTGAATTTACCGGCAATGTAAATATAGCACTCCAATTCCAAGACCTAAATACCGGTTGTGGTAATGGTACTCATATTCGTGTGTTTGTGAATGGTGTTGAAATATGGCAATACTTTAACGTTCCGGCAGCTTTAACACCTTGGACACTTACCAATATATTTGTAAATGAAGGTGATGTAGTTGACTTTGTCATTGACCCCAACGGAACCGATACGGGTTGTGATGCTACTCTGTTAACCGCTATAATTACTGCAAATAGTGGTTTAGTAGCTACCGACAATTGTAATACAGTAACAGTAACTCAAAGTGTTGCTGTCGGCACACCCCTAACAGTAGGTAACCACACAGTTACACTTACCGCGACTGACGGTGGAGGCAGAACTGCAACTTGTAATGTTACATATACGATAACCGCTCCAACAAATGCTTCATGGACTGTTCCTGCACCACTCTGCAATATAGCTTCACCTATCACACTTGTACCGACACAACAGCAAGTAAATTATTATTGCAGTGCTATCATAGGTACATGGTCAGGAAGTGGAATCACTAATAATGGAAATGGAACAGCTTCATTTAACCCTGCCGGCCTTTCAGGAAATGTTCCGGTTACCTATACTATTGGTGTTGGTGCTTGTATGGTTTTTTCTACACAAAACATTGTTGTTAATCCACCACCAACGGTTGCTATTAATGGCACATTGGTTATCTGTACCGGAAATAGTACTACATTAACTGCATCAGGAGGCGTTAGTTACTCTTGGAGTAGTGGGCAATCAGGGTCCTCAATATCTGTAACACCTGTAAGTACAACAACATATACTGTTACAGCAACAAATGTTAATGGTTGTGTTGGCACTGCATCTGCAACAGTAACAGCAAACCCATGTAGCAATTGCACTATGTCTAATCCCTTTGTAACAACTGCTTGTAGTTCTCTATATTGTAGTGGTGGGCCAAGTGGGGATTATTTTTTATTGGTTACTTTCAGCAATAGTGGAGGCAGTGCAAACGGAGTAGATATTTTTGTTGGGGGGGTGTTAATGGCGGATAATGCCCCATATAGTGGATCAGGAACCACCACTATTTGTATAGATAATGCTGCTTTTATAGCCAATGGCCAAACGAATTTACAAGTAGTTGTGACTGATGCTGGTTTATCAGCCCCAACCCCTTTAACCCCACTTAATCCATCTTGTACAGGTTGTATGTCCTATACTTCAGGATTGATGATAAACGAAGTGTCTAACGGACCTGTAGGTAGCCAAGAATGGTTTGAGTTATTAGTAGTTGGTAATGGTGCTTTAAATGCAAATGGATGGGTAATAAATGACAATAATGGAATTGGTTATAATGGAGGTAATATTAGTCCCGGATATATGTTTTTTAACCTAAGTGCAAATCCAAGTTGTAGTGTACTTTCCTCTATACCATCGGGTTCTTTGATTGTTATATATAATGGAGATTCAGGAGGCAAAGACCCATTTATACCTGCCGATGATCCTTATGACAGCAATAGCGATGGTGTATATATATTGCCAAGCAATCATTTATGTGTTGGTTATTGTAGTAGCGAAACAATCCCATGTGCTTTACCTAGCGCACCGCCTGCTTGGCCTACTTATATGGGGTTAAACAACTCTAATGATGCTGCACAATCACTAAACCCAACTGGCACTTTTTTCAGTGGCATAAGTTATGGAACAGTTGGTAATGTTACAGCCCCTACGGGTGATGTTCACTTTGCAACTCCCGTTTCTAATACCTATCAATTTAGTTGTGGAAGTTATAATACTGCTGCAAACTTTGCAGGAGTAGTTGTAGGTTCCAGATCTCCGGGAGTAGCCAATAATGTTAATAATCAAGCACTTATAAGTTTTTTAAAATCAAATAGCGTATGCTACACTTGTGCTACATTTAACGAGCCTTCTTCTGCATTGAACATTAATGCAACAGTACTAGCCAATAACAATTGCTTTGGATTTACAAATGGCAGTATAGATCTTACCGCTCTAGGTGGCCTTGTTCCATATACGTATAATTGGTCTAATGGGGCTACTACCCAAGATATAAGCAGTTTGGCTGCTAGTACTTATTCTGTTACTGTTACTGATTCTCAAAGCTGTACAGCTTCACTAAGCGTCAATATTACTCAGCCCAATCAACTCATTGCTTCTACTACACCTACAAACCCATCCTGTAGTATAATTACAGGAAGTATATTAGTGGTGTCAAGTGGTGGAACTGGTATTCACAGTTATAATTGGGGGGTACAACCTGGTAGCGGTTCAAATCCTAGAACAGGATTGCCCCCTGGAACTTATACAGTAACAGTAACCGATGCCAACAATTGCACAGTTACTGCTAGTACTACTATAGCAAGTTCCACAACAATATCAGCAAGCATAAGTAATCAGACTACAGTGAGATGTTATGGTATGAGTGATGGTACTGTAACGGTAGCAACATTAGGTGGTACTTTACCATACCAATTTAATATTGGGTCGGGAAATCAATTGAGTGGTTCTTTTACCGGTTTGAGTATGGGTAATTATATAGTAACTGTTACAGATGCAGTAAGTTGTACAGCTACTGTATCGGTTTCAATCTCAGAACCGGTAGTACTAACCCTATCAGAGACGAATACTGGAGTATTATGTAATGGAGGCACGACTGGGGCAATAAATTTGACCGTATTAGGCGGGACATTGCCTTACGGATACAGTTGGAGCAATGGTGTGACGACAGAAGATATTAGTGGTTTAGGCGTTGGTACTTACTCTGTGACGGTAACGGACGGTAACGGTTGTTCAGCGAACCTTTCAGTTAATATTACACAGCCGGTAGCACTAAACCTATCAGTGACGAATACTGGAGTATTATGTAACGGCGGCACGACGGGGACAATCGACCTGACGGTATCGGGCGGCACCTTGCCATATGGCTACAATTGGAGCAACGGCTTGACGACAGAAGATATAAACAGTTTAAGTGTGGGTAGTTACACGGTGACG
>CALCIK010000052.1 GCA_937907475.1 uncultured Bacteroidota bacterium | reverse complement strand
GTAGGCGCAAGACATCGGATGTCTCGCAGACATCCGATGTCTGATAAAGATTTTGTAAAGGTAAATTATGACAAAGTTCACTGATTGATAACGAACTTTTAATTGTAAAAACATGGCGCACCGCGTTTCTACTTGCAGCCATCATGACCCACTGAACTAATTGTAAACTATCACCTATCTTTGCAAACCAACAAAATAGCTTGCTACTTCATCGGTCTTGTCATGGTTTACCGTACATTGACCACAAATCGTAAACCTCCTATATTGGTTTCATTCCACAATTTCTCAAAATAGAACTTCCCTTTCTCCTCAACAGATATACTCAATATGCAAACCCAAAAGTGTTTTTTACTCGGCTTCTTTTTGTTTACCCTTTGTTTGAAGTTACAAGCTCAAATCGTTATCAACGAAGGCAGCAACAAAAATTACCTAAGCCTTGCCGATGAAAACGGCGATTACCCCGATTGGATAGAGTTGTATAATGCAGGAACGGATACCGTCAGCCTTTACAACTACTCTTTAACAGACGATGAAAACAATCCCACGATGTGGGTTTTCCCAAACGTAAGTATTGCCCCCAATTCGTTTAAAATTGTTTTTTGCAGCGGTAAAAACCGCAAGCCCATTTCGGGATTTGTCAATGTGGTGAATACGGGAACTTACAACCCCTTTGTAGGGTGGAATAATCATGATTTTACTACCCCATTTTATTGGGATGGGGTTTCCAATATCTTGGTCAGCACTTGTTCTTACAGCTCGACCGGCTATACCAGTAATTCGGTATTTAACCAAAGCTATACTCCTTTTGTATCTTCCGTGTTTTCGTTCCAAGACGGAAGCGAGGCTGCCTGTTATGTCCCTTATGGTTCGCCGGCAACTGTCCGTCCCAATATGCGGTTAAATGATGTTGCTATTGGAACCGAAACGGTGCAAAACTCTCCAACCGATTATCCCGCACCTTATGGAAATTGGTGGTGGGGAGCTAAAAATCAAATGCTCATTTTGGCATCCGAACTAAGTGAAGCAGGGTTAAGTGCAGGATGGATTGAAAATCTGGCGTTTGATGTTGCCGGAACCGATCCCAATACGGTGTATGACTACATAGATATTAGTATGAAATTGTTGTCCAAAAACACTTTGTCATCAGAATTTGAAACGGTTGACCCCAACAATCATTTGCATACCAATTTTAAAATTTCTAACGGCGGCGAAACGGTGCGCTTATATTCTCCCGAACAAACTTTGGTAAGCAGTATGTTTGTGAATTGCAACGATTTAGACATCAGCAATGGTTTACTACCCGATGCTTCCGGCAATGTAGTTCTTTTTCAAAACGCTACCCCGGCAGCCTCCAATAACCTTGCGGCGGGTTTTGCAAATTATTTAGTCGCTCCTGTTTTTTCGGTAGCTTCGGGCATCTATAATACCTCTTTTAGTGTCAGCATTACCAACCCAAACAGCGATGATACAGAGATTTACTACACAACAGATGGCAGCGAACCCACTACTGCCTCTACACTTTACACCGGTCCTATTCCGGTTTTTTACTCCATTGTTTTAAAGGCTCGTGTTTTTTCAGAGTCCATGTTGCCCAGTTCCAATGCTGTTTCGTCTTATCTGTTGGGGGTCAATCATACCACTCCTATTTTATCGGTCGTAACTGATAACACAAACCTTTACGGCCCATCGGGCATTTTTGACAACTGGCAATTTGATTGGCAAAGAGCCGCCTTTACCGAATATTTCGACACCACCCAACAACTTATTTTTTCACAAAGGGCAGGCATTCAAATAGATGGGGGCTGGGGAGGTAGTCGTTATCATCCTCAACATTCCTTTAGGGTAGAGTTGGATAATGCGGTTTTGGGCGATGGGCCGATTGATTACCCTCTCATTCCTAACCGTCCCGACAGAACCAAATACAGCAAGTTTTATTTGCGTAACGGTAGCAATCAATACCTAACCCTACCCTATAAAGATGCTTGTCAAGTAGAAATAATGGCCGGACAAACCAATACCTACTATTCGGCTTGGCGACCTGTTACCGTTTATATTAACGGTGCTTACTTTGGGCTTTATGAAATGCGCGAAAAATTTGACACCGAATACTTTGAAACATTGGAAAATGCCGACCCCGACTCGACCGATATTTTATCGTTGAGTGCTTGGTATAACGGCGTATTGCGGGCAGTAGAAGGTTCGGTCGATTCTTTCTTTGTTGATTATGCAGCATTCAACCAACTCGAACCTACCGATGCCGACTATTGGAGTCAGGCAAATGAATACTTTGACTTGGAGTGGTACACCGATTATATCATCGGCACATCTTGGATGGGTAATGCCGATTGGCCGGGAAATAATATCAAGATTTACCGTTCCAACAGCACGGATTTCAGGTGGCGGTTCTGTTTGATTGACCTTGAGCTTGCACTTGGACCCAATGGTTGGTCAGATTTCTATTTCGACCACATAGAATATATGTTATCTCAAGATTCCGGCAATCCGTTTATCAATGTATGGTTGCAGAGTTTGCAAAACGACCGTTACAGGTACTATTTCATCAACCGGTTTGCCGATGTGATGAATACCGCCTACCTGCCCGAGCGAATGTTGAACATCGAAAATAGTTTTTTCGACCAAACGGTGATCGAAATGCAAAACGAGTTTGCACGATGGGGAGACCCAAACAATATCGTGGGACAAATGAATAACTTCTACCAAAACCATCTGATTTTTCAAGACCAACTGTTGCAAAGAACCCCACAGGTACGAAACCATATCGAAAATAGATTTCAACTACCCAATCAGGTGTTGGTATCGTTGAACTGTATTCCCGAAGGGACAGGCACTATTCAGATAAGCACCGTTACACCCGATACTTACCCTTGGCAGGGGGTATATTTTAATGGGGTGCCGGTAAAAATTGAGGCAAAGCCGGAAGACGGTTATCAATTCCTTCATTGGGCAAACAATGGGTTATTGACCGATAGCCTGAATGCCGTGTTTGAAGGGATATTGGATGCCAATACTATTACCTTCGATGCCTTTTTTGAGCCTATCATTATTTCCCAAACAGAAACTATTGAACCGGCTACATCGGGGTTTCAACTATACCCCAACCCTGTTGCCGATTACGTGTTCATCAAAAACAATGGCAGCAAACAGTTTGGCAGCAACCTATCCTACCAAATCATAGACCTTGCCGGGCGCGTGATAAAACAACAACCCATGCCCGATATGCTTGCTACCACCCAAATTAATGTTCAATCGCTCCCTCCATCCATCTATCTGGTACAGATTTTTGATGCAAATGGGCCGGTAGAACAATTGCGGTTTGTGAAAACAGGTCAATAGAATTTGAACATTCAAGGCATACAAATTCTATAAAACACGGCAGATTGCTTTTGCTGCTTGCTCGCCCAATGAAAAAGGATTGGAGCATGGCTTAATTTGGCCTATTGCTTATCGCATAGTTGAACGAAATACCTAAAGATTATTCCGGAAAGGCGGGAACTTTGATGTGCTTATCGTATTCATAGTGTTGCATTTATCTCAAAAAACTAAACCTCTTTTTGAAAATGCACACTCTTTTGTCGAAAGCACAGCTGTTTTTTTCAAAGATAATCTTATTTGCTTAAACAGACCTACGAAAAAACGCCTCTAAACTTAGAAGTTTTGTCGTTAAACTTAGAAGTTTTGTCGTTAAAACTTAGAAGTTTCGTCGTTAAACTTAGAAGTTTCGTCCTTAAACTTAGAAGTTTTGTCGCAAAACTTAGAAGTTTCGTCTTTAAACTTAGAAGTTTTTGTCGTTAAACTTAGAAGTTTCGTCCTTAAACTTAGAAGTTTCGTCGTTAAACTTAGAAGTTTTGTCCTTAAACTTAGAAGTTTCGTCGTTAAACTTAGAAGTTTTTGTCGCTAAACTTAGAAGTTTCGTCCTTAAACTTAGAAGTTTCGTCGCTAAACTTAGAAGTTTTGTCGTTAAACTTCTAAGTAAAAATTCAAAAAATTGGATAAAAAGGCTTTTTTGGAGGTATTTAACGCCCCAAACACCTATTTTATGTTAAATTCTGGTAAAAAAGGTATTTTATAGACTTAGTTGTGAAATAAAGTACTTGCTTTTTTCGTTTAGAGGCAATATTTTAAATCAGCTTTTTAAAACTTCCCAATCATCAACTTTTTGTTTTTTCACACAAGAGGGCTGAAGTAAACGGTTAAGCCGAAAGTTCAAACTTTGATAAACTAAATTAATACAGTTCACTATATTTATTCACTTTTTTTAAATACTCATAAACTAAGTAACATGAATACACATCGAACAGTAAAAGATTTCAGTGGTAAAACGGACGCAGAACTATTAACAAAAGGCAGAAAGGTCCATCTAGACTTGACCGGAAATGCTCTTTTTCCTTCACCCGTCCCTTCGTTGTTAGAGCTTAACACTAAACTTGACGAGTACGAAGTAGCCATTGCTAATGCCGCCCATGGCGGAACACACTTAACGGCAGCCAGAAGAGAAAAAAGAGCTGAAGTAATAGATATTTTGCAAAGATTGGCTACCTACGTAGATTTAACCGGTCCCGATATCGAATCAGTTTTGTTAGGAACCGGTTTTGATGTATATAGTACCGAACATGGCGTTACCCCCGCTTCTGAAAAACCTACGATTTTAGATGTACACGATGCATCGCATACCGGAGAGGTCTATGTTGTTTCATCAAGCATGGAATATGCGCTCACGAATCAATTGCGATATACAGCCGACCCTTTTGGACCCGATGCAAGGTGGATTGAACTTGACCCTCAATCAAAAGCCACTTTTCTTGTAACCGGATTAGAACCCGGCCACCTTTATTGGTTTCAAACCCGCACCAACAGCAGAAAAGGCACAAGCGATTGGTCTGACCCCTATCAGTTTAGGCCTCGATAACCTCTAAACAACGGTGAAATGTATGACTTAAAAGCCCTTGCCCGAAACGGTGAGGGCTTTTTTTGTGTATAATGTTATATGACTTTTGTGGTTTGTTGGAAATTGGTTATGTTTGTGGGGGGAACACTTTTGTGTGTATTTTCAACAGCGAATTTCGCAAAGTAAGCCCAAATGGATGGATATACGTAAAAAACTTGCGTCTATCCTCAAGTTAGCTGTAATGTTGGAAGACCCCTCACAACACCGAAAATTATGACAGACAAAATAAATTGGAAATACGTTTTAGGGTTTTACGGACTTGCAATAGTTCTTGCTTTTCCATTTAACTCATTCTTGACATCAGACCTACACCATAAACTGACAGCAGGAACAATATTCTATAAAAGTGTTTTTCTGCCAGCAGGACTTGTGACTTTAGTTGTAGGACTTTTAGCCCTTCGGTTTGACAAATCAATCATAAAAGAAATTACTTTTCTCGGACAACATAAGACAAAGAACATTATAATTTCATTGGTTCCATTAGTAGTATTTACAATTTCTGGACTTCAAAACGACAATAACATAAACCCGAATTTGTTTGGCTTTTTAATATCCCTAACATTTCTGATTTACGCTTTGACAGAAGAAATATTTTGGAGAGGTTATTTAATAAATGCTTTCAGACCTTTAGGACGGTTTAAAAACTATTTATTACTTGGACTGCTTTGGTGGCTTTGGCATATCCCTTTTAACTTTGACAATGGTTTTTTTAGTTTTTTTCTACTAATAGTTGGTGGTTCATTTTTAATTGGAAAGTTTGCTGAAGCAACAAAATCATTTCTGACAACAGCAGGCATTCATTCAATAATGAACATTGGTAGCAATACTAACTGGACAAAGACCTTTGTAATTGACTTGACGATTATTTTTGTAGCAATGTTTATCATAGACAAAACTTGGAAAAATGAAACCAATGAGACAGAAAAACACTACAGCTAACAGCACATTGGCAATAGGCGGGGTTTCGTCTCCGTTTGACAGTTTTGTGGTAGCCGAAAGTTCAGTTCTCCGAACATACTTTTGTGCTGAAAAGCCCGCCCATCGCCAATCTGCCAAACGTTAGCGGTCAGGCTTTGACGACCGAACAACAACATAAATAGGAAGTTATTAATCCGGACTATAAACAATATGGACATTCGAAAAAATTGGATAGAAATAAGAAAGCACTTCAACAAATGCTTCAGGACTAATTTTCACGTTTCCCTTGCTTCGGTTGACAAAGAAGGCAATCCAACAGTAACCCCAATTGGCTCTTTATTCTTAAACAGCAATCAGACTGGATTTTACTTTGAAAAGTTCCCTACAAAACTTCCGGAAAATAGTAAAGACCATAAAAATATCTGTATTTTAGGAGTAAACAGCAGTACTTTTTTTTGGTTGACTTCGCTATTCAGAGGAAAGTTTAATAGTCATCCAGCAATTAAACTTTACGGACAACTTGGCGATAAAAGAAAAGCGACAGACATTGAGATAAAAAGACTAAACGCAAGAATGAGAACAACCAAATTGCTAAAAGGGAATAATTATCTATGGGGCAATATGGAATTTGTTAGAGAGGTAACATTTACAAAAGTAGAGAAAATTAATTTGGGTAAAATGACCGAAAACTTATGACACAAAAAGCCCGAACCGCTAACACGGGTTTTGCGTCAGGCGGGGTGACTTTCAAACTTGGAGCATTGTGCTTCTATTCAAGTTCAGTGCTAAATGACAGTTTTTTGCTCCTAAACCCGCCCGAACGCAAAGCCCTCTAACGTTACCTGCAATGCTAAAAGGACAGACAGACATAACATGGTTTCCTAACTCTTGGGTTCGACTACGAACAGACAAGAGGGTTATTTATTTTGACCCAGCTTACCTGACGACTTATTTTTCAAAGTTTAAAGACAAAACTGAATTTTCAAAGTGGCCAGACCCAATTGATGGACTACCAAACGGAATTGAGAAAGCTGACTATATTTTTATTACACATCATCACAAAGACCATTGTAAGAAAGTAACGTCAGATAGACTGCGAAATAGTAAAACAAAAGTTTATGCTCCAACTTCCTGCAAAAAAGAACTTGGTTCAACTTTTCAAACAGTAAAGCCAGGTGACAATTTACAACTCGATGCAGAAACATCTATTAGGGTTATAAATGCTTACAATACGGAAACAGGTAGTTCAACTCGAAAACAACATAAAAAAGGAAAGGGTGTTGGGTATATCTTGACTATTGGTTCATTGACAGTTTATCATGCGGGAGACACAGACTTTATTCCAGACATGGAAGAATTAGGAAATATAGACATTGCCTTAATTCCAATTGGAGGTAAATTCACAATGGACATTGACGAGGCAATCAATACAACTTTGGCGATTAAACCCCGAATAGTAATTCCAATTCATCATCTTGACCAAAGTCCTGAAATGTTTGATTTAAAATTGCAGAAGAAAAATAAAATGAAATGCATAATTCCGAAAATAGGACAAACAATAAAACTATAAGCACAGCAGGTAACAGCACCTACAAGAAATTGGCGGTTCAGTGGTTACATGAATTTTTGTGCTTCGTCTCAAGTTCGTTGGTGGCAGACAGTTTTCGGCTTCAAAATCGCCAACTTCTTGTAGCTACAAAACGTTAGCGGTAAGCGTAGCGAAGGACAGCGACAAATAAAACGAACAAGAATGAAATTGAAAGTGACTGACAAAATTGAACTGAAATTAATTGAACTAAATTTAGACAAGTCGAATAAAATTTACAATTCAGACGACTGTCAAATGTTATTGAAATCATATGACGAGTATTATCTAAAAATAGGTTTTAATTTACCTTGGGTTGGATACTTTGTTATGAGAGAAAACCAAATCGTTGGCTCTTGTGGTTTCACTGGACAACCGAAAGAAGGAAAGGTTGAAATTGCATATTGGACCTTCAAGGAATACGAAAGACAAGGGGTTGCTTCATTTTCCTGTAAAGAACTTATTTCAATTTCCCAACAATACGACCCGACAATAACAATAACAGCTAAAACATCACCTGAATATAACGCTTCGACAAAAATATTACAGAATAACGGATTTACATTTACCGAAATAGTTCAAGACGAAGAAATTGGAGACGCTTGGTTATGGACATTTAAAAGTAAAAAATGAAAACTGCATTGACACAAAAGGTGAATGAACGAGAGAAACGCCTAACCGCTAACAACACATTTGCAATAGGCGGGGGTTCGTACTCCGCAGACAGTTTTGTGGTAGCCGAAAGTTCAGTTCTCCGCATCAACTTTTGTGGTTAATCAAAGTTTGGTTCTCCGAATCAACATTTGTGGTGAAAATCGCCACCTTCGCCAAGCCCGAAATCGTTACCGCCAATACTGAAAGACAACGAACTAATTGAAATTGATATGAATGAATTGAAAAAACTTTATAGAATAGCAGGAATAGCAACAATAATGATTGTTATACTTATTCCAATTCAGATTTTTATATTTTGGATGTATCCTCCCCCGAGTTCGCCAAAAGAATTTTTTGAACTTTTTAATGAAAATTGGATTTTGGGATTATTGAGTTTAGATTTACTTTATATTGTAAATAACACTCTGATTATTTTCGTTTATTTGGGATTATATGCCGCATTGAAAAAGACAAATTTAGAATATATGACAATTGCCTTAGTGATTGGATTCATTGGGATTGCATCCTATTATTCATCGACTGTGAATTTTGAGATGAAAGCATTGAGCCAACAATATATGGACTCTTCATCGACTGAAATAAAAGAACAAATAATATCTTCGGGGAATTTGCTCTTGCTGCGTTATAAGGGGACAGCATTTGATATTTATTATATACTCAATGCATTGACCTTGATAATTTCTTCAAGAGTAATGCTTATGGATGATACATTTAGCAAAAAAACTGCAATATGGGGATTGGTTGCAGGTGGACTAATGATAATACCATCTTCAGCAGGAATGTTAGGATTAGTTCTATCAATAGTGTCATTGATACCTTGGATAGTTTTTTCAATTTTGATTGCTAAACGATTTTTTACATTAGACAAAATGAATGAATGAAGTACTGGCGGTAACAGCACCTACAAGAAATTGGCGGTTCAGTGGTTATCAGACACATTTGTGTTGAAAATCGCTACCTTCGCCAAGCCCGAAAACGTTAGGCGTCATTGTAGGGCGACCACCACAGACCGACAGAAACTGACCAAAATTGTGTAACTTGCAACCAATAATTAGACAAATTTACAATGGTCGAATTAATACAAAATATAAAGAATTTAGCTGAAATTTATTCGGCAAATTTGAAAGGTAAAATAGAAGCAAGAACAGAGGAATTGAAAGCTGACGACAACTCTCATTATCTCATTTATCGAGTTTTAGGAATCACCAACGAGCAAGGACAACTTATAGACTCTTATCAAAACACTGGTCGTTTTCTTTATAAATATGCCGGTTCATTTTTGGAAGAAGCCGCAACACTTTGCTTAAACTATAAGTTTCCGGACGGAATAAAAACTAAAGTTGAAAACACAATCGGACAAAGACCAAAAACATTTGAAATTGACTTTCTAAACGCAAATGATGCAATTGAAGTTAAATGGAGAGATGCGACAACCGATGGCGACCACATAACAAAAGAACACACTAGAGTTAAAGTAATTAGAGAACACGGATACAAACCTATTCGTGTTATGTTTTACTACCCACAACGGGAACAAGCAATACGAATTCAAGAAACGCTAAAAACACTTTATGCAGGAGTTGAGGGTGAGTATTATGGAGGAGACGAAGCGTGGGTGTATTTACAAGCATACACAGGCGTTGACTTAAAAGCTATTTTGACACAAATTGCTAACGAAAAAACTCTTGAAAATGGAAACTAATAAAATCTATCACGGTAATTGTGTCGAAAAACTCAAAGAGTTTGAAAGCAACAAGGTTGATTTAATTTACTTTGACCCACCTTTTTTTACTCAACGCAAACATACGCTAACAAACAAAGATAACTCTAAAACTTTCGAGTTTGATGATAAATACAATTCTATTGATGAGTATTTATCGCTTATTGAAAATGTTTTGGAACAATCAAAAAGGGTTTTAAAAAACACAGGAAGTGTTTTTTTGCATTGCGACAAAACGGCTTCGCACAATATAAGATTAGTTTTAGACAAAGTCTTTGGTAGAGATAATTTTCAAAGCGAAATTATATGGTCATACAAACGCTGGTCTAACTCAAAAAAGGGACTTTTAAATTCTCATCAAGTTATTTTCTTTTATTCAAAAACGCAAGACTTTAAGTTTAACACCCTTTATACCGACTATTCGGCAACGACAAATCTTGACCAAATTTTACAAGACAGAGAAAAAAATGAAAACGGAAAGTCTGTTTATAAAAGAGATGAAAATGGGAACGCAATATTAGGCAAAGAGAAAAAAGGAGTGCCACTTTCAGACGTTTGGGAAATTCCATACTTAAACCCGAAAGCAAAAGAAAGAACGGGCTATCCAACACAAAAACCTGTTTTATTACTAAACCAACTAATAAATATTGCGACCGATGAAGGCGATTTGGTATTAGACCCTTTTTGTGGAAGTGGGACAACCTGCGTTTCCGCAAAACACCTAAAACGAAATTACATCGGAATTGACATATCAATTGATGCAGTAGAACTTGCAAATACCAGACTTGAAGAAATGATAATTTCTGAATCAAATTTGCTTAACAAAGGAACAAACGAATATTTTGAAAAGACAGAAAAGGAATTAGCTATTTTACAAAACATGAATGCTTTTCCTGTTCAACGCAACTCAGGTATAGACGGATTTTTAAAGGAACATTGTAACGGAATTCCTGTTCCGGTAAAAATTCAAAGTGAATACGAAACTGTTGAAGACGCTATCGAAAAATTGGAACGAGCCTCTTACGGTAAGAATTATCAATTAAAAATCGTGGTTCAGACAAAGGAATCAAGTTTTGGCAGACTGTTCGACTTTCAATCGGACGTTGTAATTATTAAATCACTTGAATTACAAACAAGAGACCTCACAAGAAAAACAACGAACGCCTAACAAGGGGTTTGCGATAGCGGGGTTCCGTGCTTCGCAGACACATTTGTGCATGGTGGAAGTTCAGTTCTCCGAATGAAGTTTAGTGCTAAAACTCCCCGCCATTGCAAACCCCGAAGCCGTTGGACGGCATGAGTAAAAAACTCGTCAGCTATGCTCAAATTAGGATTCCACATGTCAAAGCTGACTCCTTGTATTTACGTTGGACTTGGGTTAATACAGTAAAAGAATTCGAAAAAAAGTAAAAAGGAACAACTAAAAGCAGTCAGACAAGTAACAACCAATTGCTAAGACCAACAAAACCTAAAGGCTCTTGTTTCTATCAATTATCTCATAAAGATTGCCAATTCGGTACAGATAAATCCCCAATTTACACCAACTGCCATCCATCATTCCCCTAAAAAATTAACCGCTTCAAAGTAGCAAATGTGCGTTTTCTAAAAAAGCCTTTAGGATAGGCCATTAAGGCAAGGAAAAGATATTGCCAAGCAGTTGTTTTAGCCTGTTTTGCCAAGGCTAAGTGCAAAGAAATGTAGGAATAGGCTTGGTATTTTTGATACGGGAAGGCATTGGGGAAAGAAGATTTGAAATCAGGATTTCTGAAAACACATTCCAAAAACAGAAGCTGCCTTTTTACTAATTTTTCGACATTCATAGTCAGCACACTCCTATTTTCATGCTCAATGAGCGTGGACGTAACTTCGGGTGAACAGTAAATGGTGTATAAACAAGCCAATCTGAGCCATAATTCGTAATCTTCCGAACCCGATAAAGCCAACTCCTCCGAAAACGGGTGCTTATTGATAATGTCCTTTCGCAAAAAAATACCGTTTGTACTGATAACATTCCCATACGTTACCAACTTATGGTTTAATGTTTTCAGATTTGTATCATATCCTTTTTCTAAAATGATTTTGTCATTTTGTTTGATGTTGAAATTAGAGGTTAACACTTCCGGTTGGTGTAACTTTTCTATCCAATTTGCGGCTTCTTGCAAATGATGCGGGTAGAGCAAGTCATCCGAATCTAAAAAACATATATACTCACCACGAGCCAATCGAACGCCTGTGTTTCTTGCCGCTCCCCTCTCTTTGGCGGGTTGTTTGTGGAAAACAATCTTATCATTATTAAATGATTTTACGACCGATTCAATGTTTTCGGTGCTTCCATCGTCCACCACAATGACTTCAAAATCAGGATAGTTTTGTGCTAAAGCACTTTGAATAGTGGGTGGTAACAGATGCGACCTATTATGTACAGGGATGATTATTGAAAACATCATTGGTGATTATTGATATAGTTTAGTAAGTTCTTCCATCATCGTTTCTAGTCCAAACATTTTTTTAACATCTAGTTTACCCTGTGTTGTCAGTTGTTGCCTCAATTTAGTGTCGGTTAATAATCTGTTGATGGCAATCAAAATAGAATCGGCGTTGCAAAATGGCACTGTCAAAGCGTTTTTTTCATCCATAATAAATTCAGGCGCAACACCGGAAAGGGTAAACACAGAAGGTATGCCCGCTGCAAGTGCTTCGATATACGTTTGCCCAAAGGCTTCTACGGTTTCCGAAACAGGGACATGCACATAAACGTCAAACAATTGGTATAACGAGGTGAGGTCGTTTTCAAATAAAATGGAACAACGATTTTCAGGGGGAATTAACTCGGTTAAAAGACGGTCTATTTCGGATTTAAAATCACCTTGAGCATTTGCTAAGATGATCAAGGCATTTGGATAATCTTTTAACAACTCGGTAAATGCAGGAATGATGTACTGTATGCCCTTCAAATGTGTTTGACGGCCAATCACCCCAATAACCGGCCCTTTTCCTTTGGGATTATACTTGTTTTTTAGTGCCGACACTTTCTGAAAATCTGGATATTCAAAACTTGGGAGGTCGAAACCGTGGTGAATAGAAACTAATTTGTCAGGTGAAACCTGTTCCCTATCAATCAAAATGTTTCGTACATTTTTACTGATGGCAACTATTTTAGTCGCTAAATAATTACACCAACGATCGTATTTAATGCCCAAAGGGGCGTAGATAAAATGGTAATCGGAATGGTGACGGGTGTAAATTCTTTGCTTGATGCCTGCCAACCAAGCGGCGGTTAATCCGATGATGTTGGCTTCAAATAAATGAGTATGTACAACATCAGGTTTTACCATGCGCAAATGCCGGTAAACTTGTATCAAGGCCTTTGGTAAATCCTTCTTGCCCAAATAAGGCACTTCGATATAAGGTACAGATTGTTGTGTAAGAAATCCGGCTAGGTTGGAATTCGGACGACCAATCAAAACAAAGGAAAGTTGAAAAGAATCTTTCAATCCGTTTGCAATCCATTCAAAAGCAAGGGCTTTATCAATGTTTGAAAGAATGTAGCAGATTTTCTTATTATTGGGCATTGTCAATATTTTCGCGCTCTTTCCGGTACTTTAGAGATGCTTTTACAAATTGGGTGGAAAAGTAACGGGTTTTCTCTTTTGATTCGATGCTTTGGTTGCATTTTTTGCGACATTTGCTAATCTTGGCATCAGTCAAACGAGAATTGTTCATGCTTACAAAAAATAACAAGACCATGCAAAAAGTTTATAGAGAAGGTCCAATGGGGGCATTGATGGACGAATATGAAAAAGCCGCCGAAGAATTAAAGAACGTTTTAACAAATATTGCACTGGAAGAATATACGGCGATTGCTGACAAGGAAACGAAAGACCCCGATTGTGTTTCCATACAAACGATTATGAATCATGTAGTAAGATCGGGTTATGGATACGCCAACTATATCCGAAAACAATTTGGCGACAATTTGATTGAAAGAAACGAATATTACGAAGTAAGTTCCCCTCAGCTCGCCAATCAAGCACTCGACAAAATGTTGTTGTACACCGTTGAAACGGTTGACAATAAATGGAATATAACGGAAGAGGAGGTGATGAAGCACATTATCATTACCCGATGGGGTCAACGATATGATATAGAACAGTTACTCGAACATGCAATCGTTCATATCTTAAGACATAGACGGCAAATTGAAAGGTTCTTGCAAAAGCTCAATTTTAATAGGCACATATAATACCGGAAAGGCTATTGGGTTTGTAATTAACCCGCTAAAAGTTTGATTTCTTAGGTTATACCCTATCCAAACTTCTAGTTGAGCAAATACCTATCCAATAATTGCCTACTTTTGTACTATTCATTAACCAAACCTTTAGAAAAATGAAAAAATTACTGTTTATTTTGAGTTTTGTAATGCTATTTGTTTCTGCTTGTAAAGAAGATAAGACAAATAAAGAATTGCTAACCGATACCGATTGGCAAATCACTGCATGGACTGTTTCTCCCGCCATCTTAGGCATAACCGATTGGTATGCCAATTTAGAACCTTGCGAAAAAGACGATTCGTTCTCTTTCAATAGCGATGGTACTGCCACTATAGACGAAGGAGCTACAAAATGTGAAGTTTCCGATCCTCAAACCTCAACCGGAACTTGGTCAATAAACGCCGATGAAACCATGGTTACGATTGTGGATGACGGAATAACCCAAGAATGGGAAATTATAGATTTGACAAGTGACCTATTGAAGATTAAATGGGTAAATACCGATGTTGATTCCGGTTTAACCTTTACATTTACCATTACCTTTGAAGCGATTTAACAGCTTCTTCGTTCATTAGGTCTATTTTTTTAGCCATCATGTACATGACCAAAAGCACTTTCTCCATCCGTTTTCTTCTATGAACGGTGATGAGTGAGATTTGTTCCACGTACTTTAGTTGTGCTTGTTCAAGAATGAATTTACCTTGTTGAAAGTAAGTATTTTCCTTCATCACATCTCTAATTTCCCTGTCCAATAATTTTTGAACGAATTTAGGGTCGTTAGTGGTAATGTAAAACATTCTATCAAATGTGGGGTCATTTACCGAAACATCGGTATGACCCCACAATTTTTTTAGGGTACTATAGATGGTTTCGCTTCCTATGGTAAAGGTTTTGCCATAGTGCATGACATCTAATACGATTTGAGTTTGCGGGAAAGCTGCACCGCCAATAAGCACTTCTTTTGTAGAGATGTTTACATTCCGGTTTAAATAATTGCCATTTACAACAGGATAGCGGCTTGATAAACTAAATCTCTTACGGGTGGGCACCGTTAGTTTCAGCTTTAAAATGTTTGCCAGAATTGCAAATTGCTCAATAATTTGGTCATAAAAAAATTGAATGCTTTCTGCTAAAACATAGAAAGCAACAATAAACATTGCCAAAAAAGCAAGCATGTAAATGGGAGACGTGAGCATCACAATTCCCACACAAAATGTTACGACTAAAGCGGAGGCGAATAAAATTTCGGAACGGATAGGCGTTACTTTTTAATGATGATAAGTGGATACAATTAAATGCTCGCTATTAATCTTCTTCTTTTTTAAGCCCATACTTTTCAATTTTATTGTAAAGATGGCTTCGCTGAATATCAATAGCATCAGCAGTCTTAGTGATATTCCAACCATTCTGGTGTAGTTTGTATTCCACAAACATTTTTTCAGCATGGTCTTTAAATTCTTGCAGTGTTTTAAAATGGTCGAATAGATTGCCATTCATCTGCCCTTCTGTTTCTCTTTTGGAACCACTATTTGCGAATGTTAAAATATCGGTGCGAGTAATTTCTGTTCCACATAAAATAAACAGACGTTCCATGATGTTCCGCAATTCTCGCACATTTCCTGTCCAATTGACATTTTGAAGTTCCTTTAAAGCATCTTCGGTAATCGGCTTTGGTTTTGCGTTATTATCTGAACTGATTTCTTCAATAAAATACTTTGCCAACAAGGCTATATCGCCATTTCGCTCATTTAGCGTAGGCACATGAATGGGTATAACATTCAACCTATGGAAAAGGTCTAATCTAAATCTATGTTCGGCAACCTCCTTTGATAAATCCTTATTAGTGGCAGCAAGCACCCGGACATTTACGATAATATCCTTATCCCCTCCTACTCTGGTGATTTTATTTTCTTGTAAAGCTCGCAACACTTTAGCTTGAGCGGAGAGACTCATGTCACCAATTTCATCTAAAAAAAGTGTGCCTCCATTAGCTTGTTCAAATTTACCGATGCGTTGTTTGTCGGCAGAGGTAAATGCTCCTTTTTCATGTCCAAACAATTCGCTTTCAATCAATTCAGTAGGGATGGCAGCGCAATTGACTTCTATAAAAGGGGCAGCATGGCGAAGACTTTTTTCGTGAATCCATCGCGCCACCATTTCTTTACCGGTTCCATTTTCGCCGGTAATCAGAATTTTGGCATCCGTTGGTGCAACTTTATCTATGGTTTCTTTGATTTTTAAAATGCCGGGTGATTCGCCTACTATTTCTCTTACTTTGGTAACTTTTCGGCGAAGGTCTTTAGTTTCTGCAATTAGCGTTGTTTTAACGAGTGCATTTCTTGCGGTAATCAACAAACGATTTAAATCGAGTGGCTTGGCAATATAATCAAATGCTCCCTTCTTAACTGCTTCGACTGCTGTTTCAACGGTTCCGTGTCCGGTGATGATGATGATAGGTAAATCGGGTTTTATTTTAGTTGAATGTTCTAATACATCCATGCCGGACATTTTGTCCATTTTTACATCACAAAAAACAAGATCGAAATTTTGTGTTTTTATTTTTGCAATTCCTTGAATCCCATCGTTTGCTTGCTCAGTTTGATATCCTTCATACTCAAGGATTTCTGCCAATGACTTTCTAATTTTCTCATCGTCGTCTATGATTAAAATTTTGGCCACAAATGGGTGCATAAGTTATTTGAATTAAAATTGTTGCTAAAAATACTAATACTTGCAATTCTTTAGAAGAGGATTAAACGTCCTTAATAACAAAGATTATTCCGCTCTCTGGCTCTAATTGTTTGAATAGGGTCGTTACAACTTCATCAATTATTCTCGTTGTCGGTTTCATTTTGACGCATATCTACAATTATTTCTGCTATTTGTTCATCAGAAATAATTTCTATGTTGGTGATTAAAAAATCGGGGCTTAGGAAATCCCCCAATTCATTACATCGTTCCAATATTAAGTCAATAATATCACCTACTGCCACATCTAAAGGCACTAAGGCCGTGAAGGAAACAAAGTCTGAATTAAACTTTACGTTTTCTAATTCAGCATCAAACTCGCGGCAGGCTGTTTGTATTTCCAAATCTACGATTTGGTGTTGATAGGTTGTTAGTGAATTGGGTATGGCTGCAACCAAACCAATAAAATAGCGCAATTTGTTACCTTTTCCACCCAATCCTGATAGAATAAAACCATGACTTTCGTCTAACAACTCGCTTTCCAAGAACATTCTGGCTTCTTGCAAAGCTAATCGCCCCCATGTTTTTAATAACCCTTCTTGCTCTGTATTTACAAAGCGTTCGATAGAACGATAGCTTTCTACTGTTTGGTCGTGGGCAAGTATAACCAAAATACGCTTGCGCTCATCCGTTAAAGTTTCCGTATCAAAAAGATGCTCGGTCATTAATGTAATTTTTTCGGGAGGTATTTTTACTCTCAATTCTCCAAAACTACAAGAAGAATCGAAATATTCCTTTAATAAAGCGGGTTCGATACTGTTTTCGACAATCACCAATTGTTGGGGCATCTGTGAAATAGCCTCAGAAATTTGCTCTTTCAGCGATTTTTCTTTCATTTCATGTATTCTTTAAAATTGGTAATAACAGTAGCTCTTAAATCCTTTTTTCAACAAGTCGTTGCTAAAAAGTTATTCCGAATGTGCCCGATAACCGCAGACCTTGTCCGAAATACACTTCAATATCTTGAGGCTCAAAACCCAGTCTTGTACTTGCGTCTGAGATATAAGATTGGTTTAGGGCATTCAACAAACTAAGTCCAATGCGGTATTTGACTTTTCGGGTATTGAAACTATATCCTGAATGTACATCAAACAAATAATAGTCCGGCATTTTCCACGACTCTCGGTCTTCATTAGCTCCGGTAAGTTGATCGGGTGAAAAGTCGGCATAATTTTTACCAAAGTAAGTCCATTTAATAGTAGCATACAAATTTTTTACCGGCTCAATTCTTGTTGACAAGCCAAACTGCAATTGAGCAGCATCGCCAACGTGTACACCATTTGCACTAAAAGGAGCTTCAATAGTTGCGTCTTCACTTTTAAGCGTGGCATCGCTGTCGTTTTTCCAAATCCAATCGCCTACGGAAGCTAACCCTTCAAATTTTAACTTATTAGGGATGGCAATGACGGCAAAATCAAGTTCTACTCCTCGATGATGCGCTTTGATTCCTTCCACATTTAACTGGATAACTTCATCGTCTTCGTTACGGAAGTTTGCTATCAACGGTCTGTTCAACCAAAGTGTGTAATAAGCATTTAAGTTGGCACTGATTATTCGGCTTTTAAAACCATAACCAATTTCCCCTGCCATTATTCGCTCTTTGACCACATTTTCATAGGCACTGTTGTTTCTGTTAAATACATTGTCGAAAGGTGGTGCTTTTTCGATATAGCCGATATTGAAAAAGACATTTTGCTTCTCGGTCAGGTTGTAGTTCATTCCTGCTTTGACCGTATAACCGGGTATCACTTGTGTTTCGGTTTCGGAGTAGCGGGCTTCGGGTGAATCTATAGTAAAGGTATCGCCTTGGTGAACATAAGGGATGTAATAAGTTACTGCTTGTAAGATGGTGGTGTCGGGCAAAACCAAGTCTTTTGCCAAAAAGTAATCAATTCGTTTGTATGAAGTAATAGCACCCGTTAAATTCACAAATGCACTGATGGCACTTGATTTATACTCTACTTGTGCAAAACCTCCACCCCAGTTTACCTTCCCATCGTAAAACAAATCTACTTTATCTCCAACAACTTTATGTGTGCCATTCGCTTCGTGCAAATCACGTCCTTGCGTATCGTTATCTATATGGTATTTACCGCCCAATAAATCATAAACTTCGCGATAATGCGAGCCGGTATAAGTACGTAGGTCAACGCCACCCGATACATTGAAGTGATTATTGGGATTGTAATCAAATGTGGAGAGAAGACCGTACCAACGGTGGTTATTAACACTGCTTCTTAGAATTCGACTCGAGGTTTCAAAGTTTGATTGTGAATTGTAAATCGTTTGATAGTTAATCAACCCTTCTGAATCGACAGGGAAAGTGCTTCCTGCATTGGCTACGCCTCCGCCATTACCAAGCGAAACGTAGAAGATGTTGGAAATGCTTAGTTTTTTATTGACCGTCCAAAAATCTTTTAGCGTGAATTGTGGTTTGTGGTAATAGTTCAACCTTTCGGTCTGGGCTTTGCGTCCTTCAAAAACGGTGTCTTCCCCATTCAAAGTCCAACGGTTTAAATAACCCCAATGCGAATTGTATCTTTCTCCTAAATCCCATTGTTGTGTGCTTGCCAAAGCAGATGTATCTACTCCTAAATCGGCAGCAACATCTTGGTTGAATTTGGCTATGGGCAGTTTAAATGTTCTTTGAGCGTGTTCCTGTGGTGCGCCGACAGCCGAAATGCCTATGGTATGCTTGCCGATGATTTTTTCGATTTTCCCGAAATAGAACCAAGCCTTTGACCAAGTATTGTCCACCCAACCTTGGTTTTGGCGGTAAGATGCGGTAAAGGTTATTCCCCAGCCTCCTTTTAGTCTGCCGGTTGTGCCCGATAAAGTGGTTTTGTAAAAGCCGTACATGCCCAAATCTTGTTGAACACTTAATCGGCGTTTACTTTCTATGCCCGATGTAAGGATATTGATAGTTCCCCCAACCGAAGGTAAAGCAAGTTTAGAGGCACCTAACCCGCGTTGGACTTGTATGCTTCGCGCCACTTCACTTAATCCCGACCAGTTTGACCAATATACCCAACCGTTTTCCATATCGTTTACCGGAACCCCATCTATCATAATCGCCACGTTGCGTTGGTTAAACCCGCGAATGGTGATTCGCGCATCGCCATCACCACCACCTTGCTGTGTGGCGTAAACACCGGGGGTGCTGTTTAATACCATTGGTAAATCTTGTGTACTTAGTTCCTCTTTGATGCGCGCCAATTGAACGGTGCTAAAAGCAACGGGCGTTTCGCGGCTTCTTGCTACGTCTGCTACTACGTTGATTTCCTGCATCATCACATTGTCTTCTTCCAAAGCGAAGTTAAGGGTATTGTTGCCGGGAGATAGATTGGCGGTTATAGTTTGAGGTTTATAGCCAATATACGAAACGACTATTTCTTGATTTCCTGATGAAAGCTCCAGTTGATACTTACCGTCATAGTCGGTTACCGTTCCTTGTTCACCCGATTTGATATTGGCTTGTATAAGTGTTTCTCCGGTTACTGCATCGGTTATCGTGCCTTTCAATATAGCGTCTTGAGCATTGGCATAGAAGGCCGACAGTATAAACAAGATTAGTGCAAGTAGCGATTTATTCATAAAAGGTTGGTTTTAAAAACGAATGGCAAGAATAAATTTTCCTCAATACTCAAATATGGGCTTAAATGTACAAAAGGTATGTAAACACAAATGTTTTTTAAACGTGTTTACATACCTTTTATGAATGTTTCTTTTGCAGATGACTTATTGGACTAGCAATTTGTCGAAAGAAACAGTGTTATCGTTAAAAGTGGTTTTTACAAAATATGCTCCTGAAGTAAGGCCTTGTAAATCAATCAGTACTTCTGATTGATTGGCAGTTTGGTTGAAAATGCTTCTGCCGGTTAAGTCATAAATTTCAATACTTTCGATCATGGCTTCAGTACTGCTGATGTAAAGATTGCTATTGGCGGGATTGGGGTATAAGGTAACTTTACCTTTTTCGACAGCCGGAACGCCATTTGGCGCATCTCCACATTGGCAGGAATGCCATCCGAGATGATTAAAAGTATTGCGCGACAGCGTATCCCATTGAACCGTTGGATTCCATGCGCCGGTATAAGGAACTCCGGGATTTGTTGTCAAACCGGAAGTAACGCCGGACTTACGGATAAGGGTTTTATCTCGTGTCCAATAAGCACCTCCGGCAGATTGTGTAAAGGGAGAAGTGTTTGTCCATGAAACGCCGGGGTCTTCGCCAATCAATCCGAAAATATCTACAAAAGTACCGGTTGCACCATAAGCTGTTGAAACGCCATCGGTTTTGTTGAGGGATAAGGCATCGTTGCCGTTGTGGTAAAGAGCATTAGACTCTTCATAAACCGGACAAACAAAATGATCGGCTTTGTCTTTCAATTCTTGAAAAACACAGGTATCGGCACCGGTCAAAGCACAGTTTTGTAAATCAACCACGATAACTGCTACATCTTTGGCATTGATGGTACCTGTAAGTTGTACTGAAGTTAGTGGGTCGTAGATATTGTTTCCGTTTGACCAACGGATAATGCGATAACCGGAAAGGTCAATCGCCTCAGTGGTTGGGTTGTAGATTTCAAGAGCTTTGTTATTGTTACTACCCTCTACGTATTCCGAAAAGTAGAGATCATTACATTGTGCGTTGGCATTGGTCATGGCAAAGCAAAAAAACAAGCAAATAATACTGTGGTAAAGTAGTTTTTTAAACATGACTTATTAGTTTAGTTATCAGTAAGTAATTATCGGATGATTTGGAATTTCTGAACGGTGTTGCCAATTTGAAGCAAGTAAAATCCTGTCGGAAAAGTACTAACGTCAATGGATGACAAAGATTCCGTTGCGGTATTGATGGTTTTTGTCAATAGGGGTTGTCCTAAAGTATTCCAGATGGTGATTTGGGTTTCTAATTGCTGTTGGTCAGTGTTGTAATGCACATATAAGGCATTATTTGTGGGGTTGGGATATAAGTTTAAGGTGGCAAGAGGCTGTTGAACATTGGGGACAAAAACAATGGAGTCAACCAAGATTGTGCCACCAACTTCAATGTATCTTTTAACAAACTCTTGGTAATAGAGGTTGGCAATAGTAGCATTGTGGACGACCACTGTGTTTTCATCGTTGCGGAAAGCAGCGGAATTACTCCAGTTATGAGAACCGGTAAGCACTGTTGGGTCAGAAGTAGGTAAGTTGGGGTCAGCAAGAATATATTTATGGTGGAAAATACTGGAATTATCGTCTATGAATAGTGTATTGCTGATAGCACTATTCAGGGTTATCTCTACCGTTTGGGCTTCGGCACTGCCAATAGATTCGATGATACCGGCAACAAAAACGTCATCATAAGCTTTATCTCTCATTGCTTGAGCAAGGTCATTTCGGGTAAAAGACAAAATGGCGAAGTATAAATCATGGTCGGCACTGTTGACCGTATTAATTAGGATGGAGTTCATCGGGTCGGTCGGGCTGAAATACGATTCTACCTGCACACCACCTATCAAGTACTTCTTGGGCGTGTTGTCTGTTTTATCTGAACTGAAAGTGCCGCCCAACATTTCTTCAAATTCGAGCGTATAACCTTTTGCAAGGCTCTGGTCTTGAAAGATGATCACGTTATTCGGATCTACTAATAGTTGATTGTTTGTGTAGTTGGTGCTGCCTGTCCAAACAATAGGTTCGTTTGGATTGTCCGAAAAAGCATCTATTACTAAGAACTTATTGTGCATAATTCCAGGCAAACTTGCAGGACGTTTTGTTTTTGTGCCCGGTAATTGTGCGAAAATAGTTGCGTTGAGGTCAGCATCGGCAACTACTCGAACTTGAACACCACGGGCTTGTGCCGCTAACAGGGCAGTTACAACTCCATTATCATTGTCCATTGTATAGGCACAAATGTCAATGGTGTATTTTGCTCGGTCGAGATAAGCGATTAAAGTATCGGGGACTCCTTGGTTGAGGTAAATGGCATTAGTGCCCGATGAAACAGAGATATCAACAGGTCGGTTGAAATAAACTTTTATGTCTCCGGTGGAGAGCGAAACGGTTGCCATAGCTAGTATGGCCGAATAAGATGTTTCACCACCCGGCGAGGTACTTTCTACCTGTATATAATAGATATTACCGGGTTCCAAGCCCGTTAGGTTGATGCTGTGGGTGTTGGTAAAGGTGTCATCGGTTTCGGTACCAAGTTCCAAAGCAGGAGTTAATCCATAATGAACAATCGTGTTACCGGTATTGAGTGTTTCAAATTCGAGGGTAAAAGAATTTGTAGCTAAATTGGATTGGGTAATGGAAGATGTAAAAACAGGAGCATTGCCTACAAACTCAAAATCGGAAAATGTGCGGGGCAACAATTGATAACCGCCTTGGAATTGGCTCATGATGCCGGTGATATTAAGAAAGCCCGAAGGAATTAACGTGCCGACAATGGAGTTAGAACTGCCGTTGATGCGAACTTGATAAGTAGTGCCCGCTGCATCTATAATATTGTAATTGGTATTGCCATTAAAAGTAAGTCCTGCGGATGGGAATTGTACTGCATCTACCCGTACCAATTGCCCTTCATAAGTTTCGGTAAAGGCTTCGGCAGAGGGTAGGTCTATGGGTGCGGGGACGGTAGATGTGGCATCAACAGTGTAAGAAAAACTTGTTGCGTCAACTATTTCCAGCAAACAGTTATACTCTTGTAATTGCCCGGTAATGGTAACTAAATCACCGGGTATCAAGTTGTCGGCTACGGAAGGATTGTAAACACCTATGCCACCGGTACCGTCTTGAATATATCGAATAGGGCCTAATTCACCGCCGTTGGTAACTATGCCTTGAACAGTAACGGTCGAACAATCTGCTTCTGAAAAACAAGCACTGCCATCGGCGGCAGAACATGGAGTTACCGCTCGTGCATCGGCGATATCAACAGCTTGAGCGTTGGCGAAACAATATAAAAGGAAAGTCAGTACGAATGTGGAAATGTTTTTCATGTAACTTAGATGAAGTTGGAAAAGGTAAAAGTATTTCAAGTGATGGTTTACAAACAAATTTTTGAGTGATTGCTTTTTTCTGATGACATCAATAAATGAACAGAAAAAGTGTAATAAAATAGACTTTCAATTGACTTAATAAAAGAAAAAACTCCAAAAGGCG
Organism: uncultured Bacteroidota bacterium; assembly: GCA_937907475.1. Taxonomy (GTDB): domain Bacteria; phylum Bacteroidota; class Bacteroidia; order Chitinophagales; family UBA2359; genus UBA2359. Next base: position 12,391 of record CALCIK010000052.1, on the reverse strand, counting down.
TTTAATCACCAACAATATGAAAACACGCAATAAATATCCGCAAATTTAGCAAAAATAGGTGTGTTGGTTGGTGTTGTTAATAAAATGTTCAAGAGTTCACCTAAATTTAACCTATCAAGCAACCTATTTACCTAATCTTGCGATTTACTACATGATACTTGCAAGTGCATTTGTCCATCTTTCCTTCTTATCAAATTTAAAAACCAAAAATCCTTTCTTATGAATGTTAAAAGCCTTGTTCTTCTTCTTACTTTGTTCGTTTCGAGTACTGCTCTAACTTTTGCGTCCGGTAATAAAAATACCAACAAACAATCTGCCATCTTTGAGGACGAAACGCCCTCTACTGCGCGACCTACTAAAGCCATTCTTTCGGTACAACCTTTCTCACTGATTGCAGGAGGGTTGGATTTAGCTTATGAACAAAAATTCACCTCACTCCTGACCGCCCGTATCAATTTTGGCTATTTTCTTTCAGCCGACCCAATAGGCTATGATGACAGTTTTAGTGATATGGACGGATTTAGGGCAGAACTTCAATTGAGACGATATGTTTTTAGTGAAAAACATCAAACTCCTAATGGCGTTTATATCGCCCCTTATGGTTTGTATCGCCAAATCAGTCTGATGCATGAGCAATGGGTTTTTGACCCGATTGACGGTTCCGGTACATCCACCATTGTCAAAGAGGTTGCAAGTGCTGCAAGCGGCGGGCTTTTGATTGGTATTCAGTTTGTTACTAAATCCCGCATCACTTTAGATATGTTTGCAGGTGGCGGCGTGTTTTTACCCATAGACGATACGTCTTCCGATGAAGCGCATTTACCGGTTGTCAATCCTTACAAAAAAACGATTGCCCCTAAATTGGGCTTTAGTGTGGGATTGGCGTTGTAATCTTTCAAATACTGCGAACCCTATCTATTAGTTCACTTCTTCTCTCCCCCAAAGCTCGAAAGAAAATCAAAGGGGAGTAAATTCCAAAGAGCCGACTTAATCGTATTTGAGTCGGCTTTTTGTTTTTTCAGTTCGTCATAACTGTCCAAAGCCATCACACAAGAATGTTTACCCAATGCAATCAGTTCTTTGGCTTTGTAGAACTCGTAAGAACTGCAAGCATCGCGCGAAATGTTGATGATGATGTCGGGCTTATGGTGGTAAAAGGAATATTCGGTCAATTTATCTTGCAAAATTTCGGTCATTCGGTTAACTACCCCCAGATAGGTGAATTTCTCTTTAATGTCGCTCTTTTTAGGAAGGGTGTTTATCCATTTTTGAACAAACAGGTCGTAGTTTTCGGCGGTACGCCCGTGTATCACTTCCGGTGGGATATGTCTTTTGGCATTCAGATTGACCACCACAATTAAATCGTTTTTTACTTTCAAGATGGGTTCAATGGGAGTAGGATTGACCACTCCCCCATCAATCAAGTCCCTGCCGGCAATGGTGATGGGTGTCAAAATGGTCGGCACTGCCGCCGATGCACGAATAGCTTCAAACAAACTGCCTTGGTTAATCCAAACCTCTTGACCGGTATGCAAGTCGGCAGCTACGGCGGTGAAGGGAATGGGTAAGTCTTCGATGTTACAATCGCCAATCATCTTTCGTAATTCGTCCATCACCCGTTCTCCTTTGATGAACCCTTGAGTGGTGAGGGTAAAATCTGTCAGGCGGAACAACCGGGTTTTGTCCATCAACAAAAACCAGTCTTTGAGCAAATGCAATTTACCCGCTGCATAGATACCGCCTACTAATGCCCCGATGGAACAACCCGATATGGCTTCTATTTGATACCCGCGTCTCAGCAGTTCTTCTATTACCCCAATATGCGTGATGCCGCGCGCCCCACCGCTTCCTAATACTAAAGATATTTTTTTGCCCCCTGTTGCCATTGCAGCTTTTGGATTAAATTGCGTTGCCGACACCTTATTTTACCATTGCTAAAGGTGAGGGTAACGATTTGAATGGCAATATTAGGTAAAATACCCGATACTTTTTTACCGGCTTACTCTACGCTACCGGCAACTATTTTTTTGATAACAGCAAAGGGTATCGGTTATTAAGATATCGACAACAAATTAGCCCAACTTAAAGGTTTGATTTAACGTTAGGTTGAGACTATGGAAATCCCAACTTTGAGTTTGTTTAAAACAAAACTCTCCATGTTTTCCAAAAAACTGTACATCATTTTCAAAAAGTGTAGCATTTTTTAGAAAACGGAGTGCAGTGTTTTAAAATTACACTCCATGTTTTGAAAGTTCAATCAGTACAAATACACATCCAATAAACTACTTGAGTTAAAACCTTACAGTAAAATCAATTTACTGTAAGGCAATTTCAATTTACCTTACAGTTTTTTCAATTTGCTTTACAGTTATTTTAATTTACTGTGTAGTAAAATCAATTTACTGTACAGTTATTTTAGAACAGCGATATTAATTCTCAATCAATGGACAGTTAAACAATTTTACTGCTCATCAATATGGTTTAAATCAACACCTAAAATGGTTTACTGTCGAGTAAATTTGTTTTACTGCACAGTAAAAAAATTTTACTGTGCATTTATTTCAAATTGCCTTACAGTTTTTTCAATTTGCTTTACGGTTTTTTCAATTTGCCTTACAGTATTTTGATTTTACTGTAAGGCAATATCATTTTACTGTACATCAAATTAATTTTACTGTAAGTCAATGCGTTTTTAATGGGCTAAAATGAAACTTTTTTATCCGGATACGTAGTTTTTTGTTCGATAATGGATAATTCAATAACAATATAGGAAATTCAATAGAGCAAATAATTCATGTCGTGCCAAATTTGTTGCAAAACCCCGAATATTGGCATAGTGTTTGTAAACGGCTTTCGCAATTTTTTGATATTGACGGGTTCCTAAATGTGGTGAAATCGTTAGGCATAAAATATCGGTAACCTACTCAAAACAAACAAATACAAATGCCGTAGGCTGTTCCCAATATTATTCTGTTGTTGATAACCGCAGAGTTTCGCAGAGTATTTCGCAAAGTAACGCAAAGTAAACTCTACGAAACTCTGCGTATAACTTTGCAAAACTCTGCGGTTAAACTTTTTCTGATAAACGCATTTAAGGTTAACTACTTTTCAGAAATTAACCTCCTAACCTAAAGATAGGGTACTTTCTGACAGCTTCTTAACAGAATTTATCGAAGCATTTTGGGTAAAATGGGAAATTTTTAGTGTGGTCTATAAGAAAATCACGCTTCATGGCATCTAACTTTCACTCGTTCACAAAAACTCTGCAAAGGAACTGATTGCAATGGAAGTAAAAACCACTTTAAATTCCCATATTTGCAGTCAGATAAAACAAATTGTTTTGGGAAGGGATAAGGAAAAAAGGAATAAGGAATAAGGAGTAAGTGATAAGCCCTTAACTACTTTCTACTAACTCCTAACCATTTACTTCTAACTCTTAACCATTCACTCCTTAATCCTTACCCCTTACTCCTTACAACTTACTCCTTACAACTTACTCCTTACTACTTACTCCTTACCCCTAACCACTAAAAAAATGACTAGCATCCGAAGTTTTTTTTTAAAACGATATTTGCACTCGGCACAAAAAGCAATATTGCGCAGGAAATACCATGAAGACCTCCAAAAAATCCGTAAAGGATTTGAAATGCTGGCAAATAAACATCCCCTACCAAAGCATGTTTATTTTAAACGTATTTATATTCAAGACATACCCGCCGCTTGGATTATTCCGGCAAAAGCCAATAAGGAAATAGTCATGTTATATTTGCACGGTGGGGGTTATGCCGCAGGGTCAGTCAATACTCATAAAGCACTCATTTCTAAAATTGCTAAAAAAACAGGCGTAGTCGCCTTGGCAATTGATTATCGTCTTGCCCCCGAACACCCTTTCCCTGCTGCCATTGACGATGCCATCTGTGCCTACGATTATTTGCTGGAACAAAACTACTTGCCTCAAAACATTTTTATCATGGGAGACTCAGCCGGTGGTGGATTGACGATTGCTACTTTGATTGCTTTAAAAGAAATGGGAAGACCCATGCCGGCAACAGCAGTTTGTCTTTCCCCTTGGACAGATTTGGCGGTTACGGGTGCATCGGTTAAAGAAAAAGCTCATTTAGACCCTTTGATAGTCGGGTATCTTTTATCGGAATGGGCAGCCCGTTATGCCGGAGAAACGCCAACCGATCATCCGCTCATTTCACCGCTTTACGCCAATTTGAGTGGTCTACCGCCCATGCTTATACAAGTTGGCACGGACGAGGTTTTCTTGGATGACTCTACCCGTTTTGCCCAAAAAGCACGCGAACAAGGCACCGATGTTACCCTCGATGTTTGGGATGGAATGATACACGTTTGGCAATATCTATGGTATGTCATACCCGAAGCCAATGAAGCAATCAAACAAATTGCCACTTATGTAAACGCAAAAATCAATCAGGCTACAATTGAAAGCAGCGTAACACATCCCATTTCCCAATAACATTACGGCTAATTTTTACCAAAATCAAATCAAGGCAATGTACCTTTGCATCGCCAATAAGATTGGTTTGCTTCGATATTTCCCCAAAAACAAAAAACATAAGGCATGAACCATAACGCCAAAATAGAACTGCGCAACCTGCGCTTAGAAGATTATATTGACCTAAAATACGCCTCCATCGAAGCCTACTCCGGTATCGGAGGGTCTTTTTGGGATGAAGTAACCATTAAACTTCTTTTGGAAATTTTTCCCGAAGGCCAGTTATGCGTTACCGTTGATAACAAGGTGGTTGCCAGTGCGCTTTCCATCATTGTTGACTATAAAAAGTTTGGCGACAACCATACTTACGAGCAAATCATTGGTAACTATTCCTTTACCACCCATGACCCCGAAGGGGATGTACTCTATGGAATAGAAATGTTTGTTCACCCGCAGTTTCGTGGGCTTCGATTAGGTCGCCGCCTTTACGATGCCCGTAAAGAACTTTGTGAAAACCTCAACCTTCGGTCTATTATGGCAGGCGGGCGTATTCCTAACTACGAACAACATTCCCACGAACTAACGCCGCGTCAGTATATAGAAAAGGTGCGGATGAAAGAAATCTTTGACCCTACGCTGGCGTTTCAATTGTCGAACGACTTCCATGTGCGCAAAGTATTGCGAAATTATCTGCCTGGTGATACCCAATCAAAAGAGTATGCCACCCTGTTGGAATGGAACAATATTTACTACCAAAAGGAAGAGTTTCTAATCAATACGCCAAAGATTACCGTCAGGTTAGGGTTGGTCCAATGGCAAATGCGTCTGTTTGATGGTTTTGATGCGCTGATGAAACAAGCCGAGTATTTTATTGATGCGGTCAGCGGTTATCAAGCCGATTTCATCTTGTTTCCCGAGTTTTTCAATGCGCCCCTCATGGCAGATTTCGATTACTTGGGCGAAGCAAAAGCCATTCGCGAATTGGCAAAGTTTACCGAATCCATTCGCCAAAAGTTCGTGGAGTTTGCCATGTCCTACAATATCAATATCATCACAGGCAGTATGCCGCATTTGGAAGATGAGCGATTGCTCAACATCGCCTACCTATGCCGGCGCGATGGTACTTGGGAAAGTTATCACAAAATTCACCCTACCCCATCGGAGGTAAAAAGTTGGGGAATGAGCGGGGGGAATAAACTCAAAGCATTTGATACCGATAGTGGTCGCATCGGCATTCTCATCTGTTACGATGTAGAGTTTCCCGAACTCAGCCGCCTTTATGCCAAACAAGGGGTTCAAATTCTGTTCGTTCCTTTTTTGACCGATACTCAAAACGGTTACAATCGGGTTCGCCGGTGTGCGCAAGCTCGCGCCATCGAAAACGAGTGTTATGTTGCCATCGCCGGATGTGTCGGAAACCTGCCGCAGGTAAACAATATGGACATTCAATATGCCCAATCTGCTATTTTCACCCCGTCCGACTTTGCCTTCCCAACCGATGCCATCGGTGCAGAAGCAACCCCTAATACCGAAATGATTTTGATTGCCGATGTAAACTTAGAGTTGCTCAAAGAACTCCACGAATACGGCACGGTTCAAAACCTGAAAGACCGCCGCAGCGATTTGTACAGCTTGATTTTCCGCAAACAAGATTAAATTAATTGTGAATTGTGAATGGTGAATGGTGAAGAAGTGAATAGTTGCAAATGTTATAAACCGACATTGACCATTGACCATTGACCATTCACAATTAGACCGTTTTCTGCGAGAATCTGCGAAATCTGCGGGCAAAACAAAAAAAGAAGTAACTTCGGGTAAGATAAATACTTTCTAACCCCTAAATTGCTTCACAATGAAATATTCACACGTAATTGTGATGTTCGTGTCAATCTGTTTATTGACACAAATCTCTTTTGCCCAATTATGGTACAAAACACAAGGCCTTGTTGACGAAGACCGCGCATGGGCTGTGGATACCGATGAGTTTGGTAATGTCTATTGGGCAGTCATACAAAAGGACGTTTCTCCTTTTTTCTACTTCAACATTACCCTTTTCAAAATCTCACCCGAATCCCAAATCTTATGGCAAACCCCAACATGGGGCGGAGCATTTAACGATATAGCTTTTGTAGCCAAAGTTGAAGGGAATAAAGTCTATTTGGGCGGCCGGCAAGACTCTACCGCCCTGCCCAATCAAGGAGATGCGCTGTTAATGAGTTTTAATACCGATGATGGTCAGTTAAACTGGTATAAGGTTTGGTCGCAAGGACCGGGTTATGAAGAAATAGACGGACTCATCGTAGAACCCGATGGACTTTACCTCTCCGGTTGGACACAAGGACTTACCACCGATATGGATTTCCTAATCTCCAAGGCTTCACAAAACGGCCAACTGTTGTGGACAAATAGTTGGGACTACGAAAACTTGGAAAAATTTGACGGTGCAAACGGACATCATGCCTTGGATGACAATTACATTTACATCGCCGGACATATCAACCGCACCAATATTGCCTCCTTTGATGGCGATATGGGTTTAGCTTGTTTTGACCGTTCAAACGGCGATTATCAATGGCATGTTACTTGGGGCGGATGGCTGTATGACGATGCTTTGGGTATGACGATGAGTGCCGACTCCATGTTGTATGTGGTGGGTTATACGGGTAGCTTTGGTAATGGCTCTCAAAACTATCTCAACAAATATAACCGCAGTGGAGAATTACAATGGAGCCGCCTTTGGGGAGGAACGGGTGCTGAAGATGCTCGCGCAGTGGTTGCCGATGCCGACAGCATTGTCTATGTTGTTGGTGCTACCACCAGTTATGGCAGTGGTGATTACGATGTCTTTGTACTAAAATACACCGCCGAAGGGGAACTGTTGGATACCTTACTTTGGGGAGGCGCTTACAAAGATGTTGCGCACGATGCGGTGATGTTTGGCGATTACCTTTACATCACCGGTGAAACCGGAAGCTACGGTAACGGGCAAAGCAGCGGTAACCATAAAACCGATGGCTTACTGTTAAAAATAAACGCCCGAACCATGCAAGCCCCCGATGCAACCATGACCGGAATGGGTGAATTACCCGATAATCTTTCCAATGATTGGGCTGCCCTCTACCCCAACCCCAATAATGGAAGTTTTAAAGTTATCCTACCCCCCACTCTATCGAACAAAGTTGATTTAAACATCTTCGACCTTTCCGGTAAGCAAGTTTTTCATCAAAAACTTCAAACAATAACCAATGCAATTCATGCAAACCTGCCCATGGGCATGTATTTCTATGTTCTGTCGAGTAAAGAACACGGTTTGCAATCGGGTAAATTAATTGTTCAATAGTGAATTGTCAATTGTGAATTGTGAATTGTGAATTGTCAATTCTTCCTCATAACTCATAACTCCTCCTCCATCCCCCCCGTATAAGGTTCATCGGGGAAATCGTGTGCGCCCATGTATCTGCGCCATTTGGCGAGGACTTGCTCCATATCTTCTGGCAAAGGGGATTCGAAGTAAAGATTTTTACCGGTTTCGGGGTGAACAAACCCCAATACCTTGGCGTGCAGGGCTTGTCTTTGTACGATAGCGAAACAATTTTCGACAAACTGACGGTACTTGGTATAGACCGTTCCCTTCACAATCTTATTGCCGCCATATTCGGGGTCATTAAACAAAGGATGATTGATGGAACTGAAATGCACTCTTATTTGATGAGTTCGTCCGGTTTCTAAAGAACATTCTACAAGGGTTACATAACCCAATCTTTCCAAAACCCTATAATGCGTAACGGCATGTTTACCCAATTCCCCATCGGGATAGACCGACATGATTTGCCGTTGCCTTTTATCGCGTCCGATATGGCCGGTGATCGTTCCGTTTTCGGTGTTTAAATCGCCCCAAACTAAGGCTATGTAACGGCGAATGACGGTATGATCGAAAAACTGTTTGGCTAAATGGGTGAGCACATAATCGGTTTTGGCAATGACCAATAAGCCAGAAGTATTTTTGTCAATTCGATGCACCAAACCCGGACGCATGGCGTTCTCCTCGCCGCTAATGTCATCGTTCTGCCTTTTGCTGACGGGCAATTGCTCGAAATGGTGAAGCAGCCCATGTACCAAAGTTCCACTGTAATTTCCATGACCCGGATGGACGACAATTCCCGCAGGTTTATTCACCACCATCAAATAATCGTCTTCAAATACGATTTCCAAAGGCATCGCCTCGGCTTTAAGCTCATAACGTTGCACCGGCTTGGGCAATACAATAGCAATTTCGTCCAGCGGTTTGACTTTGTAATTGGGCTTTACCGGCTTACCGTTAACCATAATCGCTCCGGCACGAGCTGCGTTTTGCAAACGGCTGCGGCTTGCTTTCTCCATCCGCAACGACAAAAACTTATCAATCCGCAAAGGAGATTGACCCTTGTCTATAGTAAGCCTAAAGTGCTCATACAGTTTTTCATCATCCTCCTGTTCTAAATCATCTTCCAGCAAAGGGTCTTCATCTTCGATGAAAACGTTGAGAATATCGTCCATAGTTTTTAGTGGTTAGTGGTTAATGGAAGAAAGATTTAAGACAATAGATTTTAAACAATAGCAATAAGCAATAGACAATAAGCCACTTACGACTTACCACTTACAACTTACGCCTCATAACTCGTAACTCACAACTCACAACTCGAATCGTTTCCATCGTTCAGAATGTAAAGCAATCCATGCCGGGACGGCCAACAGTACCCAATAGATAAACTCTGCCGACCAAACGTAGGATAAACCTAACACATAGACCTTGCTCATCAAGTAGCCGTAGGTTAGGTAGATAACGATGGTGATGCTTTCAATGACCAAAGAGGTATAAGTTGCGCCGGTTCCCATCAACCCGTTAAACACGATGACCGATATGGAACAGGCCAAAACAATGGCGACTAACATCCCCAATATAGGTTTTGCCCCTTCGATGATGGCCATGTCTTTGGTAAACAAACTCAACAAGGTTTCGGGAATGAGGACAAGTACGAGGCATAATACTAAGGTAAATATCACGCTCATGGTCGCGGTACGCATGACCGCCAAAAACACTAAAGAATACTTGTATTGCCCGATTAAATTGCTCACCACAGAATTGACCGCAGAAGCAAAACCCCACGAAGGAATGCTAAAGATGGTGTAGATGATTTTTAACACGACAGAGATGGCCAATTCTCGTTGCCCCATTCCTTCAATAAAAGACAAAAACACAAACCAACCACCTAAGCCGACTATGAATTGAATGACCAATGGTAAAGACAACATAGCCATGCGTTTTTGCAGGACAGTATCCAATTTCCAAAGGCGGCGAAGGCTGTATTTAATTAGTTTTTTATCGTAAAGAAGATATCCTACGGTGAACAAGAACGCTACAATTTCGGAAAGTGTGGAAGCTAACGCCGCCCCTTCGATGCCCATGGCGGGGAACCCATAGTTGCCAAATACCAGCAAGTAATTAAGTCCGATATTGGTAAAACACAAAACCCCTGTAATGGCAGCAATTATTCTGGTGCGCCCGATACTGGTGTATAAAGCCATGAGAACGAATCCGAAAAAACTAAAAAACAAGCCATAAGACCTGTATGCTAAATACTTTAAGCTGTAATCGTAAATGTCGGGCGAGGTGATAAAGAGCTTTAGAACAAACGGGGAGGAAATCTTTAGAAACAAAAACAACACCGTTGCCAATGCAATCTGAGCATAGAGCAAATTGAGGGTAATGCGTCCGATGTCGTCGTAGTTACCCTGACCGGAGCGGCGGGCAATCAGAATTTGACCTCCTCTGGAAAAGGCCAAACCGATGGTAACCATGATAAAATAATAGGTGGAAATAAGCCCGCAAGCTCCTTGTTGGATTTCATCTACTCTACCTAAAAACACGATGTCGGTAAGACTGATGATGTTTTGTGCAAAGTTGGCTAGGATGATGGGATAGGCCAACGACCATATATCTTTGTAAGTAGCCTTTATCTGCATGTTGATGGGAAAGGGTTCATGAATAGTTGCCGTTTAGGTGTTTGGGTTATTGAGATTGCAAAAGTACGCAAACAAACACAATAAAAAGCAACTACCTTTCAGCACCTAGGATTTCGTGGTGTTCAACGGGTTTACTTTCGTCAAACCAAAGGCGATAAGTAGCGTGGGTTTTGTACAATTTACCGCCAATTCCACGAGCGATATTCACCATTTTGGGATTGAAATCTCCAATCCAAGTCAGTTCCATATCTTCGTAACGGGTGTAGTAGCCGCTTTGCAATACCTTTGATGCGGTCATTATGAGGGCAGACTCTACTCCTTTGTTTTGATGCTGAGGGACTACTCCAAACACCACTCCAAACATGCGTTTGCAATAACCTGTTTTTAAATACCACCAAAATTTGAGGCGATGCCAAAGTGAGAAACGCCCGTGTAGCAATTGAACGATGGCGTTTATTTCGGGCAGGCATATAAAAAAGCCAATCGGCTCTTTGTTGTAGTAACCGAAGTAAATAATCTTTTCATCAATAATCGGTTTCATGGCATTCATCAAACGGATGGCCTTCGGCTTGGTAAAGGGCTTGAAATCTTTGTGTAAGTTGCTCCATGCGCTATTGTAAACTTGCATGAATTGCTCGGCGTATTGCTCTAAGTTTCTTTTTTCGATGTGCTTGAAACTATAGGCGGAGTCGTTGAGGAGGTTTTCTGCTCTTAACCGGTATTTGTCCGGAACGGGGTCGGCTATTTTTCGGTAAAAGGTGTATTGTTTAAAGTAAATCTTAAACCCGTAGGTCTCGAACAACTGCCGATAGTATGGAGGATTATAGTTCATGCAATAACTTGGGGGTAAAAAACCGTCAATCAACAATCCCCACCACCGGTCGCGCTCACCAAAGTTAACCGGGCCATCTATACCTTCAATCCCAAACTTTACAAGCCAATCTTTGGCGGCATCGAATAGGATGTTTGCTGTTCCTTGGTCATTGATACATTCAAAAAACCCGATAGCTCCAACGGGTTCACCTTCTTTACCGTGTTGTTTGTGTCCAGTAAACGCTGCTACTCTGCCCACCGGTTGCTGTTGATGGTTAAAGACCAACCAACGCATGACCTCTGCCTGTAGGAGGTGCTTGTTTTGTTTGGGGTCAAACACTGCTTCAACGTCTGTTTGCAAAGGTTGTATCCAATTGGAATCATCGCGATATAAATTGACGGGCATTTCAAAAAATGTGTTCACCAAAGCCGGTGTATCAACCGCGACAAGTTTCATGGGGGGTAGGAATTTATTGCTTTTATAGGGCAATGTGTTGTTGGCAATGCTCTTTACTGTCAACACTTTGCAAATGTAGGATTTATTTTGTGTTTGTTCTATTAATTCCGGTGTGTCCTTAAAATCAGCCTTTTATATTGAACTGTTTACCACCTAACCTACTACCCCTTTCCAACTTCACTCTCTTTACCTATTCCATTTTTTACCCACCCCCAGCACAGCCTTAAAACAAATCGGTAACAAGATGTTTGGTATAAATCGGGTTTTGTCTGCCGATATGTTTCAGGGAGGGGAGTGAAGACTCCCCCTTTTGCCAAAAATGCCTTGACAAAAGTTGAAAATTACCAAGTAATCTGCTGTATTTGGGGTTGAGAGGTGGCTGGGGGTAAGTAAAAAAACAGTAGCGCAAAACGACTTTGCAGTAGCGCAAAACGACTTTGCAGTACCGCAAAATGACTTTACAGTAGCGCAAAATGACTTTGCAGTAGCGCAAATCGACTTTGCAGTAGCGCAAAACGACTTTGCAGTAGCGCAAAATGACTTTGCAGTAGCGCAAAATGACTTTGCAGTAGCGCAAAACGACTTTGCAGTAGCGCAAAACGACTTTGCAGTAGCGCAAAATGACTTTGCAGTAGCGCAAAATGACTTTGCAGTAG
>CALCIK010000051.1 GCA_937907475.1 uncultured Bacteroidota bacterium | reverse complement strand
GAATAGAACGCGGATGACGCTGATTTTCAAGCGCGGATGACACGGATTTTTCTTTATTACTCTAATATCTGCGTTTATCAGCGATGCTTGCATCCGTGTCATCAGCGTTCCAAAAAAAAGAATAGAAAGCGGATAGCTTCAATCCGCTTTGCTTGCATCCGTGTCATCAGCGTTCCAAAAAAAAGAATAGAACGCGGATGACACGGATTTTATTTAATTACTCTAATATCTGCGTTTATCAGCGATGCTTGCATCCGTGTCATCAGCGTTCCAAAAAAGTATAGAACGCGGATGACGCTGATTTTCAAACGCGGATGACACGGATTTTTCTTTGTTACTTTATGATCTGCGTTTATCAGCGATGCTTGCATCCGCGTCATCAGCGTTCCAAAACATTAAGCGTACCATTCTCGCGTTTACAAAACCTGACCCTTTTCATCGGGTAACCGGAAAGGGATGGATAGTTTCATCAACAAACTATTGTCTTCGGGCAATAGGAACATGGTGAATTGTCCTTTCAAATTGGAGGCGAGGGCGGTAATGTCTTCGTTGATTTGCTTGGTTAATGCTTTACTCTGCTCGTCTTGCAACAGGTTGGTATTACAAGACAGTAAAAACTCCAGCCGGCAATGGGTGGGTTTGATTTCGACAACCGAAGCGGTAAGGGTAGTGGAGATGCTTTGCCAACTAAAAATGGCGTGTTGAATAAAGTTGTGGAGCAACTGCGCCACTCGTGGTTTGTTTGCCACCACTATCGGAGGGAAATCGGGCTTTACGTGAAGATAGAACGGGCTTTCTTTGATTTGATTATTATACTCAAATATCTTAAGTACATTCCACATCAGACCCGAAAGTTGTATGGATGTGCGGTCGGGTGGCACTAACAACAAATCTAATTGTGCAGGTCTGCTTCGGATGAGTTGGTCATCCAAAATTGTTACAGAGGCTTCGATGGCGGCGAGGTAATTGGCTTCTTGTTGGGTGAGTGCCGTATCCTTGAGCTTTGCTGTCAGTGCCATTATTTTGTTGAGCGGGGCCTCTAACTCTGAAGCGACAGAGATATTGAGTTCTTTTCGGGCTTGTCTTAGCTTATTGAGCAAGGCAATGTCTTTTTGCAAAGCGAGTATTTCGTTTTCGATGCGCAACTGTTGACCCTCAATAATAGATTCGTTGCGCTCCTGTTGCATCACAAACAAATAATTATATTGCTCGGTCAGGTCTTGGATGATCCAAAGATAGGCAGGGGCATCGTTGTAGGTGATGGCGGAAAAGGTGAAATCGCAAATCAGAAATTTACCGACAAAAGAAAATTCGATGCGGGGGATGTGAATTTTTTGGGAGTCGTTGGGCACGAAGGTAAACAGGGTGTCTTTTACTCCTTCCAAAATCGGAAACACATCGTACACGGAATCCTCCGCATGTTTTGACAAGTCAAAAAGCGCGTTGCAGGAATCTAATAGCCGCCCCTCGCCATTAAAAATGATGGCTTGAAACCGCTCAAAGCTATATCGTTGTTTATGTTCAAGAAGGGTCATGCACTATTTGTTGTGCTAAAGAAATAAATACTTCCTCTACGTGAATGCCTGTTTTGGCACTTGTATAAAAATGTGTGGCGACCGGTATGATTTGCTTTACCTCCTCCAACGACATTTCATCGAGCAGGTCTATCTTATTACCCACCACCAAAACCGGCACGTTTTTCAACTTCTCATTCAGGAATGCAATATCTGCCGATATTTGCACAAAACCGGAGGGGCGAGAAATGTCATATACATAAATCACCCCGCCACAGCCAAGGTAATAGCTTTCCGGTATGCGCTGTTGCGATTGCTCCCCGCCAATATCCCAAATCACCATATTAACCGATAATTCTTCGTTCAAGGCTACGGTTTTACGGTCTATTTTTACCCCCAATGTCGTTTTGTAGGTGGAAGAAAAACTCTGATAGACAAACCTGCTGATGAGCGAGGTCTTGCCTACCGCAAAACTTCCGGTTAAAATAATTTTCTTGGTAATTGTTCTCATTATTGGGGGGATTCTTTGTTCCTCGTTTTTGCTTTATGTTGAATCCCTACGGGATTTTTATTGTTAGTTTACACTATGTTACCAATATTTTATCCCTACGGGATATTTTTCTCAATCTCAACTATGTTACCAATATTTTAGCCCTGCGGAATATCTTTCTCAATCTCAACCATGTTACCGATTTTTAACCCTACGGGATGTAAAGTTCTATCTCAATTTTATGATTAAGCGATATGCCGTAGGCATTAAATATCGGTAACCAACCCAAAATAACCATACACTTATGCCGTAGGCATTAAACCTATTCCGGCTCCCGAAAAATATATCGTTCATCATACTCCACCTCAAATTTTTCTAAATACAATCTATACTCTTCTAAAAATGTCATCTTCTTGTGATGTTCTTTTTGATTTTCGATATACCTTGTCACATCGGGTAATTGCGATTTAGAATACGAAAATGCCCCATAGCCTACTTGCCATTCAAAATGCCCTTTGCAGAATTTGTTTTCATTAATCCATTTTGATGAACTTTGTTTTACATCCTGCATTAAATCAGCCATAGATTGTGTTGCTCTAAAACCTATAAGTAAATGTACATGGTCTGGCATTCCATTAATAATAATCAGTTTGTGATTATTGTTTTGCACAATACCGGAAATGTATTTGTGTAAACGATCCTCCCAACTACTGTGAATAAGTGATGCCCGGTATTTGGGTGCAAATACAAATTGCAAATGAACTTGGGTATATGTGTTTGCCATAAGTTGAATCCCTACGGGATTTTTATTGTTAATTTATACTAAGCTACCGATATTTTATCCCTACGGGATATTTTTCTCAATTCCAATATTTTTCAGTGCGGGATTTTTTATTGTTAATTGGATTAAGACAAATCAAACTCCTCAAATGTTTCCTTGAGCCTTTTCGACACGCTGTTAAACAAGCTATCGTCTATTTCGTGAATAGCCGTTGGCACATAGTTACTGCTAAAATCGGATAACGCCAAATTCAACTTCTCCCCTGCCCCTGCATCGGGAATGCCCGACACGACCGTTGCAATATAGTGTTTGTAAAAATTGTGCAGAAAGATGCGTTGATTTTCGTGGTCTATGGTTTGCAAACCGCCGGAATCCTGTTTAAAGGTATCGCTCACAAAGTTTTGTATCGCCGTCAGCATCGCAGCAATCAAATCGGGGTCGGTGGTATTGTTGCGCGAATAATAGCCGATGAGCAATCCCGAATTAAATTGGATGACAAATACCTCCTCAATTTGCGTGGGCATAGCGGCTTTTACCCCTCTTGTAGTCATGCTTTCACCGGTGATAAGGGCGGTCATCACCTGTTTCCACCACTTTAAGGAAAATGTATTCCCGATGCCCTTTTGGGTATTTTCAACAAATATATCGAACTGATACTTCACATATCGTTGCACCAACTTACCGATAATGGGATACAGCACCTCGATAAATTCTTCTTTCGAGCCTTCCAATTCTTCCTTGACCGTTTCCTTGACCTCGTACCCAAACTCCTGCCGAAAATTCTTTTTCAGTTGTTGAATACGCAGGTTGATGAGCGGTGAAACCTTTTCCTTAAAGCGGTCGGGGTTGTTGATGTTTTCGACCAATGAATACACCCCACCTTGCATATTGCTCATTTCACGGTTTAGATGCGACACATCTACCCGCAAATTGCTCAAACTGCCTTTCAGGTCTTGCAGTTGACGGCGTTCTTCTTGCAGCAATAAGGTCTGCAATTTTTCCATCAAATACTTGTCCAAAAGTTCTTGTTGTTGTTGTGTGTTCATGTTTCCTCATTGGTAAAAGTGAAGGCAGGCAACTCAGGTCTGTGCTTGTTTTACATCGCAATATGCGCCCCAATATCGCTCAATAATTTACCCATTTTACGCCTGTCTAATTTGTCATCGTCCAATTTGCGAATGGCCGCCAACACTTCTTCGTGGTTTTTCTGCATTTGGGTAAAAATGCGATGTTCTGCATCTGCTAATGCCTGCAACAATTGCTCGTTGGATTGCTGCAAATTAGAATCGCTCTCTTTACGGTTTTGGGCAATCAATTGGCGTACCTGATTAAACTCATCGTCATACACTTTCATGTTTTGACCAAACAGAATATCGCGTATCGCTGATATTTGGTTTTGATTGCTTTGCTCGTGCATGTTAGAATCTTGCTCGTTTGACATGTTGTGTTGTTTAATGGTGGCGGTTAATAATCCTTTTCTATCATCGTTTGATAACAAATTTCGTACCATCGGAAATCCACTATCCTAAAGGGTGGCTAAATTACAATTAAGTGTTCTTATTCCTACTATTCCTTCAAAAAAAAGAGATTCTTAGTTATGAGTTATGAGTTATGAGTTATGAGTTGGACATTAGATTTTAGATGTTAGATTTTAGACTTTAGACAATAGACGTAAGATTTTTTGCCCTTTTACCATTCATAACTCATAACTCATTGTTTCGACAAGCGTTCGACTGAGCTCACGCCGAAGTCTCAACAACCGCAAAAAACTCATAACTCATAACTCATAACTCATAACTCATAACTCATAACTCATAACTACTCCCAGAGGTCAATCAAAGTAAAAGGATGGCTCTGTAACTTAATTGGATGGCAGTTAAGATACAAAATTAATCCTGTAGTAAATATTAAGGGCAGTTAAGGTAAATGAATTGGTCTGTAACAAAAATAGAAGGCAGTTAAGGCAAAAAAATTAGCCTGTAACGACAATGGAAGTCAGTGAAAATAAAGGAATAGCTCTGGGAGTTAAAAAAAAAGTAAAAAAAAGTTGGGTTGAGCAAACTTTTTGGATTTGGTATGCGTTTTAATGTCAGACTGCAACAAAATTCTCACAATTAAACCGATTTACCATGCCAATATCACCTCCGGATTGGATATATTTGCGCAATGTGTTCAACAATGTTACGAGCAGTAACTTCAAGCGAATGTTATCGCTTTCGGCCGACCACAAGGCAAAGCTCTCCTACCACGGCGCAACAAACCCCGATGTCAATACTTTATATCTGCTGTTTGAGCCGATACATACGGCATTTACCGCAAAATATGCTAAAGTTGTCGCTAATTTCGGGGCATATAAAAGTGCGACTTCAACGGTCGAAGCACTTGCCGCCGATTTGAGTAAAACGCAGATTAAATCGTGGGATATTAAAATTCAGAACGTTTACGAAGACCACACTGACGAATACAAATCAATCATACACAGCGGGCGCGCTCCTTTTCAGTCGGGCACTTACGAACAACGCCTTCTTGCAGTACAATCATTGGCAATATCTTTGGCCGCGTATCCTTTGCTTTCGACCGTTTTAACCTCCGTTCAGGCATTTGCAACAGCATTTCAAAATGCACGATCCCAACAACAAGAATTGGAAGGAGGGGACACAAATTTGCGCGTAGAATTAGAACAAGCCCGCGAAGACCTTGCATTGGTGATGCACCGTATTTTTGGTCAACTTATCTTTTTATTTGCCCATCAGCCCGGCACTATTCAATCTTTTTACGAACTACAGTACCTCAAAGCTCCCGCGCCAAAAGAAAATCCGAACCCGCCCATTAATATCAACGCCAATAGCCGTCAACAAGCAATGGAAGGTCTGTTTGTAAGCACCGATAGCTTTGAACTGGAAAATGCAGGCGATAATGCTTTAGGATTTTTCCTTACCGAAGATGAACTGAACCCCACCCCGGACGACTTGACTGTGATGCAACCCGATGCTAAACAAGTCTTTACCACCTCCGAACTTCGAGATAATACCACCCCTCGCAAATTGCTTGTCGTTAATCTAAACAATAAAGCAGGGAAATTTAAAGCAAGGTTGATTCAAGAGGAATAGATTTTTTAGTTATGAGTTATGAGTTATGAGTGGTAATCTTAGACAGAAATGGTGAATGGTGAATGGTGAATTGTGCTGTCTAATGTCTTACATCTAATATCTAACGTCTAAAATCTTTCTTCATCAATCGCAAATCTCCCTTTCTTCCTTAACCAATTTTCAAGACATGACCAAAGTCATTGTGTGCTACTAAAAACGTTGGTAGTTTTGCACCTGTTTTCATCCAAAACTACCAGAAAGGCATCTATGATAACCCCGGTTCTGCCCGCTCCCGCCAAAACGCAATGCTATCATTGCGGGTTAGATTGCGAAACGCTCGACATCAACATCGAAGATTTGCAGCACGAAGAGACCAAGTTTTTTTGCTGCGAAGGCTGTAAAAGTGTTTACGAAATCCTGAACGCCAACGACCTATGTGCCTATTATGGCATTGAAAACACGCCGGGCATTTCCCAACGAAAACCCATCCCGCCGGGCAAATTTGCTTATTTGGACAATGAGGGAGTTAAAGCCGCCATGCTCAATTTTACCGATGGCATACAAAGCAAAGTTACTTTCAGCATCCCACAAATACACTGCAGTTCATGTATTTGGCTGTTAGAAAACCTGTACAAACTCAATCCTGCCATCACCCGTTCCACGGTAAATTTTCCCCGCAAAGAACTGTATATCACCTTTAACGAAACCGAAACCAACCTGCGCGAGGTCGTTGTTTTATTGGCTTCCATTGGTTATGAACCCGATATTCGATTGGGTAATTTAGATGCCAAAACCAACATTACCCAAAAAACCGGCAGGCAATTGACCTTCAAATTGGGCATTGCCGGTTTTTGTTTTGGTAATATCATGCTGCTCAGTTTCCCCGAATATTTGGGATTAGATATGATTGCCGAAGGGAGTTTCAGCCGCTTTTTTGGCTGGTTAAATATCCTTTTATCCTTGCCCGTCCTGCTCTATAGCAGTACCGATTACTTTACCAATGCCCTAAGCGGGCTTCGGCAACGCTCGCTCAATATAGATGTGCCGATTGCATTGGGCATCTTGGCATTGTTTGGGCGAAGCATTTTTGAAATCACCACCCATACCGGTGCCGGATACTTAGATTCCTTTGCCGGATTGATTTTTTTCTTGCTCATCGGGCGTTGGTTTCAGCAAAAAACCTACGATTCCATTTCATTTGAGCGCGATTACAAATCCTATTTCCCCGTATCGGCAACCCGTTTGAAGCACAACAAAGAGGAAAGTGTTGCCTTGAGCGATTTGGAGGTGGACGATGTGATTTTAGTACGCAATGAGGAATTAGTACCCGCCGATGCGGTCTTGATGAGGGGAACTGCCAATATTGATTACAGCTTCGTAACCGGCGAGTCAGAGCCGGTTCAAAAAACAGCGGGCAATCTGATTTATGCCGGCGGGCGGCAAATAGGGGCAGCAGTCGAATTGCGATTGGTGAAAAAAGTATCCCAAAGTTACCTGACCGAACTGTGGAACAACGATGCTTTTACCGAAGCCCGAAGCAGTTCGCTCACGTTGTTGGTGAACAAAACAAGCCGCATTTTTACCCCCGCCATATTAAGTGTTGCCACCCTTTCGGGTTTATATTGGTGGGCTGTCAGCGGGGCAGCGGCGGCGGTGAATGTGTTTACCGCAGTGCTCATCATTGCCTGCCCCTGCGCATTGGCTTTAGCCTCCCCATTTGCTTTGGGCAATGCCCTTCGCATCTTAGGACGCAATCGTTTTTACCTCAAAAACACCGCCGTCATCGAACAAATAGCGCAGGTAAAACACATCGTTTTTGACAAAACAGGAACCATCACCCATGCCGGACATCAAGAAGTAACCTTTGTGGGCGAGGATTTGACCGACATGGAGAAATCAATCGTCAAGTCAGCCGTCCGTCAATCGGGGCATCCCATCAGCCGCCAAATATACAGCAGCCTGCCCGATATACCCGTTCTACCTGTCGAAACCTTTTCAGAAACCGCCGGTAAAGGCATTACTGCCAATGTCAATGGCTATGAAGTGCGCATAGGCTCTGCAAAATTTGCCGGTTTGACCGATGTCGAAAATAACCCATCGCAACAAACCACCCGCACCTATCTATCCATCAACAACCCAACAAAAAACACCGGCAATGGGCAGGTAAAAGGTTTTTACCAAGTCCAAAACGCTTATCGCAAAGGGCTTCACGAAGTGGTGGAGGCATTGGGAAAAGGGCGGCAATTGTCGCTCATTTCGGGCGATAATGACGGAGAGCGCGAAAACCTAGTCGAGTATTTTGGTCAAAATGCCCAATTATTATTCAATCAATCGCCCCATAACAAGTTAGCCTTTATCGCCGATTTGCGAAAATCGGGTGAAAAAGTACTCATGTTCGGCGATGGGTTAAACGATGCCGGAGCTTTGCGCCAAGCCGATGTAGGAATTGCCGTTTCGGAAAGCATCAATAACTTCAGTCCTGCCTGCGATGCCATAGTCGAAGCATCGGAGTTTGAACGCCTGCACCAATTGCTCAACTATTGCGGGGCATCCGTCAAAGTCGTGCGATGGGCGTTTCTAATTTCCCTCAGTTATAATTTAGTGGGGTTGAGCATCGCTGTTCAGGGATTGCTTTCGCCTTTGGTAGCTGCCATCTTTATGCCACTAAGTTCTGTAACCGTTGTTTCTTTTGGATTTTTAGCAACAAATCTAATAGCTCGGCGTATGGGTGTTATAGGAAAGTAGAAATTATCCCCTACGTTTCATCTTCTGTTCAATCTTTTCTTGCAGCCATTTGGCATTGACCAATAGCTTGGTGTTCTTCGTAAGCTGCATGACCTCCTCCAACACCTCATTTTTACCTCTCGGAATCCTGCTCAGTTTTAAGGTGATTTTGATAAAATTGAGATACATCTCGCGCTTATTCTCGGCAATGAGTTTATTGCGGCGAAGGTAAATTTTAAAAGCCTCGCAAAGAGCCATCATCACATCAATTTCTTCCAATTCATAGTATATGCGCAGCAGCAAAGACTTCGACTCGATATAATAAAACACATCGTCAAAAATAACCTCGTTGAGCAGTTTTTGGGCTTTACCATACTTCTTCTGATTGTAATACAAGTAAGCAAGGTTGTAATTATAGGCATTATCCCTAAACTGCGGGGCTAAACTGGTATGGTATTCGTGTATAAAATTCTCCGTCCATTCAAAAGCCTGATTGCGACTACCTACCACCACGATGTTCATATAAGTCCATGGCGAGAGATATTTGTTTTCAAAAATAATTTGGCTTTCAAGCAGTCGTTTGTAGAGTTCAAACAACTCGGTAACATACTGTTGATTACCCCTGTTAATTTTCCCCACACAATAGTTGATGGCATATAAATACATACCTCTTGCTTCATCGGGGTCAAATTTGGTAGCATATTTATCCAACAGGTCTTTCAGATTTCCAAAATGCGCCTCTACTTCGGGTTCTCGAAGACAAAGCAGGATGGATTGGTAAATGGCTACGGAAGGGATATGGTAATGAGGTTCTTTGTCGAGGTAGGTCAGAATTTCATCCAGCAATTTAAGCCGATAGTCCGAAGTGAGCATATTCAACCTGTTCACCATTTCGCAGCTATATTTGAGCTTTTGCGTCAGGTAGTAAATATCTAAATTATCAATAGCTTCCTGCAAACTTTGGTCATGCGAATGGACTTTCTGTTTATCGAAAAAAGCAACCTCCTGTTCTTTAAACAAAAACTCCTGATAGTAATACTGAGCATCTTGATAGGGTAAAGCCTTTAGGTATAAAAAAGCATTCTTCATCGTGCGTTGAAAAGGCTTTTCCAAATTCCATTTCAGGTAAGTCTTAAATAAATGTGGAAACTGAGCACCCGGTTGTTGAAGGATTTCCTCAACGACAATAAACTGCTCAATGAGCTTCACCAAATCACTCATCCAATACCCCAACTCCTTTTCATTGTAAGGCTCGTTAGGTAGTGCCAAAGAAAAAATATACTCCTTTTCCACTTTCTCGCCCACAAAATCAGGATAAAACTGAATGATCGAATCGTATATCTTCAATACCTCTTCCTTTTTATTAAAATAAGGCGAGTTGATAAAATCCCTCAACTGTTTCACCTGCTTGCCCGAAAGGCATTTGAGAATGGTAATAAGTTTGCTGTTTTCCATAAATAATTAGAGGCAGGCAACCCTCCGCAATATTTTTTCGTTATCGGGTAAAGTCATTTGTAAGTCTGTTTAACCAAAAATTAGTGCAAAGAACAATTATTATTGTGGTAAAATCGGTTTTTTTTCGGAAAGTCTAATCAATTGAGGAATACTTTTTTGCCGCAAATCCCTATTAAACCCTTACAAATAAAGACTTCTAAGCCAACTGATTATTTTTCAATTAAAACCATACGCAAATAAAACTGTCGGAAACTCTCTAAAAATGTACTTCATTCCTCGAATTATTATTCCGATATTTGCAAGGGCGATTATCATTACTTACTGCCAACTCCATTTAATATGTGCATACGGTTCGTTCATCAGGTTGTTTTGAGTTGTTTATTACTTATCGGTACGGTGCAATTTGCATTCGGTCAGCGGTGGGCAGTTGATGATACCTTCTATTTATACGAGAATGCCCCCATCCAACTTCACATATTGTCCAACGATGAGGGGGCAGATTTATCTATTTTAGATGTGGAAATTGCCGATTACCCTCTTCGCGGTTCAGTGACAAAAAACTTTACCTGTAACTGTTTGCTCTATACTCCTTTTTTCAACTTTGGAGTTACAGATTTTGATGACAGTTTTACATATCTTCTCAACGAAGAAGTTGATGCTTCGGCTAATGGTGGTGGTGTAGAGATTACTTCATTATCAACAAATGTGGCAACTGTTTTTCTCTTTTTCATGGAAGCAGAATGTGAAGAATGTGTTTGGCCCGGTGATGTCAATGCCGATGGCATCTGCAATGCTTGGGATTTGCTACCCATAGGCATTTCACATGGCACCTACGGTTACGCTCGACCCGATGCCACTATTCTTTGGGAAGGCCAAGAAGCAACCGATTGGACTTATAGTTTTGGTGGAGACCTAAACTACAAACATGCCGACTGTAACGGAGACGGATATATTAACTCCAACGATGCCAATGCCATCATAGAAAACTACGGAATGACCCATGCGGTCAGTACAGTACCCGAAATGCCTTACGATAGCGGTGATTTAACCATTACTTTAGAAATTGTCAATTCTAGTGTATCCATAGGCGATACCGTTGTGACCAATATTATGGTAAGCGGTGCCGATGGCGATGCCGATTTATATGGGTTAGCCTTTTCCATCAGTTACAACATCATCCCTTACGAAGGAACGATGAATGTTAATTTCCCCGAATCGTTCCTAAGCAACGGTGAAAACACTATTTCCATCCAACGAGTAGTAGATAACACGATTGAAGCCGCAATTACCCGTACCAACTCCGAGTTTGCCAATGGAACCGGATTGATAGGTGTAGTCAGTTTTGTGATGGAAGACGTGTTAGCAGGTAAAAATACAGAAGAAAACCTAAGTCTTGTGTTCAACAATGTTACCGCCACAACTCCCGGAGGCACTAAAATGATAGTAACGCCACAAGGCGCAGAAGTAGATATTGTTCTCGATCAAAACACCCCGATTGAGACACCTAATTTTAAAGTCTATCCCATCCCTGCAAAAAACCAACTCAACGTACATTTGGGTAACACCAATGCCTATTTGTTAACCATCCTCAACAATGCAGGGCAAACCGTTTACTCCTCCCCTCTTTCCGACTTTACCCCCGAAATGAACATAGATATACAAAACTTTAGCACAGGTATCTATATTCTACAATTACACACCAATCAAGGTATCATTACGCAAAAAGTGCCGGTATTGAAATAGAACCATACATGCTGTCTGCGTTTTAGCACTTTTGATTTCTACAATTATTTTTCCTTCGATAGCCCAACTATCAATCAGTAGATTGGTGAAACTCAATTCACTTCAACAATCTACTTGTTTATCTTATTCTAATCTATCAATTAGATTCGTGGCATCCCCCAATTCAGCATCCCAAATTTTGCTGCAAATTACCTTTTTTTGATTTTGCACAGATCCATTCCCATCAAATCTTTAGTAAGAAATAGCAAGGATACGTTTGTGCCAATGTTAATTTGTCGCATTCCAAATATTATATCCCTTGTTTGATATGCTTGTGCAAATTATTGGTAATTTGCGCCCGAAAGATCATAAACTCAACAAACAATGGGAATATTTCGAGAATTTGCGTTTCGCACTTGGTATTGGATTGTCAGTAATATAGATAAAAATGCAGAAGTGCTTTTAATGAATTATGGCTATTCAGACGACAAACAAATAGTCAAACTAAAGCCCGAAGACGAAATCAATCGTTATTCGATTCAACTGTATCATCTCTTAGCAAGTAAAGTAGAACTCAAAAATAAACACCTCGTTGAAATTGGCTGTGGACGCGGCGGTGGATTATCCTATTGTGTAAAAACATTCTCTCCCAAAACCACACTTGGAGTGGATTTGAACAATACAGCAATTAAGTTTTGTATCAAACATTACTCGTCTCAGGCCGGGTTAACTTTTATGCAAGGAGATTCCCAAGCGTTAAACCTTGAAAATGAAAGTTTTGATGTTGTCCTAAACGTTGAATCTTCGCATAGATATCTGCAATTCGATAAATTTATAGCAGAGGTAAACAGGATATTACATCAGGGAGGTTATTTCCTTTTTACCGATTTCAGAAATACAAACCAACTAAATGAATTAGAAGATTGCATAGAGCAATCCAATTTTGCTATCATTGAGAAAAGTATGATTACCCATAACGTAGTTAAAGCATTAGAGTTGGACGACAAACGCAGACGTGATTTAGTTGACAAACTGGTACCCGTTTATTTACAAGGAATTGCTTTGAACTTTGCAGGGGTAATCGGTTCCGGCATATACAATCAATTTGTATCAGAAGAAGTTACCTATTTTGTCTATGTACTGCAAAAGAAATAAATCCCTCAATTGTTTTGGGAAAATTCTTGCCGGTACAATTGCAATTTAATAAAAAAAAGAGAAAAGATTCTGATAGTGACCTAAGTCATTTTTAACGATTTTTTTACCTCATAACTTTGCCCTCACTAAAACGATACCTAAATCATGAGTGCCATGTTCTTTTTAATAATAGCCAGTATCTTAGTAGCAGCACTTTTTTTAGTTATCTTCATTTGGGCTGTCAGAAGTGGACAATATGACGATAGTTACACGCCTTCAGTGCGAATGTTGTTTGATGACAGCAAACCTGCTAATAAAACAGAAAAAGACTAACCAAGACAATTTACTATACGAAAATATCTATAACTCACAACCAACGAGTTCATTATGAGTCAAATCGAACAATTTAATTACGACAACGTCCATGCCCGCAATTTTGCTTATGCAACCATGTTTTGGGGCATAGTCGGAATGACAGTAGGGTTTATAATGACGTTACAGTTAATTTTTCCGGCTTTTAATTTCAGCAACTATACCCATTTGTTGACTTATAGTCATATTCGCCCTGTACACACCAATGCGGTTATTTTTGCGTTTGTCGGTAACGGAATATTTGCAGGGGTTTATTATTCCTTACAGCGGCTACTAAAAACACGAATGTACAGCGAAGTGCTTTCGCGAATACATTTTTGGGGATGGCAGTTAATCATTGTAGCGGCGGCAGTAACTTTATCATTAGGTTATACGGTGAGTAAAGAATATGCCGAGTTAGAATGGCCTATTGACATTGCTATTGCACTGATTTGGGTAGTATTTGGTATCAATATGATTGGCACTATTTTAAAAAGGAGAGAACGCCATTTATATGTCGCCATTTGGTTCTTTTTAGCGACTTGGATTACCGTTGCCATGTTGCATATTGTCAACAGTCTTGCTATTCCCGTTTCATTTTTTAAGAGTTACCCTATTTATGCAGGTGTACAGGATGCCTTGGTACAATGGTGGTATGGGCATAATGCCGTTGCCTTTTTCTTGACTACTCCATACTTGGGGCTGATGTATTATTTTGTTCCCAAAGCAGTCAACCGCCCGGTTTATTCATATAGGTTATCTATTATCCACTTTTGGGCACTTATCTTTTTGTATATTTGGGCAGGTCCTCACCACTTGCTTTATAGTTCCCTACCCGATTGGGCACAATCATTAGGCACTGTATTTTCAGTAATGCTCATCGCTCCGTCTTGGGGCGGTATGATAAACGGGTTATTAACGTTGCGTGGTGCTTGGGATAGAGTAAGAAATGAGCCGGTGTTGAAATTTTTTGTGGTCGCCATCACCGCTTATGGTATGTCCACCTTTGAAGGCCCGATGCTTTCATTTAAAAATGTAAACGCCATCAGCCACTTTACCGATTGGACCATTGCACACGTACACGTTGGTGCTTTAGGTTGGAACGGTTTTCTTACCTTTGGTATGTTTTATTGGATGTTCCCAAAGTTGTTTAATGTAAAACTATATTCACAAAGATTAGCGAATATCCATTTTTGGATAGGCACATTGGGTATCATCTTCTATACCGTTCCTATGTATTGGGCCGGATTTACCCAAAGTTTGATGTGGAAACAATTTACACCTGAAGGCACTTTGCTCTATCCAAATTTCCTCGAAACTGTATTACAGATAGTTCCGCTCTATGCCATGCGTTCTTTTGGAGGTGGGTTATACCTCATTGGAGTATTGGTCATGGCCTATAATATTTACAAAACTGTCGCTTCCGGTCAATTTGTAGCCAACGAAGCTGCTGAAGCACCTGCACTTGATAAAAATGAAGTAGTTCACACCGGTCACTGGCACCGATGGATAGAACGTCGCCCCATACAATTATTGGCATTAAGTTTAGTAATGGTTCTCATTGGAGGAATTGTAGAAATGGTGCCAATGTTCTTAATTAAGTCTAATATTCCTACCATCGCATCTGTAAAACCATACACACCTCTTGAATTAGAAGGGCGCGATATCTATGTTCGCGAGGGTTGTTACGTTTGTCACTCGCAAATGGTTCGACCATTCCGTTCAGAAACAGAACGATACGGTGAATATTCTAAATCGGGAGAATTTGTCTATGACCACCCGTTCCAATGGGGTTCAAAACGAACAGGACCTGATTTACACAGAATAGGAGGTAAATACCCGAATGCTTGGCACTACAACCACATGTACGAGCCACAAAGTATGTCGCCCGGTTCCCTCATGCCGGCCTATCCTTGGTTGTTGGAAAATGATTTAGATGTAACTTATACACCTAAAAAAATCAGAGTGATGCAATACTTAGGGGTACCCTACGAGGCAGGTTACGACCAACAAGCAGTAAACGACTTAACTAAACAAGCCGATGGTATTGCTGCCGACTTGAAACAAAGCGGAAAAATTGAAACCCCCAGCAATAAAGAAATTATAGCACTGATTGCTTACTTACAAAGGCTGGGAACTGACATTAAATTAAAAGAGTAAAATCTAAAAAAGGTAATCAATCGGCGGCTAAAAGGGAACCCATCAGAATTCCTTAAGCAGGAAATTTAATTCAAAGCCGTAATTACCTATAAATATGTGGAGTGTGATGTGTGTATAACAGTAACGGGTTACTTCGTTTAACCATCAACGTTAACCCGTTACTTATATAACGCCTTAAATAAAAATTCAAAATTATGTACAAGCAAATACTTCAATCTTTAGACAGTATAGCACCTTTGGCTATCAGTGCGTTAATAGTGTTTATATTGTTTTTTATCCTTCTGACGATTTGGACAAGCAAACGAAATAAAGGATATATCCAACACATGTCAGAACTGCCTCTTGAAGACAATAGTCCCATCAAATTTAAAACTGAAAATTAGTCTTGAAAAATTGATTTTCTATTTATTCGCTTTCTTATCTAATTAAGCACATTCACTATGAAAAGCATTTTATTAGCTGTTCTACTTGACATTTTTCTTGCTGTTGCAGCATTTGCACAAAACAATGACGCACCGGTTAGTACCGGTAGTGATAAAGCAAGCATGTTGGTAATTTTAACCATGGTAACAGGTGTGGTGGTCGTAGCTGCCGTATTTATTGTACTCAGAGCTATCACCACCTTAAGTAGCGAACTTCGCAAACAAGCAATAAGAAAAAAATCTTAATCCGTATTATCGGTCAAACCAAATTAAGTATTGCGCATTATGAAAAAACTACTATATAAATCATTGCCAATTTTTATTCTTTCGGGCATCAACAATTTTGCATTTTCTCAACAAGCTGATGCTCCCACATCTGGTATTAACTCCATGCTTACTACCGAAAAAGTAGCACTCATTGTTTTGCTCGTTGCAGCAGGGGCTATTTTATTGGTGATGTACACATTATATCGCATCATCAAAACTTTAGGCTCAGAGCTGCATAGTATCTATTATGCAGAAAGAGGTATAGACATTGATGCAGTGGAAAGCCAAATCGCCGCTACTCAAAAAACTTGGTGGCAAAATTTGATGCATTCTTTAACCAATGCAGTACCGGTTGAGCGCGAAAGAGATGTACTACTTGATCATGACTATGATGGGATACATGAGTTGGACAATAGTTTGCCACCGTGGTGGGTGTATATGTTCTACCTGACCATCTTCTTTGCTGTCGCCTATATATTCCATTATCACTTATTAGGCACCGGAAAATTATCTGCTGCCGAGTATCAAACAGAAATTGACAATGCCAAATTGGCACAGATAGAACATCAAAAAGTATTAGAAGCAAAGGGCGAAGGTTTTGATGTCAGCAAATTAGTTGCCTTGAGCGATGCTGTCGGTTTAGAAAGTGGGAAAAGCATATTTAAAGCAAACTGTGTAACTTGTCACGGAAACTTGGGAGAAGGGGGCGTTGGTCCAAATCTAACCGATGCTTATTGGATACATGGAGGTGGAGTAAAGGATGTTTTTAATACCGTAACAAACGGAGTACTTGCAAAAGGTATGATTGCCTGGAAAACAATGCTCAAACCTCAAAAGATTCTTGAAGTATCGAGTTATATTCTTACATTGCAAGGCACTAACCCTCCAAATGCCAAAGCTCAGGAAGGAACGCTTTACCAGCCCGAACAATCAATGCCCGCTGACAGTACCACTAAATCAACAACTACCACTACTCCTTCAGATACCACAAAAAGTGCTCAACCTGCCACAGGGAAATAGCATCATAATAGATACCTTTCCAAACGGTAACGAAAATTAGAAATACCGATAGTGCTCTTAGTTTATCATGTTATGTGTTTAGTGTTTGATGCCAACTCAAAGGTAGCCACATTAGGCTACCTTTTTTGAATAAATCCCCCCGATTTCCCGTCATAGCCCTATATTTGGCCGGTAATTTTTAATCGTTTTCTCATGAGTGAATTGAATGTTAAAGAACTCTATGAGCATGTTGATGACTCGTTCAGAGATACAATTTCTACTATAGACCAACACGGTAAACGTGTTTGGATATATCCTAAAAAGCAAAAGGGTTTCTTTTACAAGTGGAGGACATACATAAGCTATTTTCTATTGGCTTTATTGTTTGGTATGCCTTTTATTAAAGTGAACGGTGAGCCTTTTTTGTTGTTCAACATCCTTGAGCGTAAATTCATTATTTTTGGACTCACCTTTTTCCCTCAAGATTTTTACCTGTTTGGGCTTACGATGCTTACGCTCATGCTATTTATCGTATTGTTTACGGTAGCATTTGGGCGATTGTTTTGTGGATGGGCTTGTCCACAAACTGTTTTTATGGAAATGGTTTTCCGAAAAATAGAAAATTGGATAGAAGGTGATGCCAATGAACAGCGGAAACTCAATGCGATGCCTTGGAACGGAGAAAAAATTAGAAAAAAAGCAACCAAACTTTCTCTGTTTTACGCCATTTCCTTCTTTATCGGCAATACATTTTTAGCCTATATTATTGGCATAGACCAATTATTGAACATCATTACCTCTCCTCCTTCCGAACACTTGGCCGGCTTTTTTACCATGATTGCTTTTACGGGTGTTTTCTTTTTTGTGTTCACCTATTTCCGCGAACAGGTTTGCTTAGTAGCCTGCCCTTACGGACGTTTGCAGGGCGTATTATTGGACAAGGACTCTATTGTGGTTGCCTATGACTTTGTAAGGGGTGAACCAAGAACAAAAATTAAAAAAGCTAGTTCATCCAAAACAAATACTGTTGCGCTTAATTTATCTGGCGAAACCGCTACGCTCGAAATGCCTGAAGCAGGTGATTGTATAGATTGCGGATTATGCGTCAGAGTTTGTCCTACCGGTATTGATATTAGAAACGGCACACAATTAGAGTGCATTAACTGTACTGCTTGTATTGATGCCTGCGACTCTATCATGGAAAAAGTTGACCGCCCCAAAGGGTTAATTCGCTACACTTCTTACAATGGCATTGTGAATAAAGTGAAGTTTCACGTAACTACACGTATTGCCGCCTATACCGGAGTGTTGGCACTAATGCTCGTATTGGTTGGATTTTTACTCATCAATCGGGGTGATGTAGAAGCAACTCTTTTGCGTACTTCGGGTACCTTGTATCAGGAAGTTGATTCCAATACTATCAGCAATCTATACAACTTGCAATTGGTTAATAAAACGATTAAAGACGTTCCTGTTAAAGTGGTCATTACATCGCCTGACAAAGCAAGACTACGAGTGGTTGGACAAAATAGCGAAGGTAAAGCAACTGATGCAAGTGCTGCTGCCATAGAAAGCATAACCTTTACCTTAGAGAAACAAAGCACAACCGATAAAGTCTTGTTTATTGACCTGCCTAAATCAAGTTTGAGTAACCGAAACACAGGTATCGTTGTTGAAGTGTATGCCAATAACAAGAAAGTGGACAAAATTAAAACCAATTTCATTGGCCCTTTTGTTATTAAATAACCCTATCTCGGACAATTCTTCCGTAATTCTACAAATACGGTGTTTATCAAAATAACCTAATCATTCAAGCACTTACTATGATTATATCATGGGGTTGGAAAATCGTCATTCTTTATTGTTCTTTTGTTGCGATGATGTTGTTTCTGGTAGTTCTTTCGGTACGCGAAAACATTGACTTGGTAGTAGATAATTACTACGAACAGGATTTGAAATATGAAACGCAAATCCAAAAAATGAAAAACGCAAAACAACTGCAACAAGACATCACCTTACAGTATGCCGTATCTGATAAGCAAGTGGTATTACATTACCCAAAACTAGAAGAAACATTACAAGGGAATATTACCCTTTTCCGTCCATCTGATCGCAAACTCGATTTTCAAGTGCCTATAAATGTTGATAGTGCAAACAGCCAAGTGATTAGTGCAGCCGATATGAAAACCGGATTATGGCGGGTCAAAATTGAATGGGCACAAGGTAAAACGCCTTATTATACCGAGCATACTGTTTTTGTCGAATAAAGTAAGATGGCAAAGATTATCGAAAAAGAATTCCACCCCTCTCCTTTTTAAACCTACTCCTTTCAGACAATCGCCGTTTGAGGTTTTTCCCAATAAGTTTCAATCATTACCATGTTCCTTTGGACAGCATTTACACTTGGGTTATTAGGCAGTTTTCATTGCATCGGCATGTGCGGGCCTATTGCCCTTGCTTTACCTTTTAGAACTCCCAACAGGCTACATACAATAGCCAATGTATTACTTTATAATTTGGGACGCGTTCTCACTTACAGCTTTTTAGGTGCTTTATTGGGCATAGTTGGAAAAGGTATCGCACTATCGGGATATCAACAGGGACTCTCTATTGGTTTGGGAGTGTTGCTTCTGGCGATGGCTATTTTTTCTATCGACTTAGAAAGTTGGGTGCAACGAATTGGCATTGTAAACCAATTTACCAATCGTGTCAAACAAACTTTGGGGCAATTGCTTAGAACAAATGGAACATTAACGATGTTGGGCATCGGCATTTTAAACGGGTTTTTACCTTGCGGGTTTGTCTATATTGGCTTGACGGCAGCCCTTACTACATCGGGCATTCTAAACGGTGCTGCCTTTATGGCCTTGTTTGGTTTGGGTACAATCCCGATGATGCTTTCGGCTTCATTAGCCGGTAATCTGATGTCCTTAAACTTTCGGCGCAAAGTGCAGAGCGCACTTCCAATACTGATGATTTTCTTTGCTGCTCTTTTTATCTTGCGAGGGTTAAATTTGGGTATCCCTTACCTAAGTCCAAAAATGGGTAAAAACCCTACCGAAAAGGTGAAATGTCATTGAGCGATGCCGATAACAAAGATACTTCCCTACCCGCTTGATTAAAACAAGACCATTTAGCATGATGTTGATACATACTAAAACAAAGCGAACATCGTTTTGTTAAGTTCTTGCATTAGAGCAATGTGGTCATTCTCAAATGTATTACTAAAGTTGTCAAACATCATCTAGTTAATCAACCCAAAAGAACAGTTTATGAATCAAAAAGCTACTCTTGTAATTGCTTTGTTTTTTGTGCTATGCGCTTCCATTTCAATCGCTTCAACTTATTCTTTCAATACTGCCGATGTGGTCATTGGCAAATGGCTCAATGAAGAGCAAGATGGGGCTGTTGAAGTTTTCAAAAAAGGCAATGCTTACTATGGCAAATTAATATGGCTCAAAAAAGGGACAGGCACTTTGGACGATAAGAATCCCGATGTTTCTAAACAGAAAACTAAACTACTCGGCAAAGAAATACTTCAAAATTTTACCTATACCGCCGATAGCAAACAATGGCAAAACGGGACGATTTATGACCCAAAATCCGGTAAAACTTATAGTTGCAAAATGTGGATGAACGACAATGGGTCCTTATCTATCCGTGGTTATATCGGGTTTTCCATGATTGGCAGAACGACTGTTTGGACTCGTCCGGCTTCTAATCATCCGGTAAATCTTTAGTGCTTTCCTTTCCGTCTCAATAATTCGTTTATCAACTCCCATTTCTACTCAAAAACATCATTGACAGATACCACCCCGCCTGCCTGACTGATTAGGCAGGCGGGGTTTTTGGTTCCTAAGTACAACCATATCGGTATTATTAGCATCTTTGGTAGTTGCTTATTTGATTGATTGGCAATTTTTAATGCACCCTTCGTATTTTGGTAACTTTCTGTCGGCACGCTATCCGTTTATATTGGCAACAACGCTCTCTTAATGGGAAAACAAGAGTTGTTGGAGTGGGGTGTAGATTGATAGCGGCATTGTTTATTTGCTATGCCTTTTCATTTCACCAAGTAAAAGGACAAACACTTAATAACCTGCGAAGCAAAAGTGTTGCCGTTTCCGGGAAGTCTGTTTTGCTTGATACGCTTTCTTTAGTGCCCAATTCTGTTCAAGTATATAGGTTGGACACTTTAGCCATTGTTCCCGAAACAGATTATGCCATCAATCATACAAGTGCCACCCTCAATTGGAACACCTTGCCGGTTTTTGATTCCGTTCGTATAAATTATCGGGTGCTTCCTTTTTTACTAACCAAACCATACTCCAATAAAGACACCCTTAGTGTAATACCTTTGTCTGAACAGCCGGCCGGATATTACGAATACCTTTTGCGAAATAAGCAGCAAACAGGTACTGACTTTTTCAATATGGGCGGTTTGGATTATAGCGGCAGCTTTGGGCGAGGTATCACTATCGGCAGCAACCAAGATGCAACCATCAATGCCAATTTCAATTTGCAAATGAGCGGCAAATTACCCGGCGATATTGACATTACCGCTGCATTGACTGATAACAATATCCCCTTTCAACCCGAAGGGAATACCCAACAAATTCAGGAATTTGACCGCATTTATATTCAACTGAAAAAAAACAAACACTCACTGTTGTTGGGCGATTACGACCTTAGAACCCCTGCCAACAATTACTTTATGCAGTATGTGCGCCGTTTACAAGGCATAACTGCTGCATCGGGTATCTCTTTTGGTAAAAACAAAAATGAACTCAGTGTATCTGCATCGGGTGCAGTGGCAAGGGGCAGCTATCACCGCATGGTGATTAACGGATTGGAGGGCAACCAAGGGCCTTACAGACTAACCGGTGCTAATGGCGAAACGTTTATTATTGTCCTATCTGGAAGTGAACGGGTTTTTATTGACGGCAAACTGCTGACTAGGGGCGCAAACCTCGATTATATCATTGACTATAATACTGCCGAAATCAGTTTTACCCCTCAACAAATTATCAACAAGGACAAACGAATCACCATTGAATTTCAATACACCAACCAAACTTACCTGCGCTCGCTGTTGCAATCGAGTGTAGTTTTAAAGCAAAAGAAAACTGCATTTCGGGTTAATTACTTTTCGGAACAGGATGCAAAGAACCAATTACTTGCCGACCTAACTCTCCCCGATAATTATTTAGACATCCTCGAAAATGTGGGTAATGATATTGAAAACGCGGTGCTGCCCGGTTGGCAAAACACAGGGTTTAACCCCGATAGAGTGATGTATCAATTGATTGACAGTATGGTGAATAATATACTGTACGATTCCATCTTTATTTATTCGGTCAATCCTGCTAAAGCTCTATACAGTGTTAGCTTTAGTTTTGTGGGGGCAGGTAATGGAGATTATAATTTATCAGAAGGGAATGTCAACGGGCGTATTTTTAATTGGGTTGCTCCCGATAATATCAGTGGATTGCGCAAGGGCAGTTTCGTTCCATTGGTTAAAATTATTACCCCAAAACGAAACCGTATGATTAGTGCCGCGATGGATTACGCACCCGACACCAAACATAAGATAAGCACCGAAATAGCCTTGAGCCAAAATGACCTAAATACGTTTTCTGACAAGAACAACGACCTAAACTCCGGCATTGCTGCCCGATTGTCCTACCAAAACAACATCACTCTTAACAAATCCAAAAACATCAAACTGCTGACTAATCTACATTATGAGTTTGTGCAAGACAGGTTTGATGCTTTAGAGCCTTTTCGCGAAATAGAATTTGCCCGAAACTGGAGTCTTGCCACAACTGATATGCCTGCAAATGAACACTTAGGCAATGTGTCGGCACAAGTAAAATTTGGCAACAATAGCGATGTTCGGTATCAAATTGGCGCATATCAAAAGGGGGCAAATGTTTATAAGGGAACGATGCACACTGTAAATGCTAGGCACAAAAGTAAAAACGGATGGTCGGCTACTATGAACATGAGCTATATGAACTCTGAAATGGCTAACAATAATGCGAGTAAATTCTTTAGACCGAACGGTGAAATCAGTAAGTCCTTTCGTCAACAAAAATGGCAGGTGGGTTTGAAAGGTGAGCAGGAAAAAAACCAAACCACTCAATCCGATACACTGACCTTGCGCAGTTTTTACTACAATCAGATTGAAGCGTTTGCCAAAACTTCGGATACCAGTGCCAACAGATTTGCGGTCAGTTTTATTAAGCGATGGGATTATGCTCCGAAATCGGAAAACTTTACCCTTTCCAACACTGGAAACACCTTTAACTTCAACGGTGCTTTCTCCAAAAATCCGCGAAGCCAATTACTCTATAGTTTCACCTATCGCAACTTGCAAGTTGCAGATACTTCAGTTTTAAAAGCCGTTGAACTGAACACCTTACTCGGCGAAATCAATTTTACCAAATCGGTGGGTAAGGGTTGGTTGCGCACGACTACTCAGTATCAAATAGGGTCGGGACAACGGCAACAAACCGAATATTACTACGAAAAGGTAAGCAACGGAATGGGTAACTATGTTTGGATTGACAATGGCAATGAGATAGAAGAACTGGACGAGTTTTTTCCCGCAACCGAAAACAATATGGTGGAAGCCTTTTACATACGCTTATTACTTCCGACCGGAAGCTATCAACCAACGAATATCGTGCAGTTTAACCAATCCATTAACATTACCCCAAAAGCAGTTTGGTTTAACGAAACCGGAATAAAGAAAGTCGTCAGCTTATTTTCTACTCAAAGTGCTATTACCATTCGCCGTGAATCGGTGCTTAAAAAATGGCAGGCTTATTTACCCATCGGTGGAAGTGAAGATTTAGACCAAATTGTAGCAGAAAGCGTGAATATCCAAAACGCGCTGTTCCTGAACAGAAACAGTCCTAAATGGGAATTGAACGTACAGCAATTATACTTGGTCAACACTAATTTCTTGATTAACGGCATTGACCGCCGAACTAAAACCGAATGGAAGCCTGCCGGCAGATTTTCTCCTACCAATAAAATAAGTATTCGCCTATCGGCCAACAAGGGCAACCTTGGTGGTAATTCACAAGCATTTATCAGCCAAAACTACCAAATTCGCTATTGGAGTATTGACCCGGCAGCCGATTTAGTGCTGAATAAGAAATTCAGGTTGACGGGGGCTTATACGTTCAAAAATAGTGCGGACTATTTAACAGAAAACTATTTCCCCGCCAAACAACAAAAACTAAGCCTCGATACTCAATTTGGAAATGCCGTCAAAAGCAATGTGAGTGCCCGCATTTCTTATGTGCTGATTTCGTACAAAGGGCCGGTCAATACGCCTGCTGCATACAATCTTTTGGAAGGGTTGCAACCCGGTAGTAACTACCTTTGGAGTGTCAGTTTCAATACGCGGCTTGCCAACAATATGCAACTTAATTTTGGTTATGACGGACGAAAAGCGGGTAGCAATAAAATCAATCATACCGGAAGAGCATCTATTCAAGCAGTGTTTTAAAACAAAAAAATCCGGCTTCAACCATTTGATTCGTTGAAGCCGGATTTTTTATTTCGCGCTATTAATTGAAAGGATGGGTTGCTATTTTGAGGAAAACAATCTATTAAACCAACTTTTTTTAGTTTCCTCAACAGGTTCGTCATCGTTGTAAACCATCACCTTTGTTTTGTTGGAAGCCACTCTTTCTTTGACCAATTCTTTGTATTGCTCCACCTCATTCATGTTTTTGTAAGGTCCTAAAACAATCATCATGCCTTTGGAGGTGTATTCAATATGAATGGGAGTTCCCAAATTGGCAAAACGATGGTAAGTGTTGTTGTCCACATGCTTAAATGGGCCGACAAAAATTTTGAATGTCGCATCTGAAGAGCCTTCTTCAAACACCTCATTCTTAATGGGTTGGAAGCGGGGCAGTGCCGTTTCGCTGATGTTGTTGACTTGTGATTTTGAAATGCCTCGCAATTCTAAATAAGATTTGCTTCTGTATGCTTCTTGCATATTGTCAAAAGGCCCAAGTACGATGAATTTACCGGTAGGGGTGTCTTCATAATTGGGCGTATTGTCTATTTGACGGCACTCGTAAAAAACGCGGTTATCAATTCTGTCGAATGGGCCTACGGTAACTTTGTAAAACAATTTTCCTTTATCGGCACCTTGCAAGTCTATGGTTCTTGCAACGGGTTCTTCGTAGTTTACCTGCTGTCCATGAGCATTTGCGGTATAACCGGAGTAATTGGCAGTGCCCCAATTAACGGCAAAAACGCTTTCGGGAGTAGCTTTTATTTCTACACGGTTATTTTGGTCGTGCATTTCATCGCTACAATTCATGCCGTTTCGACAATAGTTTTGCAGTTGTGTTTCACCATATCCTAAAGCCGTAACGCGGTTGGAACTTATCTCGCGTGATAAGAGAAAGGTTTGTACGGCATTGGCGCGCTTGGTACTAAGTTGTAGGTTCGCCTCATCATCACCTCTTGAGTCTGTATGTACGGCGATGGCAACATTCAGGCGGGGGTTTTGCTTCATGTAGAAAACCAGTTTTTCTAATTCGTTTCCGGTTTCAGGAACAATATGCCATTTACCTTGTGGGAAAAACAATTTGTTCATGCCAATAATGCCATTGAGCAGGGTTTCCTTGCCAATAGGTTGTTCATTATTGGAGAATTGAACGGGTGAATTTG
The DNA here is from genome assembly GCA_937907475.1 of uncultured Bacteroidota bacterium. GTDB lineage: Bacteria > Bacteroidota > Bacteroidia > Chitinophagales > UBA2359 > UBA2359. Next base: position 10,724 of record CALCIK010000051.1, on the reverse strand, counting down.
CATCTCTTGAACTGATTAGCTCTTCGTTGCTTTCAATGCCTTGTTCTTGTTTGAGAATAGTTGCGCTAAACGAAAACAGTTGGGTTTGTTCGTTTCGGTTAGAAGCGATATAACCATACCCAATGCCGTAAGTATCGGTTTTTATGATGAACCCGAAATCGTCTTTGGCGGAGTTTAACGGAGCAGGCAACTTAACCGGGTGCAACCACTCGCCGGCTACTTTCCTGGTATAGAATACGTCCAAACCATCGGCATTGTTATCAAATCCGGCGGAAGAAAAGTAGAGTGTTCCATCTTCGGTCATAAAAGGATGGCTCTCGTTGTAAATACTGTTCACTCGGCTGCCAAGATTTTCGGGACGGCTCCAGTTATTGCCTATTTTATAGCACACAAACATATCTGTTCCGCCGACCCCGCCTTGCAAATCGGACACAAAAAACAACATACTTCCATCGGGTGAAAGCGAAGCCTGTTCTACATCATATAAATTAAAATTGTGGGCGAAAGGCTCGTTTTCACTCCATTCTGTTTCCGATGTCATAGAGGCAAAAAACAATCCCCAAGTCGTATCGTCCGGTTTAATCGTTTTCTCTTTGCTTCTTGTGAAAATGATTTCTTTACCGTTTGGAGTAAAAAAAGCAGAAGCGGTTTCGTAACCGGTCATGCCTTTACCCTTCATTTTTTGTGGGGTATTTAAGCTGTTATCGGCATTTCTTTCGGCATAATACAAACTCGCTCCGTTGCCAAGCGGCAACACACCGCCGTTCAAATTGTTGCGTTTGCTGCTGCTAAACACCACACCGTTTTTGTAAAAAACCGGAGCAAATTGCGCTCCTGTCAAGTTTAAACGAACGGGTTGTATGGTAAAGGTAAATTGAAGGTTATGATCGCTATTGGGTTCGGGAAACTGTAAACCGAGGTTTAACAAACCCAAAAACAAAACCGAAGCGATGATTAGGATTACTTTTTTCATAACAATTGGGTTTTATAGCACTAAGGTAGGTATTTTATTTTTACCCATGAATGTGTTAAGCCTATATTTTATCAAATTTTAACACAGAAAATTTAATGCCAAACTTTTGTTTTACGGTAAAGCGATGAAAATAATCATCAAATTTCCTCTTTTGGGAGCAATTGGGTCGGGTTTTTCTTGCCTATCTCGGTGATGAGGACTTTCTGTTTAAGATGGCTTAATCATTAACATTCAACCATTATCCATTATTTGAACTGCCTTCCACTGCTACCCAAAACAGATAGGAAATTGGCAGATGGATTAAAGAAAAACAGGTCAAGCCCCCTCCTTTAAATCAAGTTTAGCCTAAAAATATTGTCAATTTGGGCTATTTCCTACCGGTGCAGACTTTATTTGCATCCGTGCAACCCCATTTTACCTTCGTGCAAATACTCATCGCTTTCGTGCAGCCCCTTTCTGCCCTCGTGCAATTCCTTTTTGCTAAAGTGCAAAGCAAATTTACTCCCGTGCAACTCCATTTTGCTAAAGTGCAGAGCACATTTATGCTAGTGCAGCTCGACTTCACTGCTGAAAAGACTCTGCACGACCTCACAAAGCTATTGAACGAGGTCAAATAATGTCTGCACGGCTTCAAATTTGCTATGCACGTTAGCGAACGTGCTCTGCACTTTAGTAAAGACGCTCTGCACTTTAGCAAAATTGAATTCCACTAGGGTAAACAGTATCTGCACTGAAGCAAATTCCGTCTGCACTTTAGCGAAATGCCAATTTCTAGTTACAAGTTATGAGTTATGAGTTATTCCCTTTGGTTGTTCAATTGCTATTGGCATAGCCGTATAGGTAAGAATATCAATTGCCATTGGCTTTAGCCTGTGGAATCTTTTGCTATTGATGCTTTGGATGATTCTATCCACTTTCCCTAAAGCTGGGGGCTATTGATGCTTTGGTTGTTCAATTGCTATCGGTAAAATCGTAGAGGTAAGAATATAAATTGCCATTGGCTTTAGCCTGTGGAATCTTCAAGTGCCTCTTCTATCTGTTTGAATCACTGATTAAACGGATTTTTGATAGTCTTTAAAACCCGTGAAATCATTTAATCCATCAAATACGCGATTCAAAAGAGGTTACCGATATCTCATACCTAACGGCATTGGAAAAAGAGAAATGAGCAACATTCGTGCATTCGTGGCATAACTCATAACTCATAACTCAAAGATGGGATACAGGCTTGTCCTAACATTGGCAAGGTTTTTGAAAGCAGGTAAATAGTCAAGCCTTACACTAATTTAATCAATGATTTTGTTCAGTATGAAACACACTAAACTACCCTTGCTCTTATTTTACCTGTTGATGTTGTTTGCACAAAGTTATAGTACTGCCAAAGCAAACGGCGTTTGCGATATTTTAGACAATCCGGTTGCTACGAACGATGTGGCGACTACTTTGCATGAAACTTGGGTCAGCATACACGCTACGGCAAACGATGTGGGAAGTGCTATTTTTTTACACGATATTCCCTCATCACCGGCAAATGGTATGGTTATTATTATGCCCGGCAAAACCAATGTTTTATACTTACCAAACTCCGGTTTTTTGGGAACGGATGTGTTTACCTACTCGATAAAAGATTTTTACGGCAATTTTGCGACAGCTACCGTAACGATTACGGTCATTGCCGCTTCCAGTTTAGGGGTGGTAAATGTGGCCCCAACTCCTGTGTTTGACTTGGAGTATTGTACCCAACCGATGACCCCGCTGACGATATGCCATTCATGGGATGACCCCAACGGGCATAGTTGGCATATTGATGTTCCACAATCTTCAACCACATTTCATTGCAGTTTGGTGGCTTTAAACGACTCTTGCTTGCGATATACGCCTCTTCCGGGCTTTATTGGAACGGATACCGTCAGTATTGTGGTCTGTGATAACCAAACCCCCTCCCTTTGTTCAACTTCCATTGCTTTGGTTTATGTAGGTTGTATTGAGCCGGTGGCTAATCCCGATGTGGTTTTTCTGAGCAATACTTCGACAGTGGTGAATGGAGTAAGTTTTGGCGGGAATGGATTGAGTGGTGCGTTGCTGTCGGTGGTCAACAACGATGAAGAACTGTGTAGCGGAGTGTTGACCTTATCTCAAATCAGCACTGCGCCCTTGCATGGAACGGCGGTCATTAGCAGTGGTCAAATCTTATACGTCCCTACAACGGGTTATAGCGGCCCCGATGTGTTGCAATATTCGGTTTGTAATGGTTGCGGTTTGTGCCAAACGACTACGGTGAATTTGACCATCACAGGTGCGAGCAATTGCCCGATTGCAGAGGCAGTTTGCACGCCTCCTTTCAGTAGTTTCTCTGTTTGCCCGCAGTTTTGCGGGGTAAATCCTGCTACTTTGGGCAGTATTACCGCTACGGTCAATGGAAACGGCACAGTAACATCCATTGGCGGGGGATGTTTTACTTATACCACCTCTACAGTATTCACCGGAATGGATATAATCACGTTTCAGGTATGCGATGCAGTGGGTAATTGCAGCATCAACACCACAACTATTACCATTGATGCCTCTTGCGATGGCAACAATCCGCCTTTAGCGGTTGACGATAACTATGTGGTTTCGCAAGACGAAACACTGATGCTGAATGTATTGACCAATGATAGCGACCCGGACGGGCAACCGTTGACTATTACCCAAATCCTGACCGATGCAGCTTGCGGAACGGTCAGCATTGTAGGCAATCAACTGCTTTACACAGTGGGAGACACCTGTACGATAGGGGATTGTTTTGAGTATATTGTTTGCGACAATGGCAGTCCTGCCCTATGCGATACTGCTAAAGTATTTATCGAAATAGCCCCCGAAGTGGTGATTTGTGAATTTGAAACCCATTACTGTTCAGCCCCAATGGTGCCTGTTCAGATATGTGTGCAGTTTTGCAATGTGCCCGGGGCGGCAATTACCGATGCCAATACGACCTTTAATTGTAGTCTCAACTTTTTGAACGATACCTGTTTACAATATATCGCATTGCCCGGCTATATCGGTACTGATGTGGTGGAAATAATCGGCTGTAACGCCGAAGGGGAATGTGAAACGGTAACGGTTTATGTGCATGTGGGATGTATTGCGCCCGTAGCCAATGACGATGCGGCAACCATCATCAATAATGGAACGCCTGTGCCGATAAATGTTTTGGCAAATGATACGCATGTATGCAGCAGCCCCCTAAGTACGCAGGTCATAACCAATCCCGCCAATGGAACAGCAACGGTTAATTCTAACGGCACCATCATTTATTTACCGCAAACCGGCTATGCGGGAGTTGACCAAATAACTTATGCCGCATGTGTTACTTGCACAGACGGAACTTTGCTTTGCGACAATGCTATTGTCGTCATTACCGTCTTGCCTCCCGAACTGCTTCCCCTTGAAACTCAACCCGATACGGCAACGACTCTGCAAGGAACGCCTGTAACCATCAATGTGCTGAACAACGATAGCGGAAGTGGATTGGATGTCACTACGGTAACACAACCAGCCAACGGTTCGGTCGTGTTGAACCCCGATAATACAGTAACGTATTCGCCAAACGGAGGTTTCCAAGGAACGGATACCTTTACCTATACCGTTTGCGATTCGGGCGGCAACTGCGCAGTGGTGAATGTTGTGGTAACGGTTATTCCTTCAACGGTCAATCAACCGCCGGCGGCAAATGACGATTTTGCCAATACAACCGAAGGCATAGCAGTTCAAATTGCTGCTATCACCAACGACTTTGACCCCGATAACACGTTACCCCAACTCACAATTACCTTGGCAACACCACCCGAAAACGGTACGGCTGTGGTGAACACTAACAACTCGGTAACTTATACCCCTAATCCCGGTTTTATTGGTACGGAAGTATTTACTTACTCCCTTTGCGACCCATCGGGTTTGTGTGATGTGGCAACGATTACCGTCTATGTCTTGGGCGAAGCTTTGGTAGATGCAGAACCCGATTTGGTATTTACCTATTTGAACACAGCCGTTACTTTCAACGTGTTGAACAATGATTTTGGCGATGACATTTCGGTTACACAAGTAGTGGTACTACCTCAACATGGCAGTATTGTATCGTTCGACCCCGTTACGGGAGTGGTCAATTACCAGCCCAATACGGGTTATGTCGGCACAGATTATTTTTTGTATGAAATATGTAATCCTGCCGGTATTTGCGATGTAACCATCGTGGCCATTACCGTTCAAGTGCCATTGCTCAATCAACCGCCGACACCTAATAACGATATAGCACAAACTCCGGTCAATACGCCCGTGAATATTCCGGTTTTGGTCAATGACAGCGACCCCGATAACGACCCGCTTACCGTAACCCAAATTAGCACCCCGCCACAAAACGGCACGGCAACTATTCTTCCAAACGGCACTGTTACCTATACGCCGAATACTGACTTTATTGGGTGCGATAATTTTATCTACACCGTTTGCGACCCGTCGGGTGCATGTGCTCAGGCGGTAGTAGGCGTTCAGGTGGGCGATACCGGTTGCCTCAATTTGCCCCCAGTAGCCGGTGATGATATGGCAACAGCCATTGAAGCGGTGCCGATAGCTATTATGGTATTGGATAACGACTTTGACCCCGATGGTGAAATTGTTTCGATGACCTTGGCAGCCAACCCTTACAACGGTACGGTTACAACATTGCCCAACGGAATGGGATTTGTTTACACTTCGAACCCCGATTTTGTAGGAACGGATTACTTTCCTTATATTATATGCGATAATGGAAGCCCCGTGCTTTGCGATACGGCGTATGTAACCATTACGGTTCAACCTGCGCCCATTGATGCACAGCCCGATATCGAATTCACTTCTGTCAACATACCGGTTACCTTCAATGTTTTGGTAAATGACTTTGGCACAGCCATACAGTTAACCCAAGTATTTGGAGGTCCCGATTATGGAACGATTACCGTCCTGCCCGGCACCGGTAATATCACCTATACGCCTGTTTCGGGTTATGTCGGTACGGATTATTTTGAATACCAGATTTGCGATATTGCCGGCAACTGTGATATTACCCTTGTTACCATCTATATTCAACCCATAACAGTCGCCAATCTGCCGCCCGTAGCGGTTGCCGATATGGATACTACCGCACTGAACACGCCAATTACCGTTTCGGTGATGCAAAACGACTACGACCCCTTTGGCGGAACAGCCATTATGACACAACCAACCCTTACTGCCCCGCCAACCAATGGCTCGGCAGTGGTCAATGCCAATGGTACGATTACCTATACCCCTAATCTCGACTTTACCGGCACGGATGTATTTCAATACGTCTTATGCGATAACGGTTCGCCTGTTTTATGTGATACAACTTCGGTGGTCATTGTGGTCGGTTCGAGTATCATGAGCAATCATCCTCCTTTAGCCATTGACGATGCCGCAGTTACTTCACTCAATACGCCGGTGGTGATTCCTGTTTTGGGTAATGATTCCGATACGGATGGAGATACTATCATTCCCACATGGGTTAGCCTTCCGGCTTATGGAACTGCTGCAATAAACCCCGATAACACGGTAATTTATACCCCCAACACCAATTTTATTGGCAACGATTACTTCGCTTATATCCTATGCGACAACGGAAACCCGGTTTTGTGCGATACCGCCTATGTTAGTGTGTTTGTCAGTACCGACACCCTGTTCTTCTGCGAGCAGACCCTCCAAGATACTCCGGTAACCCTTTGCTTGCCCGATTATCTAACCAATGTAACCATCGAAACCATCACCGTGAGCACCCTTCCCTCCAATGGAGGATTGGTATTGTTGGATGATTGTGTGCAATACTTACCCGATTTGGGATTTGCCCAAACCGATACCTTTAGTTTACAAGTCTGTACTCCCGATGATAATTGTCTTATCGTATCTATCTGTATCAATGTAACCGATGTAAATGAACCACCCGTTGCTGTTGACGACAATTTTACCACCGACATGAATACACCGGTCATCATTAACGTGCTGACCAACGATTCCGACCCCGATGGGGACGAACTGACCGCTATCATTCTTGTAACGGATGTGAGTGTGCCGGGTGCAAACCTCACCTACGACTTTGTTGCGATGCAATTCACTTATACACCGGCTAACGATTTTGTTGGTGTCGACTCTTTTAGTTACGAGATTACCGATGCAACCGGTTTAATGAGCAATATCGCTTGGGTCTATATCACAATAGAAGGAGAATTGCCCCCGGACGACTTGACCGTTACGGCGGTCCATGATACTGATACCACTGAACTCAACACACCCGTATTGATTCCCATTTTGTCAAACGATACCATACCGCCTTCTGCTTCGCCAAACATCTTGCTGCTCGATTTTCCAACAAATGGGTCGGTGATTGTCAACAATAATGATAATACCGTAACCTATATCCCCAATATTGGGTTTTCGGGAACAGATAACTTCAACTATATTGTTTGTGTATTCGATGATCAAGGCGGGCAGGTATGCGATACGGCTTTGGTGGTTGTGGTGGTGCTACCGGACGAGCAAGATTGCATAGTTACTTTAGCACAAGGCTTTTCACCCAATGGCGATGGGGTGAACGATACTTATATCATATCAGGTATAGATTGTTATATTGATAATCAACCCGAACTTCAGATTTTTAACCGTTGGGGCGATGAGGTCTATACCGTCAGTGCATACACCAATGACTTTGCATGGAACGGAAATTGGAACGGAACGGGTAAAAACGTACCCGATGGCACGTATTTTTACCGTTTAGACCTAAAAACGGGCAACAAAGCTGATTTGAAAAGTGGCTTTATAGAAATTCGCAGATAAGTAAGGCAAATTAGTGTGTTTTTCCTCTCAGGGCAGCCGGACATATTGTTCGTGCTGCCCTTACTTGTTTTCTGAGTTTTTTACTTCTTGAAAAACAGAGGCTGTTTCAAGATATAGTCAATAGGTGCAAGATAGCCTATCATTTGTCATACGATGAGAACTACAATTTAGGGCACTAATTTATCTGAAATTTGTACTCGACAAACCGGTTTCGGCAATCGGGTAGTTGCGATGTTTGGTTTTGACCAATCGCCAAACCATTATGATTACAGATTTGAGCGATGCCAAACAAAGAAGCACAAACAGCAACATGAAAAATTTGTTTTGAAGCAAAACAGTCAGTAAAGTTTGCTGCTGATTGATGACATACCAACCAAATAACCCCCATCCCAAAGCTGAAAGAGCAACCAAAACCTTTGGAAGACAAGTATAGACAACAAGGATGCCCATTGCATGAACAACCAATCGGCGGAGATTGTAAGCACTTCCACGTTCGGGATTAGGTTGTTGGTGCTCAACCAAGCAACTGCCCGAATTAACCTTTAGCAAGGCTAAATGACCATCAACAAAGGGGTATGCTGTTTGCATGAGAGCCGCATGTCGGGCAAATACGGCTTTAACGAGGCGAAACGAGGTGATGTGCGGGTGAAGATGAGGAATTGTGAGCGAAATTAGACGAGCAAAAACCTTAGCGGCAATGTTTCGGAAAGTATGATGCTGCCGGTTTTCATAAAACCCATAGACTAAGTCGTAGTTACCCGATTGTTGTGTTTCAATAAGCCGGGCGATCTGATGTGGCGGATGTTGCAGGTCTTCGTCAAGGGTTATGATAAACCTGCCTTGAGCAACGGTAAAACCGCAAAGCGTAGCGGCATGTTGTCCGATGTTATGGGCAAGCCGTACAAGGCTAATCACATCGGGATATTGGGCTTTGAGGGCTAACAAAACTTCCCAAGAATTATCCTGCCCACAATCATAGACAAATATAAGTTCAAAAGTGAGTTGCCGGTCAGTGAAAAAGGCGTATAGTTGCCGGGTAAGCAAGGGTAGCGTTGTACCTCCCCGATAAACAGGAACAACGACCGAATATTGGGGAATTGATGGTTTCAAAAGGTACAAACTTCGGGTGGCTTACTTTTCGATATGTGGCACATCGGGCATCTGCCCTTCGTTTGGAGGGTGAGAATCTCGACCGGTGAGTTGTCCGTTTTGGTATTCGTATTCTTTAATGAGTTTACCCAAAGAGTCCCATACCAAAACTTTCCCGTTAAGCATGTCATTTTCAAACTCTCTTGTGGTCTGTTTGGCACCATTTTCATACCATGCCTCCCAAGTACCGTTTTTTTTACCGTTTTTGTAAGGTTGTTTGTTTTTGGGCTTCCCATTTTCCCACCATTCATAGACATACCCATCTTTAATGCCGTTGGTAATAGTGCCGCTTTTCATTTTGTTACCATTGGTATAGAAAATTTCCCATTTACCTTCTTCAAGCCCTTTGACAAACGATTTTTGGACAAAGCGTTTGCCGTCCGGATATTCTGTATAGATAATTCCGGTAAAAGGTTTGTTTTGGTAGTAGGCTAAGTTAACCCCCTCGTCGTTTTTTTGAAAAGAAATCTCACTGCTATTGACTTCAATTGCAGGTAATGTCGTTGCAGGCTTACAATATTGCAACAACAATGTTACCTGCAACACTGATAAAAACATCAATAATTTCATGTGCAGATAGTGTGTATGATTTGGGTAGTTTGATGGTTTTAAAGGATGAGGCTTCCCTCCTTTCAACTTCTAATTTTGATATTAAAACCTTTTTTGTCGGTTTTACCGTCTTACGGTTTTTCCTTGTTACTTTTTTTCTCCTGAGTAGGTAGTGTTTCCGCCGGAGGAGTAGTTTTGGGTAAATCTTTTTCAGCCAACTTTTGAAGTAAAGTGTCTAAATTCCTGATATTCTTGCTTTCTTGTATTTTGGCAAAATAGGCACTATCTGCTCCCATCGCTTCCAAAGCAGTTTTTGAATAGGCATTGGCAATAGAGTCAATTTTAGCGGTTAGATTGGCTTGTTGTTCCTTCGCAACTCGAACCGTTTCTTCCATTGTTGCAATTTCGTTTTGAAGAGTGCCTATTTCGGGTATTTTTTTAGGATACCTTTGGCTTAAATCCGATAAAAATCGTTTTAGTGATTCCAAACTATCGGGGTATTCCATCATTTTTTCGGCTCGTTGCATGGATTGTTGATACTCTATATCGGCATTGGTTTTGCGATTGCCAAAGGTAAAGAGCAATATTAAGGCAAGTGTCGCAATTCCTGCGATTGCCAATACCACTTTTCTGGACTTATCGTCCAAAAACTGATTACCTGATTTGAGCGATTTACCGGTGTTGGTGGCTTGGGTCAATATTTTGGTAATCCCCGATTTGCGTCCTGCTTTGGTAACTTCTTGCACTTGTACAAGGTACATCGAAAAATTATCGCGCGAATTGTCGAGGCATAAGTTGTAAATTTGCTCCCGAACCTGTTTTAAATCCGCATGAGGATTATTTAATAAGGTAAGCAACAGCCTATGATCGGCACCTTCCAAAATGCCATCGCTGCAAAGCAAGAAATAGTCATTGGCCTGAACATCGGTAATGACTACGACATCGGCTTTTGTAGGCGAATCTGTACCCGAAATGGCTCTTAAAATGATATTCTTTTGTGGGTGAGTTTGCGCTTCTTCCTGTGTCAGTTCACCGCGTTTGACCAATTCCTGCACCAACGAATGGTCTTCAGACACAAACATCACTTCACCGTTTCTGATATGGTAAATACGGCTATCCCCACACCAAGCGACCAAAGCACTATTTTGAACATCGTCAAAAAACAACAAGGTCAACGTAGTGGACATATTGT
>CALCIK010000050.1 GCA_937907475.1 uncultured Bacteroidota bacterium | reverse complement strand
TTTTACGCTATAAACAGGTGCGTTTACTCAAAAATCATGCTAAACCGTAATGTTGAAACTGTTATATCTAACGCCTGAATGGGAGTAAAACCTACCTCACGTGATTTATAATAGCAAGAAAGACAAAAATCCGCGTTTATCCGCGTTTGAAAATCCGCTTTATCCGCGTTCCAAAAAACAATAGAACCCGGAGGACGATAGTTTCCATTTTTGATACACTACAACGGCAGAGAATATTAGAACGCGGATGACGCGGATGCAAGCATCGCGGATAAACACAGATTTTTTATAGCAAGAAAGACAAAAATCCGCGTTTATCCGCGTTTGAAAATCCGCTTTATCCACGTTCCAAAAAAACAATAGAACGAGGAGGACGCAGGGCTTTTACCTCAGAGCTGAGGTTGGCACTATGTATTTTCGACATGATTAGAACTTGCGTAACATCAGTAAATAAAATTTATTACACCCCTTTTATCGTATAGTATTTTTGTATTTTAGTGCTGCATTTGGCAATAAGCCTCCCATTGCCAAATGATAATAGGGTGATTTGCCCATTTAAATACCAAAAACGATACCCATGAACACTTACCACCTGTTCTATCTTGTGCTGTTCATCAGTATTTTTACCCAAAATCTATTGGGGCAGAATACCAAATATCGCAAAACATACCTGCAAGCATGGGAACAACGCCCCGATTTTGAACACCAAATCGACTCTGCTTTCTTGGGCGAAGATGCGGTCATACTCTCTGAATTTACGGAGTGGAGCTTAAACAACCGATTTAACAGCACCTTAGTAACCACACATCGGCGGGTTATCATCCTTACCACACAAGGCATCACCACAGGCAGCCGGGTAAACATACCCGAAGTGATAGACCCCACTTCCGAGTATTCCGATATTTCGGTTGATGAACGTGGCGGCATCTACCGTCCGAAGTATTTCGATTTGGAAATCAATTTTTTCAAGGCTCGCATTTTAAAACCCAACGGGCAATTAAAAATCGTTAGTCCTAAAGATGTCATACAAGAAGAACAATTCCGGTATAACAACCGAGACAGAATCGCCTATTCCTATCATTTCACCATACCCGAAGTTGAGGCAGGCGATATTGTGGAAATTTCGTACAGTTGGTATCTTCCCTTTGTGTTCGATTGGAAACGTTTCTTTCTTCACAACCTGCTGCCCATACAATCCAGAGTTTTTCAACTGACTGTGCCGGCAAGAGAACTAACCCTACTTCATTTACACAACGGCATGTTACCGCCCGATACGCTTAAAAGCCCTAAAGCGCCCGATTTTAACCATACCTACGTATGGAACATGAACCGCCTTCCGGCTTGCCTTTACGAACCCAATGCAAGGTTACATGCCGACCTGCCTCATATTACCTACTACCTCCACAACAAGGCTTACGGAGTGTTAAAAAACGACGAGTTTGTGCAATTCCTTCCCTATACGTGGACTTATTTTTCTTACGATATGGTTTCGTTCAGACATATAAAAACGCATAAAACGAAACGACTGTTGAGTTCAAAGGAGATTGTACTCAATAATTTTTTTGCCGATCAAACTTACGGAATAGGTAAAGAATACCCCTATATGCGCATCGCTAAAATACAAAATACACTTGCCGAAGATTTCAAGTATTTCTACGAAAAAGACCCCTTTAGTACCACAGACGAGCGAATGTCTAAATTAAAAAGCAGTCACCGTGAAATCATTCTTAAGGAAATGGATAAAAACCTGCATTTCCAAGGACCTTTCGACCGTTTATCGAACGTACTTTTTACCGAAGTATTGACCGAAGGATATTTGGGACTGACAGACGCTAAACGCGAAAAGGTAGCCCAATGCTTTTGGAACAACTATTTGCTCAACATCAACCGCTATGTTGTTTACGAAGGGCTGCTTACCCGCATGAAAGAAGATTTTTACAGGGTGCTTGTAGCCGATAAGCGTATTGGGCAAATCAAAGCCGATACTTGTTTACCCGTGTTCGGTCAGGAATTGATCTACTCTGTAAAGTGCAAAAACGAATTAGCGTTCGTATATCCTAAAAACCGCCGGTTCGGATATCAGGTCAACGAACTTCCTTTTTACCTCGAAAACACCCCCTCTTTACATATATGGCAAATGGCAGATAGCCACCTCAACCCCAAAGTGGTTCAGGTATATCCTACTCCCGGTTCCGAAACCTTACAAAACTATCGCACCACCAACGTGAAGGTACAGGTCAATCTCCAAACCAAGCAATTGCTGTTTGAATCTAAACTCGCATTATCGGGGCAATTCTCTACCCTCATCAGGGGCTTTTACCAATACAACTCTATAGATTCTACGGTAAACCCCCGCTATTACCGGCACTTTGCCAAATTGAGCGATGCTACCCAAATAACTTCAAAGCCTGAAATCAATGTTCAATCGGACTACCCGTTTAAGGCGGATATACGACTGCAATACACCGACAACACCTTAATCACCCAACCCAACAACAGTACCTATCAAATCAACCTTTCCAACTGGATACAACATATTTTAGCAGACGGCTTTAATGCACAAAAGCGAACACTCCCCTTCTACCCCGATTTTAAAGGCACCGATACCTACAACTATTATCTCGAATTTGACCGCGATGTTCGAATAGAAGGTTTCAAAGATTTACCGTTAACCGTGGACAACGAATTTGGCATCTATACTTTTGACATCAAACAGCCCAACCCCCATACGATGATCATCCAATCGAGCTTTAAAACCATTGCTGACCGTCTTGAAGCCAACCAAGTGAATTTGATAGCGCAAATTTATAATTATGTGAAGCAACTTGAAAACGCATCGCTCACCGTAGTCGCCACATCTAACCCTAACAAGTAGAGGTTACCTTTTAAAATAGTATCCGTAACGCGAAGCAAGGTCAAGCATCAACAACAGGAACAACAACGTTTCATTTTTATGAGCAAAAACGTTTCATTTGTGAGCAAAAACGTTTCATTTGTGAGCAAGAACGTTTCGTTTGTGAGCAAGAACGTTTCGTTTGTGAGCAAGAACGTTTCATTTATGAGCAAGAACGTTTCGTTTATGAGCAACAACGGTTCATTTATGAGCAACAACGGTTCGTTGATGAGCAAGAACGGTTCGTTTATGAGCAAGAACGATTCATTTATGAGCAAGAACGGTTCATTTATGAGCAAGAACGTTTCATTTATGAGCAACAATGATTCGTTTATGAGCAAAAACGTTTTGAAAATACGAACAAAAATTCTCGAAAAAGGAGGTAAAACGGCTTATTGGGGGCGTTTACCGCCTTTTGGTCTGATTCCTTCCCGTTTGAGGTTCGGTAACAATTAGACGACGGTGAACTGTATTACTAAAAAGCTCTTGCCGGAAATGGTGAGGGCTTTTTTTTGTGTTTTATTGAGTAGAATTTTTTTTCAAACTATTGGCGAATAAATGAAATTTTTTTATCTTGGCAGCGGTTTTTATTGTTAAACTTATGTAAGTACTGATGAAAGCTGACTTGTCCAAAGAAAAGTTGCACTACAAAGCCCTAATGCTACCCACAGAAACATGTGGCTACACAAGTGATGAGGTGTTGCAATTATTGAGATAATGTGGAGTACTGCAATACAGCAAATCGAAGTCCGCATCATTCAGGAATTGCCGGGTCACAGAAGTTTATACTCACGTAACCACCAAAGGGTTTGACCAAATAAAATGTCCATTTGATGATTTGGATATTTAACTATGATAATGTAACTTTGCCATTGTTTGAGAAAGTCGAAATAATCAGTAGAGTAAAATCAAAACCTCCAACTACGAAAACTAAAAATTATTTCCGGAACGTAACAGACCTTCAGCTAAAGCGGAAATAAACGCAAGTTCTAAATAATTAAACGTAAAAATTGCGTTTATACAGATGTTATAGCCAATGGTAGGACGTGACAACGACCGAATGACGATCAAAAAACGACAGAAAAACATAAACAGTTTGACAAATAAAGACTTAGGCAACAATAGTAAAAATCATAACTTTGTAAGTTAAAATATCACGGAAATGAATTATATGGATATTAGCATAAAGGTCAGAGAAAACGAAGAAATGCTACTTCGTTTGAAAATTGACGAAAGCAATGCACAAGAAGGTATTGTAGTTTTTGATTTGGCATCTGTTACTGATGGCAAAAATCTTCTTAAACTGCAACTAAAAAATGACAAGCTAACAGTTTTAGAAAAAGCGATTGAGTTTGAAGAAGACATTGACCAGTTAAAAGAATTATTGGAAGAGTTTTTAGTTCAATTAAATCCAAATCAGCAATTCGGTTCAGAAGATACAGAAACCGAAGAAGAAGATGACGAAACGCCTTATGACCCAGATAAAATAAGGGTTGATACAAAGAACTTTTCCTTGCATCAGATTTACGATATGATAACTCGGGGGGACATTAACCTTACTCCTGATTTCCAAAGAAATCTTGTTTGGGACAATCAAAGAAAGTCAAGACTTATTGAATCAATCTTGATGAGAATTCCTTTGCCTATGTTCTATTTCGCACAAGATGAAGAAGGCAGAATTTCGGTTGTTGATGGCTTGCAACGATTAAGCACCATTAGAGATTTTATGGACAACAAATTTCAACTCCGTAAACTTGAATATTTGGGAGAAAAATGTGATGGCAAAGTTTACACTAATAAAGACCCAAAAAAGGCGATTGATGCTAAATACTACAGATGGTTCAATATGACACAAATTACAGTTAATGTAATTGACCCATCTTCTCCGTTCAAATTGAAATATGATATTTTTAGAAGAATCAACACGGGCGGACAGCCGCTAAATGCACAAGAAATTAGAAACTGTTTATCAAGTGACGAGCTTCGTAAAGCACTTCGTGAAATGGCAAATCTTCCGAGTTTTAAGGAAGCAACTGGATATAGTATTAAAGATGTGCGAATGGAAGCACAGGAATTGGCTTTGCGTTTCATAATGTTTTATAGAAAGTATGCTTCCGATAAAACACTAAACAATTACAGCGGAAACATAGAATCTGAACTAAATACACTAACAGAAACTTTAAGCAAAGACAAAAAATTTGATTTCTCAAACTATATTAATCTGTTTGACAATGCAATGAAGAATGCTCACCATTTGTTTGGTAGATATTCATTTAGAAAATGTAAAGTTGAACATATCAATTCAGATGCTTATCGCCAGTTAATCAACAAAGCATTATTTGTAAGTTGGGGCGTATTGCTAAGTGATACTGATTCCAATAAATTAATAGCAGCAAATCAATTTGAGTCATTTGCTATGCCATTAGCAAATAAAGTTTCTAATGAAACAGAATTATTTTTGTATCTATCATACAGCACAAACTCGAAAGCAAATATTCAAGCAGCATTTAAGGCTGCCGAACAAGTAATCAGTAATAATTTGAAACAATGAATCATTTAAAAATTAATCTATTCAAATGCTTTGTTGATGCTGATATAAATATCAATCAACTTACTGTAATGGCTGGGGCTAACGGTAACGGCAAAAGCACAACTATACAGGCATTACTTTATTTTAGAAGAACAATTGAACATTGTGGCGAATGGATAAATGGAGAATATCAATTAAATAAAGTGAACGGATTAAATGTTCAACTCAACGGAGCTTATTGTTTGGCACTTGGCAATAGCAGCTTTGTTTTAAATCGTAATGCCGAACTAAATGAAATTAGGCTTGGCTTATTCAATGAGAAAGAAGAAGTAACAGTTACTTATGAAGTGGATAACCGTGATGCAAAATTGTATTTAACACCTAAGGCACTTGATAAGACAGAATTAGCCAACTTCCCAATTTTCAAACAAGAATTTTACTACCTAAATGCTGAAAGAATTGGACCAAGAGTAAGCCAACAATTACAGTTCTTTGATTACCCAAACGCAGGTTGGCAAGGCGAAACAACAGCACAGCTTTTAGGTCTTGAAAACGGCTACTACAAAATTGAAAACGAAAGAAGATTTGGCGAAACACAATCAAATTATCTTATTGACCAAGTAAATAATTGGCTTGATTTTATAATGAAGGGCGTAAAAATCCGTGTAGAAACAAGCCCCAACACTTTGACTGCACAAGTTTTAATTGAAAATCAATTTACAGTATCAGACCCAACGCTTTCAACAAACTTAGGTTTTGGAATTAGTTATATACTACCAATTATTGCTACTGGCTTGACTGCAAAGGCAGGTTGTTATTTCGTTGTAGAAAATCCAGAAGCACACTTACACCCTTCGGCACAGTCAAGAATTGGTAGGTTTTTAGCAATGGTTGCAAGTTCAGGTGTAAACGTAATTATTGAAACACACAGCGACCATTTAGTTAATGGAATTCAAATTGGCGTTGCAGAAAAAAAAATCAACAATGAAGCTGTTACAATAAACTATTTCAGTCATAAGGAAAAGAGCATTCAGCCTGATGTTCAGCCCATATCAATATCAGACAAAGGAGAATTATCAGATTGGCCAAGTGGATTTTTTGACCAAACACAAATTGATTTTGCTGAACTTTTTAATCTTAGAAAAGGATGAACAACTTCTTTTTATTCAAAGACGCATTAAATACAACGACTTTAGGAGATTTTGAAAATGGCATCAAATCACTAAATGAAGTTGTTGCGAATAGAAATGACAGAACTGATGTTTTTATTAGATATGAAGATTTCTGGATGCAGAATTCTGCTCACGGACTATTTTACGAAATACCTACCAAACTTAACAATGAATATATAGGATTAAGTGTAAAACTATTTAACTCATTTACTCCCATTCCGATTGACATTCCAAATGAAACAGATTTTGATATACTGTATAACAACGATTGCAACGGATTCGAAGGTTTTGATTTTTCTGCTACCACTATTCCTGCAAATAGACAAGTAACAGATTTAATCAGTTTCAATCAATTTAAACTCCATTGTGCTAATCAAACTGCTTACAATTCTATTCAGGCATTTTGGGATAACAAGGAATTACTTTTTCCAAATCTGATATTTTGTGAAAGGGTTTGGAGTCAAATTGAACACCTTTCTGTAAATGATGACAGGTTCGGTTTAATTAATGAAAAACTTAAACGATTGAACACATTCACTGGAACTTGGAAGGCAAGTGTGTTCAATTACAAAAATTTGGGCTTAGATAATTCCCCTGACACACCAACAAGAATAGCAAATACACTCGCTTTGAGAACATTTAATTGTCCTAAAATTGGCGAAAGAGTTTTTAGTTTTCATATCAAATGGAGTTTTGGAAGAGAGTTTTTTAGATTGTATTACTATCCAAATGAAACGAATCATAAAGTTTACATTGGCTATATAGGACCCAAAGATGATATTGGTTTTTAATGAAGAATATTATCAAAGAAAGTGAAATAGAATAAATTATTTTTCAAAACTTGAAAGAAAATAAATAAAATATTGACAATTATTTATAATACGAAGGGTAAGAACCACTGGCTATAACAGCAGCTATAAGAAATTGGCGAATCAGTGGTTAAATGAAGCTTTGTGCTTCGTATTAAGTTCAGTGGTGGCAAACAGTTTAGTACTTCAAAATCCCCACCTTTACCAAGCCCGAAAACCGTTTCACTCCAACCTCAAAAAGCCCTTACCCAAAACAGTAAGGGTTTATTGTTATACAAATATTGGTAGTTTGTTAGGAAACGCTAACAATCGGTAAAGGTTTCCGGTACCGTTTAAACAAATCAAAAACCATCCCTTTGCAGATAACTTAAAGAATAACCTTTATCTTAGCGACTAAATAGGTATTGTTCAATTGATCACGACAATATTTGACATGCACAACCGGTAAGCTGGCACTCACCTTTTTTAAATCCGAAAAAGATAAGAATAGACAATGACCCAAAAACAATTACAAGATTATCTCTGGGGAGCAGCAAACATTCTGCGAGGAATGATTGATGCGGCTGATTTTAAACAATATATTTTCCCGTTGCTTTTCTTTAAACGGATTAGTGATTTGTGGGACGAAGAATTTCAATTGGCCATAGAAGAAAGCGATGGAGATTTGGACTATGCCACTTTTGCCGAGAACCACCGCTTTCAAATACCGGATGGTTGTCATTGGGAAGATGTTCGCAAGAAAACACTCGATGTAGGGGCATTTTTACAAAAAGCACTGAACGGCATAGAAAAAGCCAACTTTGAAATGTTGCACGATGTGTTTGGCGATGCACAATGGACCAATAAGCGCAGGATGAGCGACGAAAAAATGCTGGACTTGATTGAGCATTTCAGTCAAATGAAGCTCACCGTTTCGGAAGTGCCACACGATATTATGTACATGAGTAAGTTTGCCGAAGCTTGGCCCGATTCTGAAATTGTGCAACGCACCGTTGCACAAGTGAATAATTAGAAACCGAACTTTCAAAAGAAACAATGAATGATGAGTAAAAAAGATTTCTCCCCACCCGGACCTTCGGATGATCCTTTATTTGGAGAAGTAAGCGAGTTGATAGAACAAAGCCGTCAGCAGGTTGCAGTGGCAGTTAATTCGGCAATGAGTATGCTTTATTGGCAAGTGGGCAAGCGCATTAATGAGGAGATTTTACGCCATCAACGTGCAGAGTACGGAAAGGAGATTGTCGCTACACTGTCGCGGCTATTAGAAATAGAATATGGCAAAGGATGGAGTAAAAGACAATTGCACCATTGCCTGCGTTTTGCAGTAATTTTTCCTGATAAAGAAATTGTGCACACATTGTGTACACAATTGAGTTGGTCACATCTTAGACAGATAGTTGCCATAGACGATGAACTAAAGCGAATGTTTTATATTGAAATGTGTAAACTCGAAAAATGGACTGTCCGCACTTTTCAAGAACGCATCAATTCTATGCTTTACGAACGGACTGCCATTAGTAAGAAGCCGGAAATCACCATTCAAAACGAATTAGAAACTTTGAAAAATGAGCAACAAATTTCTCCCGATTTGGTATTCAAAGACCCTTATTTTCTTGATTTTTTGGGCTTAAACGACAGCTATTCAGAAAAAGATTTAGAAAGTGCTATATTAGTAGAACTTCAGAAATTCATCATTGAATTAGGTTCAGATTTCGCATTTATGGCAAGGCAAAAAAGAATAACAATTGATAACGATGATTATTATTTGGATTTGCTTTTTTACCATAGGCGTTTAAAATGCCTGATAGCCATTGAATTAAAACTTGGCAAATTTGAAGCATCCCATAAAGGGCAAATGGAATTGTATTTACGTTGGTTAGAAAAGAACGAAATGCTGGAAGGTGAAAACCAGCCAATTGGATTGATTTTATGTGCATATAAAAACGAAGAACACGTAGAGCTTTTGCAATTGGACAAAAGCAATATTAAAGTAGCTGAGTACCTTACAAAATTACCGGATTTAAAGATACTTGAACAAAAATTACATAGAGCCATTGAAATAGCAAGAAGAAAGTTTGAAGTTGAGTAAGGAATTACAAAATCGAGCAAAGAATTTTTCATTATCTAATATCAACATGGGTGCCACACATTAAAAAAGAAAAGGGAAGCGATATGTTGTTGATTTTGCGAATTGCAAACCCAAAATCAAAACATATTCTTCCCGGCATTCAACTCTTACCGTTATTGCAAGGTATCCTGTCAGTTGTAAAGATAATTCAATTAGTAGGCTTTTTATACTACCTGCTTTATGTGTATCAGATATGGAAGGAGTATTTGGGGTATAAGCGGATACGGTCCGTATATTTTGAGTAAATGGTTTTGTTTTTGAAAGCCGATTATCCTTGAACAGACATGAGGGCACTATTTTTCAGGAAGCATACTTATACCAATTATAGTTTAAATTTAAAAAATAATCTGCTTTTTTGTGTTTAATGGGGTAAAAAAAATTTCAAACTATTGGAGGATAAATGAATAGCTTTTATCTTAAATGATCGTTGATGGTCAATAGGAGTGTTAAAACCAATCCTATGTTGTTCAAAAAAAGTTTAGATTTATTTTGCGTAAAGCACCGAAAAGCGGTATCTTTCGCAAAACTTTTCATTCATGGCATCTGATAATAATTACGGGCGGTTAAAGCATTGGATTGAAGAATGTCAGTCAAAAGGTAAACTGTCATTCAGCTTACCGGAACTCAAACGAAGCTTTGAGAACGACAGTGAAACCTCTTTGAGAAGGATGCTTGACAGGCTATCCGAAAAGGAAAAAGTTGTTTCCGTTTTCAAGGGTTACTATGTAATCGTCCCGCCCCAATATTCATCAAAAGGGATTTTGCCCCCCGTTATGTTTATTGACGGACTGATGAAATCCCTTGAACGGAAATACTATGTAGCGCTTTTGAACGCAGCAGCATTACATGGAGCAGCACACCAACAGCCACAGGAATATTTTGTAATAACCGAATATCCTGTGTTAAGACCAACCAACAAAAAAGGCATTAAAATCAATTACATCAGCACCCGTCAACTTCCGCCTGAAACACTGACAGTAAAAAAGAAAACAGAAACAGGTTATATCACCGTTTCAAATCCATTATTGACTGCCATTGATTTAATCAGCTACGAAAAAAGAATTGGCGGTCTGAACAGGGCAGCAACAGTTATTAACAAACTGACCGAAACAATAAAACCAAAAGACATAAACGAAGAAACAATAAAATATGCAACCGCTTCTACCCTGCAACGCTTGGGCTTTATCCTTGAAAAAGTACTTGACAAAAAAACGCTTTCCGAAAAAATATTTTCTGTCACTCAAAAAGCAGGCATTAAGTTTTATTTAATTTCGCTCAAAGCATCGGGCGAAAAAACAAAAGGACAGATAAATGAAAAATGGAAACTAATGATTAATACAGAAATTGAAATTGAAATTGACAAATGATACCGCAAGCTTACATAACCGAATGGAGCAACAAAGTTCCTTGGCAGACAAACGAGCAGGTGGAACAAGACCTTGTTATTTGCAGGGCATTAGTTGAAATTTTTAAAATTGATTTTCTCGCTGTTATTACCGAAACTTTAATTAAAAATATGTAAAATGACAATTAACCCTTCACAAATGTTAGATGTGATTGAAGCAATGGAAAACTACATCGAACGGAATAGACCACCTGAACACATCAGAGAAGAGTTGGACATTGGATATAAAATTATAGACCAAAGCATTTTTGTTTTTGAAATCAGGCCTCAGGTTAACAAACCCGAAATTAAGGTGGAAATTAACTCGGCTAAAGCCACATTTGTAAAAGCCAAAAATTACTGGAAAGTCTTTTGGATGAAATCAGATATGAGCTGGCATAGTTATCCACCCATGCCAACAGTAAAGACAGTGAAAGAATTTGTTGATTTGATTGAAGAAGATAAATACTGTTTCTTTTGGGGATAAAAATCAAACACTCATAAGCTTACACATTTTAACCGTTACAATATAACCTAAAAAGCCCTTGCCGGAAACGGTGAGGGCTTTTTAGGGTGGGTGGGTAAAATTTTTTTCAACTATTGGTGAGTAAATTAAGTAGGAGACAAAAGTGAATAATTCGTTTTGAAATTATTCGCCTTATCATCCTATCACACCATCGTATGTACTTACGTGTAAGGCGGTTTCCTTAGAGTTGTTTACGATGCAGTGTTTCAAAACTACGAACAAGCGTTTCCGATATAAATAGATATATTCCAATTATAAAGGCATAACTGCTTTTAAGAAGGGCATTTATAGCCCTCTTACCGCGCCAAAACGGTTAATATGTTAAATTTTAAAAAAAATGTGGGTTGGTGAACTCATTTTGAAACTAAATTGTTTAGTAATTGCGTTTACAAAATAACAATTCAAAACAGCCTTTTTGGACACCCAAACAACAGCGTTTTGTTTTTTTGTAAAAAAGGGCTGGAGCATCGGGATAAGCCGAAAGTTCAAACCTTGTTAAACCAAAGTTATACAGTTCACCATATTTTTTCACTTTTTTTAAACCCCCTTTAACCGAGTATCATGAACAAATTTAGAACAGCAAAGAATTTAAGCGGTAAAACTGACGCACAGGTATTAGCGACCGGCAGAAAGGTAGAAACTGACTTAACCGGCAACCCCGATTTGACCACACCTGTACCTGCGTTGACAGTTCTTACAACCGCACTGAACGAGTACGAAGTATCCATTTCTAATGCCGCCAATGGCGGAACACATCTAATTGCTATCAGAAAAGAAAAAAGAACGGTAGTCATTGATGTTTTGCAAAGATTGGGTATATACGTAGATTTGAATGGTCAAGACTCCGAATCAATTATGTTGAGTTCGGGTTTTGATGTGTACACAACCGATAAAGGCGTAGCCCCTGCATCGGACAGACCGATTATTGTAAAAGGAAAAGATGGAACGCATAGTGGAGATACCATTATTAAATCAAAAAAAATGGCAAACTCCATCTCGAACCAAATTCGTTTCACATCCGATCCTTTTGGACCCGAAGCAAGGTGGACTGAGCTTCCCCCTCAAACAAAAGCCACCTTCTATTTAACCGGACTAACCCCCGGAAGACTATATTGGTTTCAAACCCGCACCAACAGCACGAAAGGACAGAGCGAATGGTCTGATCCCTTCCAGTTTATGGTTCGGTAGAAATTAGACAACGGTGAACTGTACTACTTAAAAGCCCTTGCCGGAAACGGTGAGGGCTTTTAGGTGTATAGTGTCACAAAAAAAATTAATCGAAACACTTGCAAATGGCACGGAAAACCTTATATCAGCTATGATCTGGTTTTGCACCACGCATTTATTGCAAACGTCTTTAAAATCAACTCCTCAAAGGGATTTGAGTGGGTTATTTTGGATAGTGTAGCGGCATAACACTTCCTATTGACTGGCGTGTTCGGGACTTTCACCCTATAGTATAATGGTATGCGTAGCGCAAACATAAAAAGCCCCGACACTTAGTTGTATCGGGGCTTTTATGTGTGTGAGTAACCTTACTGCATGAGGTGTACCATTTGAGGGTTGTAGTTGATTTGATTTTCTATAATCAAATCGGGAAACCAACAATGAATATTGCCGTTTTTGTCGTAAATATCTATTCTGTAAAGTTTTTCCCTTACCTCTATGGTGGTCGTTTCAAATAAGATGGGCACTAAAATATCAAATATATCAGACCATGCCATGCCTTCTATCCAACTTGCAAAAACCTGTAAGGTATAGGAGGTTTGTTCATAAGCAGGCATATCGGGCACTAAGGCGCAAAAAGACAGTCCAAAACCTTGATTTTTACATTCTTGGTTAAATTCCTTTACTTGATTTATGATTGTCTGTTTATCCATTGTTTTATTCCTTTTGTTGGGTCTTCAATTGTTATTATAAATTTTTCTACGTCTTTTTCTTTATACGTACCGCTTTTTTGATAACGACAGTGTTCGTTCCATGTTTCCTCTATTAAACTCCAATTATTGTAAAGCAAAGGGTTTATTGCTTTCTCTTTATCCAGCTTGGTTTTTAGTCCTGCAAAAATCAGTAAACTTTTAAGGTCGTGTATGTAGAATGGCGTTCTAAATTGTTTTGGACTAAAACTATCGTCAAACAGATTTTGAACATCTAATAGTTCTGCAATTTTGGCTTTAAGCAATAGTTCTATACAATATCCGGCAAGATATAAAGCACCCTCACAATGATTTTCGGTCAATAACAACTTTGCTTCTTTCAGCCTTTTGTCGGCCAATTCTCTTATTTCGTGCGGGTTTTTCATCTTTGCACAAATTTAGGCTTTTACTACAAGAGTACTAACAATTTCACTTATAATTTAGTTGCTTAAACACTTTGCAGCTTACTGCTTTGGGCATATATCTTCTTTAGGAAAAACACTAGTTAAGTAGGAGCCAAAGGTGAATAATTTGTTCACAAATTATCGCCTTTATCGTCCTCTCACACCACAGTATATACTTACGTGTACGGCGGTTTCCGTAGAGTGGATACGATGAAGCGTTTCAAAACTACGAACAAACGTTTTCTAAATACAATAGATATATTCCAACAATAAAGGCAACATTGCTTTTTAGAAGGGCATTTATAGCCCTCTTATCACGCTAAAACGGTTAAAGTGTTAAATTTTGAAAAAAATGTGGGCTGGTGAACTCATTCTGGAACTAATTTGTTTAGTAATTGCGTTTACAAAATGACAATTCAAAACAGCCTTTTTGGACACCCAAACAACAGCGTTTTGTTCTTTTTGTAAAAGTGGGTTGAATCATCGGGTTAAGCCGAAAGTTCAATCCCTGTTAAACCAAAGTAATACAGTTCACCATATTTTTTCACTTTTTTTAAAACCCCTTTAACCGAGTATCATGAACAAATTTAGAACAGCAAAGAATTTAAGCGGCAAAACTGACGCACAGGTATTAGCGACCGGCAGAAAGGTAGAAACTGACTTAACCGGCAACCCCGATTTGACCACACCTGTACCTGCGTTGACAGTTCTTACAACCGCACTGAACGAGTACGAAGTATCCATTTCTAATGCCGCCAATGGCGGAACACATCTAATTGCTATCAGAAAAGAAAAAAGAACGGTAGTCATTGATGTTTTGCAAAGATTGGGTATATACGTAGATTTGAATGGTCAAGACTCCGAATCAATTATGTTGAGTTCGGGTTTTGATGTGTACACAACCGATAAAGGCGTAGCCCCTGCATCGGACAGACCGATTATTGTAAAAGGAAAAGATGGAACGCATAGTGGAGATACCATTATTAAATCAAAAAAAATGGCAAACTCCATCTCGAACCAAATTCGTTTCACATCCGATCCTTTTGGACCCGAAGCAAGGTGGACTGAGCTTCCCCCTCAAACAAAAGCCACCTTCTATTTAACCGGACTAACCCCCGGAAGACTATATTGGTTTCAAACCCGCACCAACAGCACGAAAGGACAGAGCGAATGGTCTGATCCCTTCCAGTTTATGGTTCGGTAGAAATTAGACAACGGTGAACTGTATTACTTAAAAGCCCTTACCGGAAACGGTGAGGGCTTTTTTTGTTTAATGGGTTGTTTTTTTGATTTAGTTGTAAATTTGTGGGTAGTGAGTTGCGTCAATACAGTTAAGATAAAACAGTATAAAAAGAAAAAGCCCCTCTGCTATTTTGGATAAGCAGGGGGGCTTAAAGAATCAACATGTTAATAGTTCAACTACTCAAGCAAATTATTTTGAAATACCCAATGCACGGAGCGTTTCAACGTTCAGGTTGCCTACGGGTAACCCGTTGTCTTTTTGGAATTGAATCAAAGCAGCTTTAGTGCGTGCTCCCATAACGTTATCTAACGGTCCGGGATCGTAACCTTTGTTTTTAAGCGCTTGCTGTACTTCCATAATTTTAGAAGCCGTTACTTTTGCTTCACACAATACTTCTACCCAATCGGTGAAACCACCGGTTTTAACCAATTTTTGGCTGCTAAGGGTACTGTATTCTGCGGGAATTTCCACTTCGCGGGTGGTTGCGGGCGAACGCAATACTTGCTTGGTGATGTTTTTGTATTCGGCAGGCACTTCTTTTTCACGAGTTGAAGCGGGGCTTTGTACCACTGCTTTGGTAATCGTGCGATATTCGGCCGGAATAGGGGTTTCGCGAGTAGAAGCAGGCGTTTTCAATACTTGTTTGGTAACGGTTTTGTATTGTGCAGGTACTTCTGTTAAACACCACACTTTACATTTTTCGGGATCTTCGTTCAAACAGTTACGGTCAGCTTTACCTTGTACCCATTTGGTGGTTGCGGGCGAAACCAATACTTGTTCAGTGATGGTTTCATAGACGGGAGGTACATAATCCAACTTGGCACCGGCTTCTTTTACCAACAGTTGTTCTTCAACGGTGGTAAAGGTAGCGGGTACAATTTCCAATACTTTGTAGCCTTCTTTAACAAGAATTTGCTCTTCTACCGTTTCGAACACGGCAGGAACTACTTCAATACGAGAAGCGGCTTCTTTGAGCAAAATTTGCTCGGTTACAGTTTCGTACTGATCAGGGATCAGACATTTTGCATAGCATTTACCGGCTATTGCATTGGGGGGTAAATCTCCATCGGCTTGTGCCATTAAAGCACTGCTGCAAAATACAGCCACGCACAGGATGAGTAAGTGTGTCCTAAAGTTTTTCATTCAAAAACAGTTTAAGTTGTGAAATACGTTTAATTCTAATTTTGACAAAATGATGACACAAAGCTAAACGATAAATACAACATAAAGCGACTTTTGGGGAAAAAATCTGTTTTTTTTTTGCTGAAAACGCTTAACACTATTTAACAAACGAGTGGTTTGTATTGAAAATAAGCAAAAAAGCAATTCGCTTCAAATACATGTCTTAGCAGTTGGACTTTAGAGGACAGCTCATTCACGTATTTACCTTGCCCCAAAGAATATGATATACCAATTGCACCTCTTCATAAGAAACCTGTCTGTGGTTTTTAATTGTGCTTGCAAACTGCATTGACTTATTTCAGACTGTTTAAGGTAATTGTAAAGGTGCATCCTGTACCAAATTCGCTGTCCACCTTTATTTGTCCGTTTTGAGCCTCCATAAATTCTTTGCTGATGGCTAAACCAAGTCCGGTTCCTTCCTTTTTTGAACCGGGCACTTTAAAGTAGCGGTCAAATATTTTTTCCTTGTATTGTGGAGCAATGCCTTGTCCGGTATCGCGAACAGAAATTTGAACTTTGTTGTTTACCTGACTAATGGTTAAATAAATTGTAGCATTGTCATAAGAGTAACGAATGGCGTTAGAGATAAGATTGGTCAATACCCAAGCGGTTTTTTCAGTATCCGCTTGAACTTTCGGGATATTGTCCGGGCAATTGATGTCAAACTTTATTTGTTTTTGCTCGGCTTGAGTTTGAGTTGCACTGATAGCATAAAGCAAAATTTCTTTTGGATCGGCAGGGAGAAATGAAAGTTGGATATTTCCGCTTTCAAGCTGTGTCATATTCAGTAGTTCTCCTGTTATTTTTAACAATCGGTTTGCATCATCTTTTATGCTGTTGAGCAAGTTAGTTTGCTCCTCATTTAGTTTCCCTACTTGCTCGTTTTCTAATAGTTGCAGGCTCATTTTTATGGAAGCAATCGGTGTTTTAAACTCGTGTGAAACGTTTGCAATAAAATTGGTTTTGGCAAAGTCCAATTCTTTATATTGAGTTATGTTTCTCAAAATAATGACGTGTCCTATCAATTGTTTAAACTTTTCGCCTGTAGGGGTGATAGAAATATGAAGAAGTTCTTTTTCAAAATACCCTTCTTTATGGTCAGCATATATTTTTATGGGTTTTGGTTT
Organism: uncultured Bacteroidota bacterium; assembly: GCA_937907475.1. Lineage (GTDB taxonomy): Bacteria > Bacteroidota > Bacteroidia > Chitinophagales > UBA2359 > UBA2359. The sequence continues at coordinate 19,244 of CALCIK010000050.1, read as the reverse complement.
GATGTCATTTGTGTTTTCTCCAAGCATTAAATCTTGGATGAGTGTGCGTATCAAATCATTCTTCACCGCCAATTCCTGTGTGTATTTCCCTATCAATTCTCCTTGTTGTATGCCTATGATTTTTATTGCTTCCTCATTTGCAAAAATGACTTTCAGGTTTTCATCTAACCCAATAACAGGGTCGTGCATATTATTGATGAGAGTTTCAATTCGCTTTTTCTCCATCATGAGCGTTGCTAAACTGCTATTATTGTATTCTTCCAGTTTTGCAGCCATTGTATTGAATGATTGTGCTAACTCTGCAAATTCGCTGTAACTATCTAAATGCACTCTTTCCGTGTACTTTTTATTGGCAATTTGTTTAATGCTGCCGGTTAGCTTTTTAATTGGATTTGCAATGTTTGAAGGCAAGTTAATGAGCAATATAAACGCAATTAAAAAACACAATATTCCTGTAATGGCAATCCAGAATATAGCATTATTTGCTGTAGCTTTTGCCGTTTCACTTTTACGTTGAATGGCTTGCATATTCATGTCCATTATTTTGAAAATATCCTTTCGGATGTTTGCTTGAACTGTACTATCGGTGCGGTTATTTTTGAACAATTCGAAATTGGTTCTCAAATCCTGTGTTAATTTTCCTTCCCCTATTTCAGTGATGTTCTTTTCCTGATGTTGAAGATTTAATTCAAAATTGTGGAAAGCTACGGTTGTTTCATCTTCCAACGCTATCAGCATATTATTGCTATGCTGCAACGAATTATAATTGGCAACCAAGATATTTTCTGTGTCTTGCTTTAAAGCATTTATATATCCTACTCCTACTACACTTAGCAGGATAATGAGTATGAATAACAATCCAACTCCGAGTGTTAATTTTGTTTTGATTTTCATTTATGAAAGTATTACTAAGTCTATATTATTTGTAGATAGCTTTTTAAGTAGCTCGTTGAATATGTCGGTAGCCCAAATAATTTTAAATAAATTAAAATGCGGTTTACCTATACATATCGTTGTAATATTCCGCTCAATCGCCTGTGAAGTAATTGCTTTGGCAATGCTTGTACTTTCTACCTTTATCACTTGCGCACCCAATTCAGTAGCTAATTTAAAATTATTAATCAAATGACGTTGTTTGTCTAATGCAATCTTATCTGCACTTTCCTTTGGTGTTTGTACATATAACACATACCATTTGCTATGGTAATAGTTGGCTAATCGGGCTGTTTTACGAATGACCGTTTTTGCTGTTTTTTCATTGCTGCTGATACAAGCCAAAAATCGTTCATGCCTTATAGAATTAGGCTTTGTTACTTCTGCTTCTACTTTTCGTTCTACTTGGGAAGCTACTTCTTTAAGAGCCAATTCCCTCAGTTGTAAAATATGATCGCTTTTAAAAAAGTTTTTTAACGCGGTTTCAATTTTTTCTGCTTGGTAAATTTTACCTTCTTTCAAACGTGCAATCAATTCATCGGCTGTTAAATCAATGTTTACTACTTCGTCTGCTTGAGCTAAAACACTATCCGGAATACGCTCCTTTACATCAATGCCGGTAATGGTTTTTATTTCTTCATTCAAGCTTTCGATGTGTTGGATATTGACCGCTGATATGACGTTAATCCCTGCTTCTAATATCTCAATGACATCTTGCCATCGTTTTTCATTTTTACTGCCCTCAACATTGGTATGTGCCAGTTCATCAACTATCACCACTTCAGGACGCAGGTTGATGACCGCCTGAACATCCATTTCTTCCAACTCTTTGCCTTTGTAGAATATTTTTCTTCTCGGCACTATGGGCAAACCATCTAATAAAGAATGCGTTTCTTTTCGGTTGTGGGTTTCGATATAACCGATTTTAACGTCTATCCCGTTTTTGAGCAAAGTATGTGCCTCTTGCAGCATACGGAAAGTTTTACCTACACCGGCACTCATGCCGATGTAGATTTTAAACTTCCCTTTTCTTGACTTTTTTATCAGGTCGAGAAAGTGCTGTACAGTTTTATCTTTTTCTGTCATTTATAATGAAACAGCTAATGATGTTATTGCAAAATAGTTGCTTGTACCGGACTGGTTTTCATTCGTGGTAAATATTTTGTCTTTACTCTCAAAAGCCCTGCCTTCAATTCTCCAAACTATATTGTTCATAATGTTGTAGTCCATGTTTAGCGAAAAACCAAAGGTTTGAAAACCGTTTGGAGTATTAGTGGCTATAATTACTCCGTTTTCATCGCTGTAATACTCGCCTCTTGCCGCAAAACTAATTTTGTCGGTGGGCGAAAATTTTGCAATCAGTACAGGAGAATACCAAGTGTTGCATTCGCTGCTACCTTTGGCTTTCTGTTGTGCTCCTATGTCAAAACCGAGTGTCAAACCAAATTTTTCGTGTAGTTGAAACTGCCCGTAAAAGTTGTGAAAGTAACGCATTTGCCTTGTGCTGTCGGGCGAATCGCTTCCAACAAATGAACTGCTGTTTAAAACAACATTTGAATTGGGTTTAAAAGTCAGTTGATGTCCGAATGCAGGCGTATTGTTTCCATCAACCCTTTGTATGCGCTGCCATCCGTTTAGAATTAATCCGCTCACAAACCATTTTTCAGAATCAGAGGTGTACGAGATTTTTGCACCGCTTTCGTAATAGGGCGAATTTTCAGCTAATATGCTTCTTGTCAGGTTCCAACAATCTTTGCCAATTGCACTTTCAAAACCGATATGAGAAGCAAAAATTCCGGCATCCACCCACAGGTTTTTGGTTTTAGAAATTTTCACCCCTGCGTTGGCTTCAAAGATGTTTTTTAAAACGCCCGCTTCGGCAGAAAGGTTGGCATTGGCATAGCTACCTGTCATTAAAGCGAGATTGGCTCTTACTTTATCGGAATCATACGCGGCTTTTACAAAACCCAAATTCAGAGCTACTTCATTGTGTCTGTTGAAAGAATAAACAAATGCGGGACGAGTATGATTTGCAGGTTTGCCAAAGTCATAAGCATAGTAGGTTTCAATATAACCGCTAAGTTTTAACGGTTTCGTTGTACTGTCGGTTTGGGCAAAACTGCTTACACTGCACAAAGCAAGCAGTGCTATAAAAATCTTTTTCATGGTTGTTATTTTAAATTGTCTAAAGAGAGGTTTAGTTTGAGGACATTGATTTTTTCGGTACCGAAAAGCCCGAGTAATGGTTTTTCGGTTTGTTGTTCGATAAGCTGATTTACGGTAGTTTCGTTTATGTTGCGGATCTTAGCAATTCGCTTAGACTGTACTTTTGCGGCATGTACGGAAATGTTTGGATCTAAACCGCTTCCGCTTGCCGTAACCAATTCAGATGGAATTTCTGATTTGGCTACTTCCGGATTATGTACAAGAAACGTATCAATTCTTGCCTGAACAGTTGCTAAATAGTCGGGGTTTGTGGGACCTTTGTTACTTCCTCCCGAACCGGCAGCATTGTAATCAACGGCAGAAGGTCTTGAATAGAAATACCGGTCTTCGGTAAAAGATTGACCTATATTGGCATAATAAGTTTTACCGTTTTGGGTAATGATTTCACCTTTGCCCTGATTAGGAGCAAGCTGAGCAAAGCCCCAAATTAAAAAAGTGTATATTCCAGAGAAAAACAAGAGGCAGACCAAAGTAAGCCTGATTGCCGGAAGAATATTAGATTTCATATTGAACGAGTTTTTAAATAAATAAGGAAACTAAAAGGTCAATGGCTTTGATGCCGATAAACGGAACGATGAGGCCACCCAATCCATAAATTAACAGGTTTCTGCGAAGCAATGCGCTTGCTCCGATGGGCTTGTATGCCACTCCCTTTAATGCCAAAGGAATAAGCAAAGGAATGATGATTGCATTGAAAATTACGGCAGAAAGAATGGCACTTTCAGGGCTGTGTAAATTCATGATGTTCAATCCTTGCAAAGCCGGAATTGCCACAATAAAGAGTGCGGGAATGATGGCAAAATATTTAGCCACATCATTGGCAATACTGAAAGTAGTCAGCGTTCCGCGGGTCATCAAAAGCTGTTTACCAATTTCGACTACTTCAATCAGTTTGGTGGGGTCATTGTCCAAATCTACCATATTGCCGGCTTCTTTGGCTGCTTGTGTTCCACTGTTCATCGCCACTCCTACATCTGCTTGAGCCAAAGCAGGGGCATCATTTGTTCCATCTCCCATCATAGCCACTAATCTGCCTTCGGCTTGCTCTTTTTTGATGTAATTCATTTTGTCTTCGGGCTTGGCTTCGGCAATAAAATCATCAACACCGGCTTTGTCGGCAATAAATTTAGCCGTTAATGGATTGTCACCGGTTACCATGACTGTTTTTATGCCCATTTTGCGCAATCGCTCAAAACGTTCCTGAATACCGGGTTTGATAATGTCTTGTAATTCAATAACCCCTATGACTTTTTCATTTTCAGCAACTACCAATGGAGTTCCGCCGTTGCTCGCAATAAGATTTACCCTTTCTGAAATTTCATTCGGGATTTTATTACCTGCTTTCTCGCAAATTGATCGTATGGCATCGGCAGCACCTTTGCGAATACGGGTGTTTTCAAAATCAATTCCCGAACTTCTTGTCTCGGCGGTAAACTTAATAAAGCGCGGGTTTTGTATTTTAATACTCGACGGATGGATGCCCGACAATTCAATAATAGATTTTCCTTCGGGCGTTTCGTCTGCCAATGAACTCAATACGACCGATTGTATAAAGTGTTTTTCGTCAATGCCTGATACAGGGTAAAAGTTGGTTGCTTTTCTGTTGCCGATGGTAATTGTACCTGTTTTATCCAATAACAACACATCAATATCTCCGGCAGTCTCAACGGCTTTACCGCTTTTGGTAATCACGTTTGCTCTTAATGCTCTGTCCATTCCTGCTATACCGATAGCTGAAAGCAATCCGCCGATGGTTGTAGGAATTAAGCAAACAAACAAAGAAATAAAGGCAGCAATCGTTATTGGGGCATTTGCATAATCGGCAAAAGGTTTCAGTGTTACCGTAACAATGATAAACACCAATGTAAAACCTGCCAATAGAATTGTCAGGGCAATTTCATTCGGTGTTTTTTGACGGCTTGCACCTTCTACCAAAGCGATCATTTTATCTAAAAAACTTTCACCTTGTTCGGTGGTTACTCTCACCGTTATTCTATCCGATAAAACTTTCGTTCCTCCGGTAACAGAACTTTTATCGCCACCCGCTTCACGGATAACGGGTGCGCTTTCACCGGTAATCGCGCTTTCGTCAATCGTTGCCAATCCTTCAATAATCTCGCCATCAGAAGGGATAATGTCGCCTGCTTCGCAGAAAAACAAATCTCCTTTTTTAAGTTCTGATGACGGAATTAATACAAGTTCATCACTGTTGGTTTTACCTATTTCAATAACTTTCTTTGCGGGCGTTTCTTCTCTGGTTTTTCTCAAACTGTTGGCTTGTGCTTTACCTCGTGCTTCGGCTATGGCTTCGGCAAAATTGGCAAATAACAAAGTGAGGAATAACACGATAAAAACGGTGAAGTTATAGGCAAAACTTCCCTGTGTTTGGTTTCCTGTCAATATCCATATACAAACACCTAACATGATTGCGGTTCCTATTTCGACCGTAAACATAACGGGGTTGCGAAACATTATTTTTGGATTGAGTTTCAGAAAAGATTGTTTGAACGCTTCTTGCATTAAATCTTTTTGAAACAAGGATGTATTTTTTTTCATCTTCTTGGATTATTTAAAAAGTGAGAAATACTCGGCAATAGGTCCCAACGTAAGGGCAGGGAAAAAAGCTAATGCCGCTACTAAAGAGATCACCCCAAATACCATCAGTCCGAAGGTGGCAGTATCGGTTTTAAGTGTTCCTGCACTTTCGGGAATGTATTTCTTGCTTGCTAAAATTCCTGCAATAGCAACGGGGCCAATGATGGGCAGGTAGCGAGCCAATAACATGACCAAGCCACAACTGATATTCCAAAATGGGGTGTTATCGCCTAAGCCTTCAAATCCGCTTCCATTATTGGCGCTTGATGAAGAGAACTCGTACAACATTTCGCTAAATCCGTGATAGCCCGGATTGTTTAACCAACTTGCATATAAAGTTGGATTCCCGGCATATAAATAGCTTGATAAAGCAGTGCCTGCAAGAATTAATAACGGATGTAGCAAGGCGATGATCATGGCTATTTTCATTTCCTTGGCTTCAATTTTTTTCCCTAAAAATTCAGGGGTTCTGCCCACCATCAACCCGCTGATGAAAACTGCCAGAATGATAAAGATATAAAAGTTCAAAAAACCAACCCCTACACCCCCATAAAAGCTGTTAATCATCATGCCCAACAAGGTAAACATCCCTGTTAATGGGGTCATGCTGTCGTGCATGGCATTTACCGATCCGTTGCTGGTACATGTTGTATTTACTGCCCAATAAGCAGAAGCAGCCGATCCAAAGCGAACTTCCTTTCCTTCCATACTTCCCATCGGCTGCGAAATTCCCATTTCTGCAATGGCATGATTTCCGTTCATTTCGCTTACAATAGACGGAATACACAAAAGCAAAAAGCCGATGGTCATGACGCCAAAAATAGTCCATGCTAATTTTCTTCTTCGCAAAACAAAACCCATTGCAAAAACCATTGCGATAGGAATTAGGAAGATAGACATGGTTTCGGCCATGTTTGTCAAGTAGTTTGAATTTTCAAACGGATGTGTGGAGTTCGGGCCATAAAAGCCCCCCCCATTCGTACCCAATTGTTTGATGGCAACAAAGGCAGCCACAGGCCCCCGGCTTACTTGTACGGTATCGTTTTGAACCGTTATCATGGTGTCCTTGCCTTCCATTGTCATGGGCACTCCATTGAATGCAAGCACTAACGCAACAACAACAGCAATCGGGAAAAGAATGCGGGTACAACTTCTGACAAAGAGGGAGTAATAGTTTCCAAGAGTTTGAGTGGTGCGTTCTTTCATGGCAATGAATACAACCGCACAAATAGCAATACCCGTTCCTGCACTAATGAATTGCCAAAGCATCAAGATCAATTGCCCCAAATACGATAAGCCGCTCTCGCCGGAATAGTGTTGGAGATTGGTGTTGGTAACAAAACTTACTGACGTGTTGAATGCCAAATCCGGACTCATCGAAGGGTTGCTATCGGGATTTAGAGGCAACCAAGCCATATTGGTCAACACAAGCATGGAAATGATAAACCAAACCAAATTGATGGATAGCAATGCCATCAAATGTTGTTTCCAGTTCATTTCCAAAGTAGGGTCTATTCCGCCGAGTTTGAAAAACAACTTATCCAACGGATTGAAAATTCTATCGAGCAAAGTGTTTTCGTAATTAAACACCTTGCCAATGTAACGTCCGAGTGGTATGGCTAATAAGACGACCAACCCGTACATGAGTATGACACCTAAAATTTCTGTGTTCATCATGGTTAAAATTTTTCGGGTTTAAGCAGCACATAGCACAAATAGCCAAATACTGCGATTGCGATAATAAATAATACTGTCATGTTGTTTAGATTTTTTCGAACAGGTCAATTGATTTGAAAAAAAAGGCATAAAGAATAATGCCCACAGCGAGTAGAATGATTGTGCCCATGTTGAAACTTGTTTTGATTTACAATTCAAGTTTCAATTAGAGTGCCTATTTTGGCACGGGGTTGTTAAACGCTTTGTGAGCCTGGGTTTGAGCGAAGAATGCAGAAACACTAAAATAAAAAACCCTTTCGTTTTGAAAGGGTTAATCATAGCATATTGAAAGTGACCGTTATTCCAATCTGTATTCGGATAATTTCCGGTAGAGGGTGGTCAAGGCAATGTTGAGCAGCTCGGCAGTTTTGGTTTTGTTGCCATTGGTGTAGTTCAGCACTTTTTGAATATGAATTTTTTCGGCGCTTGCCAAATCAAATGCAGAAAGTTGTTTGCCGGTCTTAACAGGGGTAAAGTTTTTTTGCAACTCATAAGGCAAACTGTCAACGGTTAGTTCTTCACCATCAGTAAGGATAACGCTGCGTTCAATAATGTTTTTCAACTCCCTGATATTTCCGTTCCAATGATGTTGTTTTAAGGCTTCCAAAAATTCTTTTGAAGCCGTTTTTATTTTCTTGTTTGATTTGAAAGCAAAGATTTGTAAAAACCTTTGAGCCAATACTTCAATATCAACAACCCTTTCCCGAAGCGGCGGCAAGTGAATTTGAAAAACAGAAATGCGATAAAACAAATCCTGCCTGAAATGTCCAAGCTCGATTTCTTTTTCTAAATCTCTGTTTGTGGCGGCAATAATGCGAACATCCACTTTGGTAGGCTTGCTTTCTCCGATACGTAAAAATTCGCCTGTATCTATCACCCGCAATAGTTTAGCTTGCAACTCCAAAGCCAGTTCACCAATTTCATCTAAGAAAATCGTGCCGTAGTTGGCTTCTTCAAAAAGCCCATGCCGGTCTTTGTTTGCTCCCGTATATGCACCGGCTTTATGCCCAAACATTTCGCCTTCCAACAAATCTTTGCTGAATGCCGAACAATTGATCGCTACAAAATGGTGTTTGCTTCTTGGGCTTTCCTGATGAATGGCTTGCGCAAATACTTCTTTACCTGTCCCTGTTTCACCTGTCAACAAAACTGTGGTGTCGGTTGCAGCTACTTTTTTGGCCAACTCAATCGCTTTTTGAATGGGTTTTGATTTGCCGATGATGTTGTCGAACGAATGTTTTTCGCCCAACTGTTTTTCTAAATGTTGAATTCGTTTTGCTAAACCCGCTTTTTCAATGGCTCTGTGTAGTAAGGGTATAATCTTGTTGTTATCGTCCCCTTTGGTGATGTAGTCAAATGCCCCGTTCTTAATAGCTTGAACGCCATCAGGAATATTGCCGAAAGCCGTTAACAACACGATTTCAATCAACGGATATTTGTCTTTAATTTCCTTAGTCAGCTCAACGCCATTGCCATCAGGCAATTTGACATCACAAAGCACCACACTAATATCATCCTGTTCCAATTTTTTCAAAGCCGATTTGCAATCAGCCGCCTGAACCACTTCAAACCCTTCCAAACTGATTATCCTCGACAATAAGGTTCGTAGCTTTTCTTCGTCATCTACGATTAAAATTTTTTTCAAATTAGCATCAGTTAAATGAAGCTCAAATATAGCACTATTTTGGCGGAGTTGATCTAAATAGTGCTTTATGAATTTGCAAGTATCTGAACCGGATTGGGGTAAAATTTTGAAAGCCTGCTCTCTTAGTGGCAAAGAGATATTAGCGATAAGGTTCTTCTTAAAATTTGGTCAGTATTTGGTTTTGTTTATTTGCTTTTTTATATTCCTCATTCAAAGTCGATATTATTCCGGGGCCTAAAAAAACGTTTGTTACTTTGATAAATCCGTCATAAACAATGTGGTTACTAAATGGTAAAAGAGTTGCCTCTATTAGCGCCGGAATTCGATCAATTAAATCGTCAAAAGGATTTCCCAACGCTTTAACCGCATAAAACTTATTGTCTTTTGTGTCAATAAAAATTGCATGCTTGGTCAAGCATTTTAAAATCACAAATTTGCTTGAAATTGACTTTTTGAAACCCGATAAAATGGTAATTTCTTCCGATGTCAACCTGTCCGAATTTGCCGCAATATAGTCGTCTAATAATTTCCAGTTGCGATGCAAAAACTCTCTACACTTAAATTTATCTTGAGTTGATAGGTTAAGGAACTTGTCATAACTTTTATTGCCTGATATTAATCTGCCTTGTTGCCCTACGTAATATAAAAGACCAAGATGCGCACCTAAAAAGGCATCGTATTCTATTTCTGTTAAGGTCATGGGTTGATGGTGGGGTTTTGTTAGTGATGAAAAGAATTTGTATCAGAACGCACTTTAACAGCATATAAGTTTAATAAATCAAAAAAGTACATATTTGGTTCAGGTTGTTTGATTTGCGAAACAGTTGAAACCTGATTTGTAATTTTGGTGATATAAGCCTGTGCAAAACGGTCAGGTTTTTTACAAAAAAAGCACCTGCGAAATGGCAGGTGCTTTTTCTGTTGCAGGAGCAACGCTAAAGGTTAAGGATTGCTTTACTTGGGAGAAGTATAAGCTTTGCCTTTTTCTAAAGGAGATTGGTAAATTTGGCTGAATAACCCCCAATCAATTTGCTTGTAATAGTTCTCACCAAAATACTTCAACAATTTATCCATTCTGATAGGGTTTTGAAAACCGGCTACGGGTTGAGGATTGGCCACTGATTCATCAAGGAAAATAACCGAAGGGTAGTTAAGCCTGCCGCGTGTTAAGTAAATCGCAATTTCGTGAACACCGCGTCCGCTTGCTCCTTCATCGGGGCGAAAGATATACTCTTTGTCTTTGAAGGTAATCGAACGTTGGGCTTCGGCATCTAACTTTACGGGGTAAAAATTTTCGTTGATGTACTCGGCGATGTTGGGATGCTCAAAAGTAGCTTTTTCCATTTTGAGGCACCATGTACACCAATCGGTGTAAAGGTCAACAAAAAGCTTCTTGGGGTTTTCTTCATTCCTTTTTACGGCTTCTTCAAACGAAATCCAGTGAATTTTTAACTTGTTGTCTTTGGTAGAACTGTCGTCTCCGTCATTGTTGTTCAATGTAGAAAAAGACATGAACATCAGGCAAGCAAATGCCGTTAAAGTAAAAAGAATCTTGCTCATAAGGTAATGATGTTTATGAGTGATGAACACAATATTATAAATAACATTGTAAAATAGTTGAAATGCCTCGCAAGATAGGGAGTTTTGAAGCACAATTCACCTTTTGACGTGTTTTTTGACAAAAATAAAACAAAATGAAACGAAAAGTAGTAGTTGCCATCACCGGTGCAAGTGGTTCAGTGTATGCAAAGGTGCTTTTAGACCGCCTTGTTCTGTTGAGCGAACAAGTGCAAGAGGTGGGCGTAGTCTTGTCTGACAACGCCGTTGATGTTTGGGAATTTGAATTGGGCAATAAAGGTTACAATGCTTATCCTTTTACCATTTACCAAAAAAACAACTTCTTTGCTCCCTTTGCATCGGGTTCTGCCAAGTACGATACTATGATTGCCTGTCCATGTTCCATGGGAACGATGAGCCGTATTGCCAATGGGTTTTCCGATGATTTGATTACCCGCGCAGCAGACGTGATGCTCAAAGAACGGCGCAAGTTGATTTTAGTCGTTCGCGATGCCCCGTATGGGTTAATCCAAATCAACAACATGAAAACGATTACCGAAGCCGGAGGGATTATCTGTCCCGCCTCCCCTTCTTTTTACAGTCGACCCACAACGTTTGAAGACCTTGCTGCCACGATTGTTGACCGTGTATTGGATTTGGCAGGGTTTGATATTACCACCTACCGTTGGAATGAAAGTTAACAAGTGATAAGTGGGAAGTAGTAAGTGGGAAGTAGTAAGGAATAAGTAGTAAGTAGAAAGCTGTAGGTTGAAAGTCTTTAGTCTATTATTGTCTAAAATCTTATGTCTATTGACTTAAATCTATTGACTATTCACAATTCACTTCTTAATTCCTGCTCAATAACGCTACGTTTTCGATATGATAGGTATGCGGAAACATGTCTATGGGCTGTAATTGGTCTATTTTGTATTCTTGGGTCAACACTTGCAGGTCGCGGGCTTGCGTAACGGGATTGCAACTGACATAGACGACGCGTTTGGGTTCGAGGGATAGGATTTGTTTGACCACATCGGGGTGCATACCGGCTCTTGGGGGATCGGTAATCAGTACATCGGGTTTTCCGTGTTGAAAGGTGAACTCCGGCACTAGTATTTTACGCACATCGCCCGCATAGAATTGGGCATTTGTAATGCCATTAAGTTCGGCATTGTGCTTGGCATCTTCAATAGCGGCTTCCACTTCTTCTATCCCGATGACCTGTTTGCATTTTTGGGCAAGAAATATCGCTATGCTACCGGTACCGGTATAAAGATCATACACCATTTCGTTGCCGGTCAATCCAGCCATTTGGTCAATGACATTGTATAACCGAAGAGCTTGATGACTGTTGGTCTGAAAGAACGATTTTGGACTGATTTTATATTGACAATGTCCGATTTGTTCGATGATATGATCGTCCCCTGAATGGGTGATGATGTCAAGGTCGAACCACATATCGTTGCGCTTGCTGTTAATGGTGTAACAAAGCGAGGTGATTTGTGGGAACTTTTCGCGGACGTGTTCTAATAGCGGAAGATGCCATTCGGGGTTGTCAAAATTGAAAGCGAAAACCACCATCAATTGTCCAAGGGTAGAGGTGCGAATAAGCAGGTTTCGCAAATATCCGTTGCGGACTTTAATATCGTAAAAAGGGAGGTCGTGACGGATGCAATAGTCATAAACTTCGTTTCTAATTTCGTTAGATGGAGAAGCCTGTAGGTAACAATGCTGAAGATTAACCACCCTATCGTACATGCCCTTGACATGGAAGCCCAACGCGCGGCGGTCTATTTGCTTTTGCTCGCTGTCGGCTTCGTCTTGCAGCAACCACCGGCGGTTGGAAAAGGTAAACTCCATTTTGTTGCGGTAATACTCCGTCAACGTGGGGGTGATGATGGGGTTTAATGGGGGGAACTGCAATTTACCAATCCGCGTAAACGCTTCTTGGGTAATCTGTTGTTTATAGGCGGCTTGCTGCGGATAGGCTAAATACTGCCATTTACATCCGCCACAGGTTCCGAAATGACTGCAAAAAGGTTCGATGCGATCGGGCGATGCTTGTTTGAGGGTTACCACTTTGGCGGTGGCGTAATCGGAGCGTTTTTCCATAATTCGCACATCCGCCACATCACCGGGCACGGCATCTTCGACAAAAACAACCATACCCTCTAAGCGGGCAATGCCTTTACCTTCGGCAACAATTTGGGTAATAGGCAGGTTTTCAAGGAGACTTCCTTTTCGCATAGGGATAAGACTTGTTGATTAATAGTGTTCTTATGGAGCAATGAACTGTAATGCCTGCCCCTGTCTGTGGAAGAGCATTGATTATTGGATGCTCAAAGCCTCTTCAATTTGTTGGGTAACAAATGGTTGTTCCGAGGGGCGGCGGGGTTTGCTGTTGGCTATTTTCCCGTTGCGGTCTATGATAAAGTATTTGGGAATACCGCGCACCTGATATTGTTGTCCGATGGTTTGTGCTGCTGCACCTTGTGCGATGAGGTGAACGCCGGGCAGTTGTTCTTTTTTAACGAAGTTTTCCCATTGACTACGTTCTTTGTCGGTCGAGATATACAGAAACACGACATCTTTTCCTTCAAACTGAGCTTTTAGTTTTTTACCATGCGGCAACTGTTGTTTGCAAGGCCCGCACCATGTAGCCCAAAAATCGAGGTAAACCACTTTGCCTTTAAAATCGCTCAACGAAACTTGAGTACCTTCTATGCTTTCTAACGTAAAGGCAGGAGCAGGACTTCCGGCAGCCAGATACTTGTTGTTTTTGTACATAAAGTCAACCACTTCCTTGTATTCGGGATAAGGGCAGGCGGTCATAAATTCCTCGTATTTGTTAAATATCTTTTCAAGGCGACCGTTGTTGCAGCCATCGTTAAACGCTTTGGCCATCACATAATACATGGCTTTGCCTTTAATGGATTTTTGTGCAAACTCGTATTGATCGGTATAATAGTTGTCTAAATTATAGTTGGGGTTTTGTCCGATAACCTGTTGGCTAAAAGTTGTATTGAAGTAGGCATCTATGAACTGCACATAAGGTTGAATAAGCATGGCGTTATCGTCCAAAAATTTCATTTCCGATAAGAACGTGTTGAAATTAACAGGGATTTCGATGGTTTGTTGGGCGTTGAAACGGGCATGATCGTTGGGGAAATTGAGCAACGCTGCTCCCCAAGGGTAATCTATATTGATTTTTGCAAGCTCTTTAAATGTTCCGGACAGCGTTACCTTTTTGGCATAATCGGATAAAAATTGCAATTGTACGGTACGCAAACTGTCGGCAAATTTTCGATACGGTTCAAAGCCCAACATTCTCACCTGTTGAGGATTGTTGTAGGTAATACCGCGCAGCAAAAAGGAACGGTCAAAATCGCGAAGATAATGCTGATGATTGACCCCCTTGCCTTCAAAAATCATATCGCCACCGTAGTTTTGACCGTTGGCGGTAATGACCAAACTATCACCGGGTTCGAGGTAAAGCGGCACACTCGAACCACGACCATGTACTAATTGTACGGGGATGGGAATACCCAAGTCGAAGGCAATACGAAATTGATTATTAGCATCAAGTGTATCAGTATAGGTAAACGGGTTGGTCAAAGGATTGGCATAAATGGCGATGCTCATGGTACGCCCCTGCGGATTGTTTACCGTGCCTTTGACCACAACGGGTATGGATTTGAATGCCGGTTGCTGCTGCTGTGCTGCTAAGGGCAAATAGACGAGTGCTATGAGTAAAAGCAGGAATGATTTTTTCATGTTTAGTAAAAGAAAGGATGAGAAGATGGTAAAGGGCAAATTACAACGATGCAAAGTTAGCGAATAATGGTAATGCCGAGTAATTTGGCAAGGTCTTGTTTCCATTTTGAGAGTAAAATATGTTTGTGTATCAGGTCGGATTGCTCATCGGGGTCGTGATTAGTTTTCAATTGATTGCCGATATCGTCTAGCATTTTCAGGATATGGGTAAGTTTAAAGCGGTTGATGACATCAAAAACCTGATCTTTAAAACGATTGACCGCATCGGTAATAAAGATGCCATGCATGGCTTCCCAATTATCGCTAATTTCGTAGGGTGAGGTGAGGAGATCTATGGCAGTACCGCTGATTTGCTCATCGGGGTTCATCAAAAAAAAGTCTGAAGTGGGCGGGGGAAGGTCTTTGCCAATTCGCTCTTTAAAGTAGGTATAAATCTTGGCGTAATGCGGTTTTTCAAATGGGAGTTCGGCAAGTTCGCGCACTATGCAGGCGGCTACGGTTTGAAGGTCAATAAAGGTATGCTGTGTTTCGTGGTGTTCTTTTTCAACTTCTATTTCTTTGCTTCCAAACTCAAGGAGCAAGCGGATGATTTCGCGCTCGCAAATCGTTTCGTTGGGCAGGTTTGCATCGTGTTGTTTACCTTGCTTGTTTTGCTTGCCCTTGTTGATATCCAGATTCGGGGGAATTTGGTCTTGTTCGACATCTGTTTTATCTGAGTCCTTGCCTACTTTTTTCCACTTCAAGCGGTTGGTTTCGCTGATAATCAGATTTTCAGGCACTTCCAACAATTGACTGCACTCTTTGATATACATCAGTCGTTTGATGGGGTCGGGAATGAGCGCAATCGTTTGTATGATGTCCCTCACCAATGCCGTTCTTTTAATCGGGTCTGAACCCGCTTCTTCCAACAAGAGTTGGGTTTTAAAAAACACAAAATCTTTGGCGTTTTGGTGTATGTATTGCAGGGTTTCGGTCTTACCATGCTTTTTCACATAGCTGTCGGGGTCTTCGTCTGGAGGTAACACAACCACTTTCACGTTCATGTTTTCCTCCAATATCAAATCCACCCCGCGCAAAGCGGCTTTAATACCCGCCGCATCGCCATCGTAAAGCATGGTGATATTGGGCGTGAAACGGTTGATAAGCCTAATTTGATCAATCGTGAGCGAGGTGCCTGATGAAGCAACTACGTTTTCGATTCCCGCCTGAACCAATGAAATCACATCGGTATAACCCTCCACCAAGATACACTCGTCTTTTTGGCGAATTTCTTTTTTGGCAAAGAAAATGCCGTAAAGGATTTTGCTCTTGACATATATATCCGTTTCGGGCGAATTGATGTACTTGGGTTGCTTCTTGTCTTTCGACAACGTGCGTCCGGCAAAAGCCACCACCTTACCCGACAGGTTGTGGATGGGAAACATCACCCTCGCCCTAAAAAAAGGAAGGAATCGCTCATCGCGTTGAATAATCAGCCCTGTTTTTTGGAGCACCTCTACGCTATACTGTCCTTTTTGAGCTTCCTTTAACAAGGCATCGTAGCTTTCGAGGCTGTATCCCAATTGAAATTGCTCAATCGTGCCGGGGGTAAACCCACGCTCTTTAAAATAGCTGAGTGCCACACTTTGCCCTTCGTCGGTGTGTAAAAGGTTGTTGGTAAAATGTTGACGGGCAAAATCGGTCGAAATGTAAAGGCTGTCTAAATGTTGTTTTTCCTGAAGGCTTTCTTCGTTGTTAACCTCTTCAATCGTGATGTTGTATTTTTTAGCGAGGTAGCGAAGTGCTTCGGGATAGGTCATTTTTTCGTGCTCCATCACAAACTTTACCGAGCTGCCGGCTGCCCCGCAACCAAAACATTTGTAAATCCCCTTGCTGGGCGATACCGTAAAAGAAGGCGTTTTTTCATTGTGGAACGGGCATACCCCCAACAAATTGACCCCTCGCCGTTTGAGGGTTACAAAATCACCAACCACCTCCTCAATGCGAGCAGAGTCTAATATGGTAGCAACTGTTTGTTCGGGTATCATCATAGATTATCACCTTCCGTTGATGGAGCGGTGAATTTAAACAAATAGCCCGGGCTTTTGGTGCTATGACAACGTTTTTTAACCGTTGTAACTCGATATTCGATTCTGCTTATGCGTTTTCAATGATGTTACTTCCCCGCCATTGTCCATACCCCCCACAGACGATCAGGTGATGCCTTCTCTCTCAATCAATAAAAGCCCGCTCAACATCAATCACCATCCACCTCAGCGCCAAAAACATCAACCAAACCAAATAAAAGCGCACCTCCTGTTGATTGACCCCTGTTCCGTTGGGGTGAAAACAACAATTTTTACGGTTGGCAAAGCCCTTTTGTCGGTTGACAAATTGATAAAACAGGTTGACAATGCTCCATTGCAGGGGTGTTTTGAAATAAAACAAAGGGGCCAAAAACCTTAGCAGGTGGGATTTGTCCCAAAACAGGGTGGCTTTGCTTCATGGCAGGTGTGTTGATGAATAAACCCGAGGGGATAAAAACTGTTGTCGGTCTGATTTTTTCAAAAACACGGGGGGCTTAACTTATTTGCAGGGGCGTTTTGGTTCTTTGCAGGGGGACTTTGATTCTTTGCAGAGGCGCAAGGCGTTCTTGCAGGGGAACAATTTGACCCTCAAAACGCTAAAAATAAAAATAGGTGGGATGAGATGTCAAGCTACATTTGTGAATGGTTTCGATTGAAAGTGCGGGACGTTACTATCGGATATAGGGTGTTTTTGACAAAAGGCCTCCTAAATGAGACTATGCTTGTCGCTAGGTTTTCGACCTGAAAGGTTAAATTATGTGATTTTTTGAGCCTAAATGCTTTAAACAAAGGCGTAAAATAGGGGTAGAATAATTTTTGGCTCATATTTTGCGTTTAGATTGCGTTTACACCCTGAAAATTTACTAAACCCTAATCTATTAAGTCATGAACCTTGCGATTAAAACTGCAAGAACCGAAAGTGGCAATGACTTTACGGTCGAAATACCGAAAACTATCGGGCAACAACTCAGTTTGCGAATCTACAGTCTGGATGGAAGTTTGTTGTTTACCAAGGATGAGGTCATTCCTGTTTCTCCGATGATGAACAAAATGGTGCGCCTGTGTAATTTGAACCTTGCTAAGGGTTTTTACATGCTGATGGTTTCCGACGGCATCAGTTATCATTTCGGTTCATTAGTAGTATAGCATTAAATGTCCCCCAACATCGGGAAAACTGTTAGTCGGCACTATTCGGGTTTTTTCCGTAAAGATCCTACCCTACCCCATTACCGGTTTAACATTCCTTTTTTAGCTAAACTCCTTTGAGCAGCGTTTTGACAATGGGTGAAATGCCGTTTATGATAAACTGTATGCCTACGGTCAAGACAATAAAACCCATGATGCGTTGCATAGCAGAAAGTCCTCCTTGACCAATACGGGCAAACAAAAGGGGTGAAAACCGGAAAATGATATATACCGAAAGGGCGAGTAACAAGATGGCCAAAATCATATAACCATACTCAATGGGGTTGTCAACACCTGCTACAGTACTGATAATCAGGGAGATAGAACCCGGCCCGGCGAGCATGGGCATTGCCAATGGTGAGAAGGAAATGTCTTCTTTGGTCATGGCTTCTTCTTCAACTTTCGCGCTGATGGCTTTCCCTTTCTTAAAATTACCATCCAACATATTGTAGGCTGAGCGAATAATCATGAGTCCGCCGGCAATTCTCATCCCTTCGATGGTGATGTTGAAAAAATTCAGGATAAAAGTGCCTGCAAGTAAGAAGGTTACTAAAATAATGACCACAAAAATACTTGCTTTCAGTACTTGCTCGTTGCGCACCGATGGGGTAAAGTGTTGCGACAAGCTGATATAGAGCGGGATGGCTCCCAAAGGGTTGATGACCGAAAACAGTGCGGTAAAAAAGGCTAAAAAACTCATACAGATTTTAGCGGATTAAATTAGATAATGGGCATGTCATGTAAAGACATACTAAGTTGAATTTAACCATCAGGTCAATGATTAAGTTCGTTCCGTATTGTTTCGATTTCTTCCATGCTCAATCCCGTTAGGTCTGCAATCACTTCATTGCTGTACCCTTTTGAAATTCCGCTTTTGGCAACTTCTAACTTCTCATCCGTCCTCCCTTTTAACTCACCTTCTTGTAATGCTTTTTTAGTTACGAAATCAAAACGGGCTTTTGTATCCCCTTCCCTCATAGACACGTAATCATAAGCCTCTAATTCATCTTTAGTCCAAGTGAATTTGTTGGCTTCATCATAAGCACTTTTTAACCCCTCATCATTGATATTTTCGGGCATCACGTCTAGGTTTTCAGCATTTTTTATGAAGAAAATCCATTTATCGGTCAGTGTCTCTAACTCGAGCAGTTGTTTGTTGAACTTTGGCAGTTCTATAAAATTAAATTCAATATCGTGAAGGGTTCTTTCACCGGTTTCCACGTCTCTAACCTGACTACGGTTGAGATAATGAGGATTTTGCGTAAATCCAAATTCAAGAATTCCGATAAAAATAACGGGATTGAGTTTTTGGTAAAATTCTGATCTCGAAATTTGAGAGCTATAAGATTTTGATGTGTAATACAATACTCTTTTCCCGAAACCATCAATCTCAGCAATTTGCATTTCGATGATGTAGTTTCGGTTTGCCTGATCTGTTGCTTTAACATCCACAATAGAAACCTTACCTCCTCGAAGATTCGGCAGTTGGTAGGGGTCTTAGAGGCTGTACGAAAAGTACTTAATATCTTTTTACAATAATTGAAATCATA